>JAZUKS010000073.1:0-15723 GCA_045643405.1 Bacteroidaceae bacterium | reverse complement strand
AGTTTAAAGTTTAAAGTGTAGAGTTTAGAGTCAGTTGAAAGTTGAGAGTTGAGAGTCTCTAACCATAAACCTCAAACCTTTCAGTATGGTCTCTAACCTCTAACCATAAACCTCAAACCTTTCAGCATGGTCTCTAACCTCTAACCATAAACCTCAAACCTTTCAGCATGGTCTCTAACCTCTAACCATTAACCTCAAACCTTTCAGCATGGTCTCTAACCTCTAACCATTAACCTCTAACCTTTAAAGATACGCTCTCAGCACATTGCTTCTCTTGCAATTGCGGAGTATGGCAATTGCCTTGTCTTTGATTTGACGTACGCGTTCACGCGAAAGTTTCATGGAATCGGCAATTTCGTCGAGCGACTTCTCCGTACAGCCTATTCCGAAGTGCATTTTCAGTATCTGTCTGTCTCGTTCGCTAAGTGCTTCCAATACAAGATCCAGGTCCTTGCACAACGACTCTTCCATCAAGGCATTATCTGTTCGAGGAGCATTTTCGTCTTTTAGTGTGTCACCCATACATCCGTCCTCTCCGTCTTTAAAAGGCGCATCGATTGATGTGTGGCGTGAATTGGTGGCCAGTAGTTCGCGCACCTTATAGTCCGTTTCTCCTACTATCTCCGCAATTTCTTCTGCGCTGGGTGCCCTGCCGTACTCCTGTTCAAACTTAGCAATTTCCTTTTGCAGTTTGTTGATCATGCCTACTTGATTTTGTGGCAAGCGAACCATACGGCCATTCTCTGCCAGAGCGCTCAGTATGCTTTGGCGAATCCACCACACAGCATACGAAATAAACTTGAATCCACGCGTTTCATCAAATTTCTCGGCAGCCTTTATCAATCCGATATTGCCCTCATCTATTAGGTCGGCAAGTGGCAAACCTTGGTTCTGGTGCATCTTGGCCACACTCACAACAAAGCGAAGATTAGCATTAACCAGTTTGTTGCGGGCCTCAATATCCCCTTTCTTAATCCTTTGTGTAAGTTCAATCTCTTCTTCTGTACTGATCATTTCTTCACGCCCGATGTCCGTGAGGTACATCTCAAATGCTGCACTGTCACGAGTAGTGATGCTCGGGATAATCTTTACTTGTCTCATAGTTCTTTTTTTAGGTTGTTTACATCTTTCTGTGTTTATTCGCAAGTTTTCACAAAACAATTATACGTCCATAACCTAAGAATGCCAAATAAAAGATGCTAAAAAGATAAAAAAAGAAATCGTCCTCAGCATTTGCCGAGGACGATATATAGTTGTTTATTCGTATAGTTATCTGTTTACTAGTTATCTATTTGCTATTCGTTTAGTCGTTTGGTCGTATAGTCGTTTAGGAAAGTTTGGTTTGCTGTCTGGTATTGCATTTGTAATTTTGCCTAAATCACTATTTGCCTAAACCACTAAACGGCGAATAAGCCTTTGCTGTGGTTTGCAAAACGTATCCGCTTCCCCCTCGCTCAGCATGCCGAAGACCGATACTTCGCTCGCAGGGCAGAAGAAAAGGGGGACGGAAGGTGGTCTGTCATCACCTTAGCAGAAAAGAAGTTGCACAATGATGTAGATGGGCAGACAAACCACGAGCGAGAACTTGAACATATATCCAAAGAACGAAGGCATCTTGATGCCACTCTGCTCTGCAATGCTCTTAACCATGAAGTTGGGACCATTGCCGATGTAAGTGAGGGCTCCGAAGAATACTGCACCCATTGAGATAGCCTTGAGCAGTATCTCAGAGATGCCTGCCACAAGTCCGGGAGTAGCGGGATCAACCAACGTAGTGGCAGTAGCATGGAACACCATTGCCGTAGGAGCATTGTCGAGGAAGGCCGACAACGCACCGGTGCAGTACACAAACTGCCAGGGTTCGCTTACGGGCAGAGGATTCTGCTGGAGGAACATCAAGGCGGGAGTCATGGTAGCAAAGATACCGCAGAACACGCATGCCACCTCAAGGATGGGAGTCCACGAGAAATCGTTGTCCACGCGTACGCTACGCTTGGTGGTAACCATAGACATAATGATGATGAAGATGAACACCCACTCGCGCAACAGCTTGATGAAGAAAGGTGCATCGTGCTCACCCATTGCAGGGATGTAGGTCTTGTTGATGAACATGGTTGCAGCGATGACGCACAGCAACCAGAAGACGTTGATAAGACCTGTGGCAGTCATCTTTACCTTCTCCGATTCATCAGCAGCCAAGTCTTCTGTACTCTCCTTCTTATATTGGAAGGTATCTACGATATAGTAGGTAGCGAGCAAGAGTACGCCAACGGTAATCCACTGGGGCAACATGCCGAAGAACCACTCAAAGGGTACTCCCTTCTGGAAGAGCAGGAACAATGGGGGGTCGCCAAGCGGAGTAAGGATACCGCCACAGTTGGCTACGGCAGCAATGAAGAAGAGTATGGTGTGCGTCTTGTGCTTACGCTGGCTGTTGGTCTGTATCAGCAAGCGAATGAGCAACATGGCTGCACCAGTGGTTCCCATAAACGAGGCCAGCAGATAACCGATAGCCAGGATGACGGTGTTGGTAAGCGGTGTGGCCTTGAGGTCACCCTTGATGCAGATACCTCCGGTAGTGACGAAGAGCGCCATCAGCAAGAGGATGAAGGGGATGTAGTCGTACACCATCTGATGCTCTATTTCATGTCCCATACCTTGTGCAATAAGCCAGGTGGCAACTGGCACACCCAGAAAAAGAGACACGAGCAACTTATGCGAATTGTGCTCCCACCATTCTCCTACTTTGGTAAGAGGCAAGATGGCGATGCAAAGCAACTGCACCACAAAGGGAATTAGCATCCATGCGGGGATTACATGTTCCATAACTTAAAAATTGAGAATTGATTATTTTACCTTAAACACAATCCCTCTCATTCTGTTCCCTGCTGACGAGAATTATCTTCAGTTTCACAAGGGGCAGTGGAGGGCTACTGAATACAGGTGCAAAGATAGTAAAAAAACATATTGAGTGATTCGCAAACCATTATTTTTTATTTTATAAAACCTAATTCTTTCGTCTATTTTCTTCATTTCAAAAAAAAAGTATTATTTTTGCGAAAAGAAATCATCAACTATAAATAAATACAAAAATAAGCAATGGCAGATTTTAAGTATGCTCCTATGTTCCAGTTGGGCGAGGACAAGACTGAGTATTATTTGCTGACCAAAGAGGGTGTCTCTGTCAGCGAGTTCGAAGGTCACAAGATGCTGAAGGTCTCTCCCGAGGCATTGACCAAGTTGGCACAACAGTGTTTCCACGATGTTGAGTTCATGCTTCGTCGCGAGCACAACCTTCAGGTTGCCAAAATCCTGAAGGATCCCGAAGCAACCGAGAATGACAAGTATGTGGCTCTGCAGTTCCTGCGCAATGCCGAGACTGCAGCCAAGGGCATTCTGCCTTTCTGCCAGGTCACCGGTACTGCTATCATCCACGCTGAGAAGGGTCAGCAGGTATGGACAGGTTTCGAGGACGAAGAGGCGTTGAGCCGTGGTGTGTACAACACCTATACTGAGGACAACCTCCGTTATTCTCAGAACGCTCCCCTCAACATGTATGATGAGGTGAACACCAAGTGCAACCTTCCTGCTCAGATTGACATCGAGGCTTGCGAAGGAGCAGAATACAAGTTCGTTTGCGTAGCAAAGGGTGGTGGCTCTGCCAACAAGACCTATTTCTACCCCATGACCAAGGCACTCATCCAGAACGAGGGTACCTTGTTGCCTTGGTTGGTTGAGGAGATCAAGCACTTCGGAACAGCAGCTTGTCCCCCCTACCACATCTGTGTGGTTATCGGTGGTACCAGCGCCGAGAAGAACCTCCTCACCGTGAAGCTTGGTTCTATCAAGTACTACGACTCTCTGCCCACTACTGGCGACGAGACCGGTCGTGCTTTCCGTGACCTCGACCTCGAGGAGAAGCTCCTCAAGGAGGTCTACAAGATTGGTTTGGGTGCACAGTTCGGTGGTAAGTATCTGGCACACGACGTTCGTGTTATCCGTCTGCCCCGTCACGGTGCATCTCTGCCCGTTGGTATGGGTGTCAGCTGTTCGGCAGACCGCAATATCAAGGCAAAGATCAACGAGCAGGGTATCTGGATTGAGAAGATGGATGCTAATCCCGGCGAGTTGATTCCCGCTGAGTACGCAAAGGCTGGCGAGGGTGCCAACACCATCGAGATCGACCTCGACAAGGGTATGGACGCTGTTCGTGCAGAGTTGAGCAAGTATCCCGTAAGCACGCGCGTAAACTTGAAGGGTACCATCATCGTGGCTCGCGACATCGCTCACGCTAAACTCAAGGCACGCTTGGATGCAGGTGAGGGTCTGCCTCAGTACCTCAAGGACTATCCTGTACTCTACGCTGGTCCTGCCAAGACTCCCGAAGGCTATCCTTGCGGTTCAATGGGTCCCACCACTGCTGGTCGTATGGATCCCTATGTTGACGAGTTCCAGGCTAATGGTGGCAGCCTCGTAATGATTGCCAAGGGTAACCGTGCTCAGTGTGTTACCGACGCTTGTAAGAAGTACGGTGGTTTCTACCTCGGTACTATCGGTGGCGTGGCAGCAGTTCTCTCACAGAGCAGTATCAAGAGCATCGAGTGCGTTGAGTTCCCCGAGATTGGTATGGAGGCCGTTTGGAAGATTACCGTTGAGGACTTCCCCGCATTCATCCTCGTTGACGACAAGGGTAACGACTTCTTCAAGCAGTTGAAGCCCTGCTCTGGTTGCACCATCTTGTAATTGTTGACAACAGACAACGGTCAACAGACAACGGTTTGGTGACAGACGTTGGTCAACAGGCCACTCAACCCACAATGGGAAAAAGTGGTTCGTTTGACAGCAAACAAATATAGAGAATCCCCGTCCGGTACGTACTGGACGGGGATTCTATGTCTGTATGGTTAATTGTTTTATTCGTGTCTTCGTATAAGTATACATGTTTCCGCTTTTAAGCCTCTTATTGCAACCAGAACATTTAATCAGTACCGGCGTATCCTCTGACACTTCAATTTTTTTTCATCGTTTATCTCAATGTCATCGGGTACGATGTCCAGCAAATCTGCAATTACATTTTTATTTACCAAGGGAGCAACCGGCTGTGGCTGTTCCTGAATGGTAATGGGAACCATGTCCAACAAGAATCTCGCTGTTTCTTGCATTCTTCAGCATTCATTCTGCAATGCTGTAAAGTAAAACATGGCAACAAAATGTTGTTTGTTAACCTCCTGCCAATGCTCAGTTTTCTCATCCTGTCAGTCGTACAATGACTATTCTTTGTCTCTTGTGTTCTTCTGAGGTTTGTGTACTCAAATTCCAATCAAAGTCCAATTAAACTCCAATCAAAGTCCAATGATTCTTAGAAAATATTGTAGTTTCATTGGAATATGATTGGGATTTGATTAGTTGTAGAGTAGAAACACTTCGGAAGATGGTTGCACGAAGACGATGAGAAGTAGGGTAGTAAACAATCGTTACATGATGGGTGGCGTACAAGACAAAGGTTTGATGTTCTTCCCGAATTCGGAAAAAACGAAAACCTTCGAGTCAATCTTCTGCTTTATTAGATGGCGTTTCATCCTATCGGGATAAGGCGATTGCCATCATGTGAGACAAAAACTGACGAAGAATCGATGAGGGGAGAACGTAAATCAGAATGCTTCTCCAATCGAGAAGATAAAGCCCGGGCCATTGCGTGAGACGCCAAGGTCGAAACGGATGTTGACGTCGGGCTTGAAGCGCCAACGATAACCAATGCCGTAGTTGGGTAGGGTGTGGCGAAAGCGCCATGTGTGGGTGTCGTGGAAGGCATTGGCAAAGCCTGCCCATAGCACCATACCACTGCGTCCGTGGATGTGCTGGCGAAACTCCAACTGTCCCTCAATGGTGTTGCGGTCGGAATAGCGCGCTTCGTAGTAACCACGCATTCTGAAGATACTGCCAATACGTGCGAATTCTGTCCAGGGCACGTTGTTACCGCAGTTGATGAGCGTATGCAGTTCACCGCCCAGCACGCAACCTTTCCATAAAGGTGTGAAAGCCGTCAGTTCGAGTTCGGTGGTGGTGAATGAGGCATGATTGCCAAAGCATTCGGGCAAGGCACGTTGTTCCAGGTTGAGATAGATGCCCTTTGTGGGGTTCAGGCTTACGTCGCGCGAGTCGTAGCAGAAGTTGATTCCCAGCCCCAGGGTACTGGTGTGGTGCGGTCTGTCGTCCAGCAATATGTTGGCCAGTTCCTCTCGTTTGTCGGCATAATATAGGGAGTAGTAAACCGACGGACCCAGGTAAAGATTGCGGGCCAGGCGCCCTAAGAAGTTGGCCGTAACCTGTATTTGGTTACGCGTATAGAAGCATTTGTTGTCGTCGTTGTCGGCATTTTCAAATCCCAGACCCCAGAATTCGGTCTTGAATGAGGTGAACTGTATCTCGTAGTCAGAACGGAAACGGTCGTTGGGCAAGTAGTTGTGACCACGGGCAAAGACATTGATCATGCCCTTGGTGGTAAGTTGGGCGGTAAGCGAGAAGTTGGACTGCGGAAGCGACTTGTTGGTGGGTTGCAAGTGGTAGAGGGCAGAGGCGCAAAGTCCGACGCCAAAGCCTGCCGTTTTGTTGTAGAACGGTCCGCCAATCAAACTGAAGTCGAACTTGTCAAGAGGTTTGGGGGTGTTGGCTTTATCGAGATAATTCACCAGTTTTCCTATCAGTCCGCGATGCCAGAAAGACGAGGAGGCACTTGTGTCAGCCTGTTGCTCGGCAATGTCGGGAGTGGATACAACAAGACTGTCCTGTGCCCTCAGGACAGAGCACAGGACCAGTATGTGTAAGGATAGGAAAATGCGTCGAATCATATCAGTCACCTATTGGATGCGTCACAGGCGTGTCAAAGAAACGCTTGTAGGCCCAGCTTAGGGTGAAGTACACGATGAACGATGTGATGAAACCTGCAATGGCATCAATCAGGTAGTGGGCGTGGATATAAACCGTAGCGGCACAAAGCAGGAGGTAGAGAGGCAACAGGATGAAAGTGAGCGCCTTCAGTCGGTGTTTCATTGCGAGAATAAGCAAGATGGTGGCAACACCAATGTGGCTGCTGGGGAAGGCTGCGGTGGGACGTTCGCCTGCCTCGTGAGCCATGCTCACCAAACTGTGGAAGGGACCGTCGACTCCTACCTGAGGATACATTTCGCGCATGTCGTGGAAATAGTGTCCCATTTCGGGGAACACGCCATTAGCGGCATCCACTCCCGGTGCGGCATAATAGTACTGAGGACCGGCTACGGGCACGAAGATATAGATAATGTAATATAGGAAGAAACTGGCAATGATGATGAAGGCAATGCGTTGCAATGCCTCGGGACGCTTCACCCAGAACCATGTTACCAAAAGGAATATCATGGGGAAGTAAGCAAAGTAACCCATGTAAAGGGGTTCGCTCACCCACCAGTCGGGGAAGTTCTGACCGAAAATCAAGGCAGGCTGGCAACCAAACAGACTCTGTTCCCAACCAGCAAAGACATGGTCGAGGTTGATGAACAAGCGGTTGAACTCGTAAGTGTCAGGGTACCAACGGCTAAGTGTTACCATCACCAATGCTATGCGCAGGTAGGTGGTGAGGCGGCAAGGGTGTGCCTTGTACATCCAAAACACGATGGCAATCAAAGCCATACTGCCCACGCGAAGCAAAATCATTGGAATGGGGTCTACCAAATTCACGATGAAGAGGGATGTCAATATCAATGTGAAGATGGTGTAGGCAATCATTGCCCACTCAACAGGCCAGATGCCCTTTTGGAATTCACTCGCTGGTAAGCGTTTCAACAAATCTTTTATCATAGTTTTTACGTTTTTCTATAACCATTTATTCTCTTTGTACCATTTGACGGTCTCTTTCACGCCACGTTCCAAAGGCCACTCGGGTTGGTAGCCAAGGTCGCGTCGAGCCGGTTCGATGTCGCATTGCCAGTTGCGTTGCTTTAGGATGTGGTACTTGTCGAGGTTGAGGGTGCTGGTCTTGCCCATCCAACCGCTCACGGTACCCGAAACGGCACAAACAGTCTTGAGAAACCAAAGGGGAGCCTTGATGTGCAGTACCCACGGATTGCCCATTTCTTGTTGCAGCAGGTCGCTGAATCTGCGGCTGTGATACACCTTTCCGTCGCTCAGGAAGTAAGCCTTGCCTTCCACACATTCGGCCTTGATGGCCAGGAAGATAGCGGCAACCAGATCGCGCACATAGATGAAGGTGATTTCCTGAGGTTTGTATCCTACGGCAAAGTCGGTATGTTGCTTGATGCTCTTGGCCATGAGGAAGTAGTCGCGCTCGCGGGGACCGTAAACACCCGTGGGACGAAGAATGACATACGGGAATCCACTTGTGGTTCTTAAAAACTCCTCTGCCTTGAGTTTGCTCTCTCCATAAGCCGTGTTGGGACGAGGCGTGTCGGTCAGCAGGATGGGGGAGTAAAGCAGACTGCTTTGCCCTCCCTTATTCTCCCCTTGGGGAGAGGTGACTTTCTCTTCCCTGATAGCACCAAATATGCTCAGGCTGCTCACAAAGACAAAGCGCTGGGGCACCATATCCTCTGCCTGCAACGCCTTCACCAGGTTCTGGGTTCCGAGGGTGTTGGTGCGGTAGAATTCCTCCTTGTTGGGGCATTTGGTGGCTCCTGCAGCATGCACTACGTAGTCCCATCCTCGACCTCCCATCTCTGTGCGGAGCGCACGAAGTTGCCCTCGCAGGGTATCCAGCGAGGAAAGGTCGAGTTCTGCAAAGTGAATACGAGAGTCGGGAAGGTACTTTTTACTGCTTGAAGAACGCATTCCGGCATACACCTCGTAGCCTTTCTGCAATGCCTCTTCTGCGATAAAACTACCTATGAATCCACTTGCTCCAGTTATCAGAATGGTCATTCTACTGTGCTATATTTGTTAACTGGATGCAAAGATAAGATTTTTCGAGCAAAAAATGCCTAAAAGATATACAATGTTCGTTATTTTTTGCTATATTTGCTATCTGAAACTGTAAAAGCGTAGTTTACTATGAGCAAATCAAACAAAAAAGGCGGAAAACGCATCACCAAGAAGGAGCTGATAGCCCTGATGGTGGACCTCTTCCAGAGCAAGGGTAGTGAGTCGCTTGCTCTCAAGGACATCTATCGTATACTCCATCTGGACACGCATCCAGCCAAAGTGTTGTGTATGGATGTGTTAGAGGAACTGCTTTTCGACGATTTTATCGTAGAAAAACCTAAGTACAACTACCACCTCAATGCTCCGTGCCAGGTGATGGAGGGAGTATTCCGCCGCAAGGCGAATGGAAAGAATACCTTCGTTCCGTCGGATGGTGGCGAGGCTATCCTCGTGGCAGAGCGCAACTCCATGAATGCTATGGACGGTGATATCGTTAAGGCATCCATGATGGCCCGCCGTCGCAATCATGTGCGCGAGGCTGAGGTTGTGGAGATTGTAAAGCGCTCGGACAAGAAGTTCGTGGGCACGCTGCAGGTAAAGAAGAACTATGCATACTTGCTGACCGAGGACCGCACCCTGGCCAACGATATCTTCATCCCCATCAAGGACTTGAAGAAGGGAAAGACGGGCGATAAGGCTGTGGTGAAAATCATAGAGTGGCCCCGCGACAGCAAGAATCCCGTGGGCAAGGTTGTCGACATATTGGGTCAGGCTGGTGAGAATAATACCGAGATGCATGCCATCTTGGCCGAATTCGGATTGCCATACTCATACCCCAAGCCTGTGGAGGATGCTGCCGAACTCATCGATCCGGGCATCACCAAGCAGGAGATTGCACGACGTGAGGACTGCCGTGACGTGATGACATTCACCATTGACCCCTATGATGCAAAGGACTTTGACGATGCCATCAGTATCCGTGTGCTGAAGGGCGAGATGGGAGCAGAAGATGCTCAATATGAGGTGGGTGTGCACATTGCTGATGTGTCGCATTACGTCAAGGAGGGCGGTCCCATCGACAAGGAGGCAGTGAAGCGTGCCACAAGTGTGTATCTGGTAGACCGGACCATTCCTATGCTTCCCGAGCGCTTGTGCAACTTCATCTGTTCTTTGCGTCCCGACGAGGAGAAACTGGCATTCAGCGTCATCTTCAAGATGAACATGAAGGCAGAGGTGAAGGATTACCGCATCGTGCATTCCGTTATCAAGAGCAACCGCCGTTTTACCTACGAAGAGGTGCAGAAGGTGCTCGAAGACCATAAGGAGGCAAGCGAGGAGGACTATCAGCGTCCTGGCGACAAGGCTCAGCCAACCGACCCCAGTTACGCTCCGGCGGAGAATTTTGCTACCGAACTCATCACGTTGAACCGCATGGCCAAGCAGTTGCGTGCCAAGCGTTTTGAAACGGGTGCCGTTGACTTTGACCGCGAGGAGGTGAAGTTCCAGATTGATGAGAAAGGAAAGCCTCTGGGCGTATACTTCAAGTGTTCAAAGGATGCCAACAAACTTGTAGAGGAGTTTATGTTGCTGGCTAACCGTAGCGTGGCAGAGAGCATCGGCAAGGCTGTCAATCCCAAGGCCAAGAACAACAAGAAGGCAGCCGGTCATGGCGAACTGCCTGATATGAAGGGTACCAAGACCTTTGTTTATCGTGTGCATGACTTGCCCGACCAGAATAAGTTGATGAACCTGAGCGACTTCGTAAGCAAGTTCGGTCATAAGCTCAAGGCTACCGGCAATATGAAGGAGGTGAGCAAGAACATCAACAAGATGCTTTCGGATTGCAAGGGAAAGCGTGAACAGAATATGGTGGAGATGATTACGCTCCGTGCCATGATGAAGGCTCGCTACAGTACCTTCAACATCGGTCACTATGGTCTGGCATTCGAGTACTACACTCACTTTACTTCTCCCATCCGCCGTTATCCCGACCTGATGGTGCATCGCTTGCTGACCCGTTATGCTGAGGGCGGACGAAGCGTTCTGCGCGAGAAGTATGAGGACCTCTGCGACCACTCGAGCGAGATGGAGCAATTGGCTGCTCAGGCTGAGCGCTCAAGCATCAAATACAAGCAGGTAGAGTATATGCAGGACCATCTGGGCGAAGAGTTCGAGGGCATCATCAGCGGTGTGACCGAGAGTGGCATCTATGTGGAGATCACCGAAAACAAGTGCGAGGGCATGGTTCCCCTGCGCGACCTCAACGATGACTACTACGAGTTCGACGAGAAGAACTACTGTTTGTGGGGACGCCGTCACCACCAGCGCTACTCGTTAGGTGACAAGATACGCATCAAGGTGGCTAAGGCCAACCTGGAGCGCAAACTTCTGGACTTTGCCTTGGCAGACGAGTATAAGGCTGTTGAGACAGCCAAGATTAAGGAGACCACCCTTGAGGATGTCAGAAAGAAAAAGAAGAAGAAAAAGTAAGGTTCTTGTAACCTCACAATCACATAAGTCCAGCATATGGCCAATAAACAAGGTTTAACCCAAACACAACGTCTCGAACAACATCAGCAATTGTCTGCACAGCAGATATTGGTGGCTAAACTCACCGAGTTGTCGGTGGAGGAGTTGCGTGCCCGTATTGAAACGGAATGCGAGGAGAACCCTTGGTTGGAACGTGTGGATTCATCGGATGATTATACCGGTGAAGACGCTGATTTTGGTAGTATCGATTCTGACAGCAGTGCTGACTCGGAAGGTGGCGAGGACTTTGAGGATAACCTCAATGCTTCTGCCAATGACATTAATGAGGATGGCGATTGGGGTAGTGACGAGTTCCCTACTACGTCAAACGAGGAGCAATCGCGCCGGCGCGAGGACAGCGAGACGTATAGTTTCCATGACTTGCTGATGCAGCAGGTCGGAGAATTTGACCTTGATGAGCATCAACGCACCTTGCTGGAGTATCTGATTGGTTCGCTCGACGATGACGGTTTGCTCCGTACATCGCTGATGCAAATTGCCGATGAACTCGACATATTTCAGAATATTAGAACCAATGATGATGAGTTGGAGCGGGTGCTGGATGTGTTGCAACAATTTGAACCCGCTGGCGTTGGCGCGCGTAACCTTTGCGAGTGCCTGCTCATCCAAGCCAAGCGCAACAAGCAACTGGCAATGCGTTCGCACATCATTACCGTTCTGCAGCAGCATTCCGATGAGTTTGTGCAAAACCATTGGAGTGTCATACAGAAGAAGATGAATCTGACCGACGCAGATATTACTGCCATCCGTCGCTCTATCAAGCGACTCAATCCTCGTCCCGGAGGAAGTATCGGCAGTGCATCGGCAGAGAGTGCTCATGCCATTGTTCCCGATTTCATCGTGGAAACGGATGAGTATGGTACGTTGCAGTTCCGGTTGTGCGAAGCGGGTATTCCACAATTGCAAATGAGTTCGGACCCTGCGGAATGGATGACTGCTTACGATAAAAAGGACGATGCAACCATCCGCCGTGACGTACTGGAAGCCATACACTATCAGCGCAAGCAGATGGATAAGGGTAACTTGTTCATTGAGGCTTTGGCACAACGACGTCGTTCGATGATTTCGGTAATGCGTGCCATCATCAAACTGCAGGACGCCTATTTCCGTGAGGGGGACGAGTCTGTGCTCCGTCCTATGCGTCTTGAGGATGTGGCTCGTTTGGCCGGAGTGGATATCAGTACGGTGAGCCGTGTCTGCCGTTCCAAGAGCGTGCAGACCGAGTATAAGACGTTCTTCCTGAAACATCTCTTCAATAGCAGTGCACGCAAGGAGGGTGAGGACATCTCTGTCCGTTCCGTGCTGAATGCCTTGAAGAAGTTGGTCGACGAGGAAGACAAGCGTCATCCCTTGAGCGATGATGCATTGACAGAGATGTTAAAGAAACAAGGTTACGATGTGGCACGTCGAACCATAGCAAAGCATCGTGAACAGTTGGGCATTCCCAATTCACGTATGAGGAAATAACAGAATTCAGACACACGCAGATTGTTAGAAGATGGTACAACATACCCGTAGAAATACAGAAATCAGGACGCTTATAGTAGTGGCTAAGGTCATTAGTATGCTCTTCCGTCCCATTTATTATCCGGTGCTTTGCTGCACCGTGCTTTTCACCACCTATCCCTTGGTGCGCCTTCCCTGGCAGTACAAGTTATGGGTTCTCTCCATTATGGCACTGTTCACCATTGCTTTGCCTATTGCGCTTGCTTCGTTCTACCGTCGTCTTCGCAATATCGGCCGTCAGGAGATGCGTAAGCGTGCAAATCGTATTGTGCCATACCTGCTTACTATCATGTGCTATGCCTGTTACCTGTTGCTGATGCACAACACGTACATGCCTTATCTTCTGGTATCGGTTATTATCGTAGCCCTTTTCCTGCAGGTGGTGTGTACGGTTCTCAGTTTGGTTTGGAAGGTCAGCGTACATGCTGCGGGAGCCGGTGCCATCATTGGTGCTATTGCCGCATACAGCCAGTTTTTCCAGTTTAACCCGTTGCTGTGGATGTCTCTTGCCATTATTGTGGCAGGTATGGTTGGTACCAGTCGCATGATACTGCGCCAGCACGGTCTGGCACAGATTCTCGTGGGTACGCTCATTGGCATTGTCTGTGGTTATTATGGCATAGCATGGGGCGTGTTGATTTATGGAGGGTAATCATAGTTCATAGTTCATAGTCCATAGTTCATAGTCCATAGTTCATAGTCCATAGTTCATAGTCCATAGTTCATAGTCCATAGTCCATAGTTCATAGTTCATAGTCCAGTTCATAGTTCTTAGTCACAGAATGATGGTAGCGGGATAGAGAAACCGAGCATCACCAAATTTCCTCTATGGTTTTATGTATTCCGCCAGCTGAATTGAAAACTTAAAATAACGATAAAATATGAAAGCAATTGTAAGTATTATCATGGGCAGTACCAGTGATCTGCCCGTAATGGAGAAAGCCGCCAAGTTCCTTGACGACATGCAGGTTCCTTTTGAGATGAATGCTCTCTCGGCTCACCGTACACCCAGCGAGGTGGAGTCTTTTGCACGCGAGGCAGAAGGCCGTGGTCTTAAAGTCATCATTGCTGGTGCCGGAATGGCGGCTGCACTTCCTGGCGTAATTGCTGCCAGTACCACCCTTCCCGTTATCGGTGTGCCCATCAAGGGTATGCTCGACGGACTGGATGCTATGTTGAGCATCATTCAGATGCCTCCCGGTATTCCCGTGGCTACTGTAGGTGTAAATGGTGCGATGAATGCTGCAATTCTTGCTGTCGAGATGCTTGCCTTGGCAGATGCCGACCTGCACGCTCGCCTTACCGAATACAAGCAAGGTTTAGGTCAGAAGATTGTTAAGGCAAACGCTGACCTGGCTGAGGTGAAGTATAATTTCAAAGTGAATTAAAAAAAGTGTATGAGAAGACAAACTCATGAAGTCAGGATAGGCAAGTTGCGCATTGGCGGCCAAAACAAAGTGGCTGTGCAGAGTATGACAACTTGTTCTACTATGGACACAGAAGGTTGTATTGAGCAATGTATCCGCATCATTGATGCCGGGGCAGACTTGGTGCGCCTTACTACACAGGGCACTCGTGAGGCAGAAAACCTGCGTAACATCAAGGCAGGATTGGTGGCGCGTGGCTATGGCGACACTCCACTTTGTGCAGACGTACACTTTAATCCTAATGTGGCTGATGTAGCGGCTGCCATTGTTGAAAAAGTCCGCATTAATCCGGGAAATTACGTTGACCCTGCCCGTCAGTTCAAGCAGTTGGCATACACCGACGAGGAGTATCAGGCAGAATTGAAGCGTCTTGACGAGCGCTTCTGCCAGTTCCTTGCCATCTGTAAGGAGCATGGCACAGCCATTCGTATTGGTGTGAACCACGGTTCGGTGAGCGACCGCATCATGTCGCGTTACGGCGACACTCCCGGTGGTATCGTAGAGTCTTGTATGGAGTTCCTGCGCATCTGCGAACGAGAAAAGTTCAGTGATGTAGTGGTCAGTATCAAGGCTTCCAATACCGTTGTCATGGTGGAGTCTGTGCGTCTGCTTTGCAAGGAGATGGAGCGTGAGGGAATGGATTACCCTCTTCATTTGGGCGTTACCGAAGCAGGTGAAGGTGAGGATGGACGTTTGAAGAGTGCTGTGGGTATGGGCGGTTTGCTCATCGACGGCATTGGCGATACCATCCGTGTATCGCTCAGTGAGGAACCCGAGAACGAGATTCCTGTGGCACAGAGCATCTTGCAGGCTGCCCGTGTACAGATGAGCAAGACGGAGTTCATCTCATGCCCTGGCTGCGGTCGTACCCTTTATGATTTGCAGGACACCATTCGCCGTGTTAAGGCTGCCGTTCAGGAGCGCAGTAAGACGCATCCCCGTTATAGCACCCTTAAAATTGCCATCATGGGATGCATCGTCAATGGTCCCGGTGAAATGGCTGATGCCGATTACGGTTATGTTGGTGCTGCCCGTGGCAAGATATCCCTTTATCGCAACAAAGAATGTGTTGAGAAGAACATCCCTGAGGAGGAAGCAGTAGAGAAACTCTTCCAACTCATCGAGGGTGACGAGGCATAAGCATAACGTCAAATATAATATAGTCCATATAGAAGTTCCTTCGTCTATTGGAAAAATGGACTGCTTAAAACAACAAGCCCTTGTCTTGCACAGACAAGGGCTTGTGTGTATTTTAGAGATATATTACTCTCTCTCTCGCGCGTAATAAAGTAGGGTGATTAATCCATCTTCCACCAGTCCCAGTTGAAGA
>JAZUKS010000072.1:0-3304 GCA_045643405.1 Bacteroidaceae bacterium | reverse complement strand
TTGCGTTGACCTTCGGTCGAGCCTGCTCTCGCTCGGCAATGCTCAAGCAAGCTTGGACATTGCTCTCGCTTAATCGCAGCCTTCATCCTGCTGTTCTGTATCGGCAAGCTGGTTTTGGCCAAGGCCGATGTGACCTGGCTGCTGTTCCTGATTGTCTATGGCGTTGACGGCTGCCTGACCATCTGCCACCGCATTATGCTGCACGAGCACCTGGGCGAGGCCCACCGCAAGCATGCCTACCAGCTGATGGCCAATGAGCAGGGCATGAACCACGTATGCGTATCGGCTTTGTATATGGCTATGCAGCTTGTAATATCACTTATCATGGTTTACCTGATTCAGGATACCGCTCTTTGGCACTGGTGCTATCTGGTCATCGTCTTTGCCGTTCTGGCCTTGGCATACCTTCTGTTCATGAAGAAGTACTACTACTTGCACGAGGAGTATTTGGAGTCGTTGAAAGTAAGAAAATAATATTTTTGAATCTTGGGCGTTATTTATTTGAGCTATGCTTGAGTTATGCGCCATTTGTTCCAACTTATAAAAGATATCCTGATTCTGCTGTTTGTACCGCTGTGGCATAAACAGGGATTTGTCAAGCGCAGGAAGTGGAGTTGGGAAAATAAGCACAATGATGGTAATCGATAAGGAATTTTTAGATCAGTTGCTGGAGCGGGCGAAGGAGGCGGATAGGAAGCGGATGAATTACGATTTGAGGACTGCTCCGAAGGATCATTCACAAAGGATGTTGAATGCTTTGATGCCTGGGACGGTGCTGCCGATCCATAGGCATACAAAGACGACGGAGACGTTGGTGGTTCTGAGGGGGTGCATGGAGGAGGTCTTCTACGAGGAGGTCTCGGAGGCGTTGATGGATGGCGACTCCAGATGTGTGGATGTGTGCCATAAGCGTGTCCTCCGTGAAACGGAGCGTGTCTTACTATCAGCTAATGGGCCTGTGCAGGGGTTGAGTATCCCCGTCGGGCGGTGGCACACAGTTAATGTCCTTGAACCGCCGGTGATTCTGGAGTGCAAGGACGGAAAGTATGAGCCGCTAGGGAAGGATGATATGATTGAAGTGTGAAGAGGTTTAAGGTTGAAGTCCTATTTGTTTATAAGAATGCGGATTGAGATGCCATTTGTTGCCTCAAAGATAGTCCAATAGAAGTTTTAAGTAATGATTAAAAGAAGCCTGCTTGAAATCCGGAATCCCCGTCATCAGCATTGACACCAAGAAGAAGGAGATGATCGGAAACTGCAAGCGACAGGGGCTGGACTACTGCACGTCGTCCCCGAAGGCCTATGACCACGACTTCACGACGTTCTCTTCTGGTACGATTGTGCCCCACGGCATCTACGACATCGCCAACAACACTGGTTACCTCACCATTGGCACCAGCCATGACACTTCTCAGTTAGTGTGCGACAGCATCGAGCAAGTCTGGAACAATCATTTGAAGAGGCTTTATCCGAATGCTGGGACGCTCGTCATCCTCTGCGATGGAGGCGGCTATAATTCCTGCAGACACCATATTGTCAAACAAGACCTTATGAATCTTGCAGACAGAATCGGCCTGAAGATTCTCGTCCTGCACTATCCGCCCTGCTGCTCCAAGTTCAACCCCATCGAACATTGGCTTTTTTCTCAGATAACTCGTTCCTGGGCGAATCCCTTTTGCTTACGGTTTAAGATGCTTGCAAAAGAGCTGCCGAAACCACTACAAAGACCAGATTGAAGGTGCTTGCGAGAATCGTCAGCAAGGTCTACGAGACTGGAAGAAAGGTCAGAGAATCTTTCCAAGCCGGGCTCGACGCTCAAGTGATCTTTGACAAGTCTCTCCACAACTGGAACTACATCATTTATCCTGCCGGATCGTTTCATGTTATTTTTTAATCGTTACTAAACAAGAAAGGCCAGTTCGTGTGGACTGGCCTTTCTTGTTTGTGGTGAATGAGAAGTATTGGTTGAATTATTGGTTTGTTTTGCGGATTGCTTTTTTGTTTCAGAATAACACGATCAAGCACAACATTGCTTTCGGCATGGTTTCTGTGATCGGTTATTAATTATCTGAAGCAAGATCTTAGGTGAGGTTGGCGGTTAGAATTTGAGTTGGGTTGTTTTTGATGAGAAAAAAATCTTTACGTCGTAGAATAAAATAAAAGTCAGATCATTCCGTTATTAATGCGAAAAAATGGTCTAACAAATATTGAATCCCAATTTTATAACCCACCTATATTTGTTTATTGATATGCCCCAAGAACAGTATTCTTTTTCGGATTTATTATCGCAGCTGGACTCGTTGCGGTTGGAGGTGGATCGGTTGCGTAGAGAAAATGCGGCTTTGGTGAAGTTGTTGCGGGAGAAGGGTGACGATGTTTCTTTAAAGCAAGTCGGTTTGGTTTGGAAGGGACGAGAACGGAATGAGCTCAATGCTGAGCAAAGGGTTGAACTATTTCGCAGTTTATTCAAGGGACGTGAGGATGTGTTTGCTCGCAGGTGGCGGAGTGAGCAATCTGGACGAGCTGGTTATCAACCTGTGTATAGGAATGAGTGGCGACATGGTGTGTGCGACAAGAAGAAATACAGGTGTG
Organism: Bacteroidaceae bacterium; assembly: GCA_045643405.1. Taxonomy (GTDB): domain Bacteria; phylum Bacteroidota; class Bacteroidia; order Bacteroidales; family Bacteroidaceae; genus Physcousia. Next base: position 712 of record JAZUKS010000072.1, on the reverse strand, counting down.
CGGAATGTCCGAATCGTGAATACCAACCTTTGGAATATCAGCATATCTATGACCATCTTGTTGGTGCAAAGGATAACTGTTCAGATGTGGTGGGACTTTATGTGCTCACACAGGAAGACAAATGCCATTTCCTTTGTACGGATTTTGATGACAAATCGTGTGAACATGGGTTCAAGAATGATGTGCTTGCTTTTGTGGAGGTTTGTAAGGAATGGGGGATACCAGTATCTATTGAGCGTTCACGTTCTGGCAATGGGGCTCATGTGTGGATTTTCTTTAAGGAGGCGGTCCTTGCGGCTAAGGCTCGAAAGTTGGGCAATATCATCCTCAATGCAGCAATGAACCGCAACGGGAAGATTTCGTTTGCGTCATACGACCGTTTCTTCCCTAACCAAGACACAATGCCGGAAGGAGGTTTCGGGAATTTGGTGGCTTTGCCGTTACAGGGTAGGGCGAGAAGAGAGGGAAATAGTGTCTTCGTTGATGAGTCGTTCGAGGCATACGAGGACCAATGGTTTTATCTGCAAAAGGTTGGAAAATTGTCTGAGTCGGAGGTGGACGCATTTGTGAATAGTCATTTGGATTTGCTGGGGTTTGGTGAATTTTCGAAAACGAGTGAGTCCGTTCCTTGGGAAAAACCAAGCACCGTGTATCTTACCCCGAAAGATTTTCCTAAGCATGTCACTATTACGAAAGCCAACATGCTGTATTT
>JAZUKS010000071.1:0-44080 GCA_045643405.1 Bacteroidaceae bacterium | reverse complement strand
AAACAAAAGTGCCTCAAAATGAGGCACTTATTCATAAATGTTCCGAAATGTTCAAGTTTGTTCAAACAGGGCTACTTGCCGATGCAAAAATTCTTGAAAATGTTGCCTAAAATTTCATCGGGGGTAATGGCAGAACCAAGAATGTCTGTGAGATTAGATAGACATTGACGTAGATCTTCCGAAACAAAATCTCCTGACAATCCTTGCTGGAGTGAATTGATGGCCGCAGAGATGGAATCATCGGCTTGAATTAGTGCCTCATAGTGACGGGCATTAGTTACAAGAAGTTCTTCATTATTGTCCTGCGGAGAATACGAAACAAGAAGTTCTTCGAGTTGAGAAATTCCTTCTCTAGTAAGTGCTGAAATACAAATAGATTTCTGTTTATCTAAAGACTCCTCTACGTAATTCAACTTGTCACATTTGTTGAGAACTCTAATTATGGTTTGACCTTGTTGTACTTCAATCTCAGGGTAGGGGACACCAGGTTCGGTAAGTAGTATGACTATAAGGGCTCTACAAGCAGCTTGGTGACTACGTTCTATGCCTAACTTTTCAATAGTATCGTCGGTTTGACGAATACCGGCTGTATCAATAAAACGGAAAGTTATGCCTTGTAAATTGATGGTGTCCTCAATAAGGTCGCGAGTGGTACCTTGAATATCTGAAACTATTGCTTTGTCATCACGAAGCAAAGCATTCAGTAGTGTTGATTTCCCAACATTAGGTGCACCTATAATAGCAACCTGTACTCCGTTCTTTAGAGCGTTTCCTTGTTGGAAAGAGTTGGACAGACGTTTAATCTCATTCTTAACATTGATAGCTAAATCAAGTAGTTGAGTGCGATCGGCAAACTCAACATCTTCCTCGGAGAAATCAAGTTCAAGTTCAAGAAGCGATGTCATCTTTAATAATTGATCACGTAGCTCTTTCAATTTCACACTATAACCACCTCGCATTTGTTGTAAAGCTATGCGATGTGTAGAGGCATTTTTAGATGCAATAAGGTCTGCAACGGCTTCGGCTTGCGATAGATCCATTTTGCCATTAAGGAAGGCTCTTTGAGTGAATTCGCCAGGATTGGCCATTCTGCATCCATGATGAATGAGAAGCTCTATTATTCGTTTTTGAATGAAAGGTGATCCGTGGTGAGAGATTTCGACTGTATCTTCTCCCGTATAACTGCGAGGAGCCCGACAAATAGAAACAATCACCTCATCAATGATTTCAGTAGATGAATTATTTTGATGAGAGTTTTGTGTATCTGCTATAACTCCATAATGCATGGTATAGCCTTTTGCATTCTCTATATCCTTATTAAAAATTGTGTTTACAATATCAACGGCTTGCTGACCAGAAATGCGAATAATACCAATAGCACCGCCAGCAGGTGTGGCAGGTGCACAAATGGTATAATTATTTTGTATTGAATTGTTCATTTATAATAAGGATAATATGTTGTTTCGTTTCAACATGGATTAACTCTCTTGTTTCAGAATCTGTCTAAAACCAAACTGATAAGATCGTTTATTTGAGTTTTGTAGTTGGTATTCATCTTCTTCGAATAGCGGTTTGCTAATACCATACAACATGTTGTGGCCTTGTGACCTAGAAGTGAGGCTAAACCAAATAGGGCAGAGGACTCCATTTCAAAGTTACAGATTTTCAATTCATGACCATTACAATTAGTATACCGGAAAGTCTGTAGTTTCGCATTCTGTTCAGGATCTTGAATATCCATTCGAATTTGTCGTCCTTGAGGTCCATAAAAACCACCACAAGCAACGGTTATTCCTCGAATCATATCATTACAAGCTATTCGATTTGTTAATTCTTGATTTGCCGTTGTTATATAGGGCGCACCCTTTATTGGAGACCATGACATGTGTTCAGTAAATGTCTTCTCTAATTCAATATCGCAAACTTTGTTTCTGTCTGCATAATAGTTCAGTAGACCATCAAATCCAATACTCTTTTCGCTAGCGACAAAAGAACCTATAGGAGTATCTGGTTGAAGTCCTCCACATGTTCCAACACGTACAATTTCAAGTGATGTAAGGTTTGGTTTATCTGTAAGAGTATTAAAATCGATATTTGCAAGAGCATCCAACTCATTCATTGCAATGTCTATATTATCACATCCAATACCTGTTGATAGACAAGTAATGCGTTTTCCTTTGTACATGCCAGTAATTGTGTGAAACTCTCGTGATGAAATTTCACACTCAATGCTATCAAAATATGATGCAACATTATTGACACGATCTGGATCGCCTACAAGTATGACTTTTTGTGCTAACTGCTCAGGACGTATATGCAGATGGAAAATACTTCCATCTGCATTAATGATGAGTTCTGACTCTTGGTATTTCATGGTGGGATAATTTATATCGATTGTGTTTCGAATCTTCTAATCTCTTTCTCTTGTGATTTTAGTTTTATGTACAAAGAACGCACATTATTTTCAAGCTGTAGAATTTGTGGTTTTAATGAATTGCGGGTTGCGTCGTTAGACATATGATACTTTTCTCGCAACTTCTCAAGTTCCAACTCTGACTTACGAAGATCCTTAATTCCCTCAAACCACCATTGAGCAGATTGACGTGCCTGATCGGATTTGAAATCGTTTAAGCTATTGTAAACAACCTTATTGTTGATTATAAATGAGAATGAAGCATTACTTTCGTTACCACTTATATGAGTTTCATTCTTAAGCTGTTTTACTTTCTGTAAAGAGGCATTTACAAGGTTCATGTCTTCCCAAGTATCCGAAATACTGGTAAGTCGAGCAAAAGAGCGAAGCTTATCCTCACCAATTTCTGACACATTGTATATCTTGCGAGATTGATTGGGGATAAATATGTATACGCATACAGTATCTTTAGGTTGGTTACGATCGCTGACAAAAAAACCAATATTATAGAATTCATCTACCGCATACAGATAATCGTTTGCAGGTGAATTAAAAGGCATACCTATATTTTCTGGTGTTAAATAACGATGTTCTTCTGCATCGTAACGAGTCATAAAGATATCGTATCCTCCTAAACTCTCTTCACCTTTTGCTGCAAAATAGAGTGTTGTGCCATCTGCCATCATAAATGGATAGTTTTGTGCCACATCACCTCTATCACCAAGTCCTTCATCAGCAAGTGCAACAGAAGCAGTCCAATCAGCATCCTCAAGACGTGAAGGATTTCCTACTAAAGACTTCTTGAAGAGTTGAGGATTGCCTTTTGAATCAGGTTTTGCATAAATAAGATTATCACCTAATTCAGAAAGGTATATTGTACAATCGGTAGTATCGGGTGTGTTGTAAAACGTAGAGTAGAGGTCAATCTTTCCACTCTCGTTGCTAAGACTAAGGTTTTGCATGAGATCAGCCTTATTGATTTGGATACTATCAATGAAGGTGATCTTTTCTGTTACATTCAACTTGCTTTTTGCACGTGCTACAGAGCGAAGTGCACTTTCTGCAGCACTGGTATCGAGTTTTTTCTTTCTTAATGTAGTAATTTCGTTATTCAAAATTAGTTCTGCATCAGAATAGCGATATTGCTCGAGTGCTTCAGCCAATGTAATAGCGGGCAAAACCGGCTGTACTAGAGGGGCTTTACGTTGTGCATTTATTGTTAATGCATTAAGTATCACTAAACTGACGATAAATATTCTTTTCATGATTTTATTTTGTTGGCATAAAGACAAAATATACAGCTAGAATCAAGCAACCAAGGGCTGCAAGATGATTCCAGTGAAGAGATTGCCCTTGAAAAAGGACATGAGCAATGATGCAAAATACGATGAGGGAAATGACCTCTTGTATAACTTTAAGTTGCATCAATGTAAATGGACCACCATTTTCAACGAAGCCTATACGGTTGGCGGGAACTTGGCAACAATACTCAAAGAATGCAATAACCCAAGAGAAAGCTATGACACCAATGAGAGGCCAGTTGGTACTGGTACCACTTTGTTGCATTTTTAGATGTCCATACCATGCAAAGGTCATAAACACGTTGCTGGCTATTAGTAATAATATGGTATAAAGAGCGGACACTTTTCTAAATTCTAATTTATGTTACTATGCAGGATGTCAGAAAATGTAATCGAAAAAGTATATTGATAGAATTGTTTTATAAATAAAATAATGGTATGAAATATACTTTATTTATGTTACTCTATATTCCTGTAAATATAAAAAAAAGTCACAAGTTCTCTCAGGCTTACCGGAGGGAACTGTGACTCTTGTCATATTTTATTTGCTCAGATACTCGTCCATTGCAGCAGCAGCACGACGACCGTCACCCATAGCGAGGATAACGGTAGCACCACCACGAACAATATCACCACCAGCAAAGATGGTAGGAATGTTAGTCTGCATGCCCTCGTTAACGACGATGGTGTTCTTGCGTCCCAACTCAAGACCCTCAATAGAAGTGGGAACGATGGGGTTGGGAGATACACCTACGGCAACAATAGCCTGGTCGATAGCAATGGTCTCAATAGCACCGGGAATGGGCTGGGGCGAACGACGACCTGAAGCATCAGGCTCGCCAAGCTCCATCTTCTGGAGCAATACCTCAGTTACATTACCCTTCTCGTCAGCATGATACTCGATGGGGTTGTGCAAGGTCAGGAATTCGATTCCCTCCTCCTTTGCGTGCTTAACCTCCTCAAGACGTGCAGGCATCTCCTGCTCGCTACGACGGTAAGCGATGAATACACGCTCAGCACCGAGGCGCTTAGCGGTACGGCAGCTATCCATAGCGGTATTACCACCACCAACAACCATTACGCTCTTAGCCTTCTTAATGGGAGTTGCGAATGCAGGATTAGAAGCATCCATCAAGTTAACACGGGTAAGGTACTCGTTAGATGACATGATGCCGTTGCTGTTCTCACCGGGAATACCCATGAAGTTGGGAAGACCAGCACCAGAACCAACGAAGATGCCCTGGAATCCTTCTGCCTCAAGTTCTGCAACGCTGATAGTCTTACCTACAACGCAGTCCTTCACAAAATTAACACCAATCTTCTCGAGATTCTGAATCTCAACGTCAACGATCTTGTTGGGAAGACGGAACTCGGGGATACCATACTTCAATACACCACCAATTTCGTGAAGTGCCTCGAATACAGTAACATCGTAACCAGCCTTAGCCATGTCACCAGCGAAACTCAAACCGCTGGGGCCAGAACCGATAACTGCAATCTTCTTGCCATTCTTAGCTGCAACCTCGGGAAGAGCAATCTTGCCACTCTCACGCTCGAAGTCAGCTGCAAAGCGCTCCAGGTTACCGATGGCAACAGCCTTCTTACCCATCTTGAGCTGCATACACTGGCTTTCACACTGCTTCTCCTGAGGACAAACACGACCACATACTGCGGGCAGGGCACTTGTGCTCTTCAAAACGCGAGCTGCGTTGAGGAACTCACCACGCTCAATGTTCTTAATGAATGAAGGAATGTTGATATTAACGGGGCAACCCTCCATACAGGTGGGATTAGCACAGTCAAGACAACGCTTAGCCTCGGTAAGAGCCTGTTCAACAGTAAGTCCCTTGTTAACCTCCTCAACACGAGTGGTTGCACGATAAACAGGATCCAACTCGGGCATCTGGCAACGTTCAATCTCGCCACGCTCTTTTGCCTTCATCGACTTGCGAATCTCCTCACGATAAGGAGCCTTGCGGTCGAGAAGTTCAGCGAGAGGAGTTGTTGTGTCCATCTTGCTTGCATCAATAGTGTCGGCAGTAACTTCTGCCTTTGGAGCAGCTGCTGAAGCACAAGCACAAGTCTTACCCTCGAGGGCAGCCTGATATGCAGCCATTGCCTCTGCCTCCTCAGCCTTGAATGCACCACCACGCTGAAGCATTTCGTTGAAGTCAACCTCATGTCCGTCGAACTCGGGACCGTCAACGCAAACGAACTTGGTCTTGCCACCTACGCTGATACGGCAAGCACCACACATACCGGTACCGTCAACCATGATGGTGTTAAGAGATACATCGGTAGGAATTTCATATTTTTTGGTCAGCAAGCAGCAGAACTTCATCATAATAGCAGGACCGATGGCGAAGCACTTGTCAACCTTCTCGCGCTGGATAACCTCTTCCATACCAACGGTTACAACACCCTGCTTACCATATGAACCATCATCGGTCATGATGATAACCTCGTCGCTTGCAGCACGAACCTCATCCTCGAGAATGATCAACTCCTTGCTACGACCAGCGATAACGCTGATAACCTTGTTGCCAGCAGCCTTCAAAGCCTGGATGATAGGGAGCATAGGAGCTGTACCAACACCACCACCAGCACAAAGTACGGTACCGTAGTTCTCGATGTGAGTAGCACGTCCAAGAGGACCAACTACGTCAGCAATGTAATCACCTTCATTGAGTGCGCACAACTTAGAGGTACTTGCACCAACGGTCTGGATTACCAAGGTAATAGTACCCTTAACGGGATCGCTACCAGCGATGGTGAGGGGAACACGCTCGCCCTTCTCATCTACACGGATGATTACGAAATGACCAGCCTTACGTGCTTTTGCAATCAGGGGTGCCTCCACATCTAAGCGGAACACCTTTTCGCTGAATTGCACTTTCTTTACAATTTTGTTCATCTTTTACTTTATTATTATTTTTGTTGATTGTTTATCACTAATTAGTTAATCATGTCGCATCCCATGTAAGGAACAAGGGCTGCAGGAACCTTGATGCCTTCCTCTGTCTGGTTGTTCTCCAGGATGGCAGCCACGATACGTGGCAAAGCAAGAGCAGAACCATTCAATGTGTGGCAGATTTCAGTCTTCTTTGTTTCGCTATTGCGATAACGGCACTTCAAGCGATTTGCCTGATAGGTGTCGAAGTTGCTGACAGAACTAACTTCCAACCAGCGCTTCTGAGCCTCTGAGTAAACCTCAAAGTCATAGCAGATGGCAGATGTGAATGACTGGTCGCCACCACAAAGACGAAGGATACGATAGGGGAGTTCCAACTTTTGGAGTAATCCTTCAACGTGTGCCAACATCTCTTTGTGACTCTCTGCAGAATGCTCGGGAGTATCAATACGTACAATCTCAATCTTTGAGAATTCATGCAAACGGTTCAAACCACGAACATCCTTGCCATAGCTACCTGCCTCACGACGGAAACATTGTGTATATGCGCAGTTCTTGATAGGAAGATCCTTCTCGTCAAGGATAACATCGCGATAGATGTTTGTAACGGGTACCTCTGCAGTAGGAATGAGGTAGAGATCGTCAATTTCGCAATGGTACATCTGTCCCTCTTTGTCGGGCAACTGACCTGTACCATAACCACTGGCAGCATTTACTACTGTAGGAGGCATAATTTCCTCATATCCGCTCTTGTTGGCTTCTGCCAAGAAGAAGTTGATAAGGGCACGTTGCAACTGTGCTCCCTTGCCACGATATACGGGGAAACCAGCACCGGTGATTTTAACACCAAGGTCGAAATCAATAAGGTTGTATTTCTTTGCTAATTCCCAATGAGGCAACTTTGCACTTTCAATAACGGGATTTGCATCCCAGTTGCCAACGGTATCCTTGCCAATAACACACTCTTTGAGGTTACTCTTTACAACCCAGTTATCCTCGGCGCATGATCCTTCAGGAACCTCATCGTAGGGGATGTTGGGAATCTGGCACAACAGACGTGTCAGCTCCTGCTCAGCGTTAGCCTTCTTGTCCTCAAGGTTTTTGCTCTGCTCCTTCATTTCTGCCACCTTTGCTTTTACTGCATCAGCTTCTTCGCGCTTACCCTGCTTCATCAGCATGCCAATCTCGCCTGCCAATTTCTTCTGAGCAGCCAGATTCTGGTCGAGTTCAGCTTGAGCCTCACGACGTAATTTGTCGGTAGCAATCACCTCATCAATGGCTTCCTTAGCACCCTTAAAGTGCTTTTTCTCCAAGCCTTTGATTACCTTTTCGGTTTCTTCAGTAATAAGTTTTAATGTAAGCATATTGATATTGTTTTCTTATATTTTTCTAAAATTTCGCGCAAAGTTACGAAAAAATGTCGACTTTTTGCTACTTGAAAACTAAAAAAACGCTCGCAAATACTAAAATAAGTACATGCGAGCGCGTGAGAAGCAATTTGTTGCTTGTAAATTACTATAATTGTTTCAACGTAGTAAACGTGATTTTTGCGAAGTCTCTCGTTTGCTATTTATTGGATTTATCATTCAATTATACTGATTCGACCTTGGGGCTGTCCATATTTCGATGTAATGTGACCGTTAAGAGCCTTCGTGACAAACTCGATCAGGGCTTCGCTATAAAGCATAATATTCTGCTTTACGACCTTCTCGTTTTTCAGCATCTTCTGTAATCCTCCTCCTGTCACACAATAGTCTATTGTGGCGAGTGTGTATGTTGCCTTTGTGTCAATTGCCTTATATGATTTGGTATTATTGTCAAACACCTTTACATCCTTTACTCGTTTGTTGTTGTTTTCCGCCTTCATGTCAATCGTAAATTGCATTCCTGACACCTGGGGAAAATCACCATTCTCGATGGGCAAGAAACTACAACATGCATTCAGTACATCTATGATTTTTTGACCTGAAACCTCCAAGACTTCCACATAGTTCTCATAAGGTAGTAGTGCCATGATGTCTCCATAGCTCAGGTTGCCAGCTTTGACACTTGTACGGATTCCACCTCCATTTGAAATGGCTATTTGAGCATCTGTGATATGACGATAGGCATCAGCCACTAAATCCCCAGCATTGGTCTCGCGTAAACGTACGGCTTGCTTTCCCTTTTCGTCAAGAATCTCAATATCTACATCGCTCTTGCAAATCAAACGATTTACCTTGTTATCATAAACAACTTTGATGCTATCAGTTACTTCCTTGATTCGCTTGTTTACATTGTTAATTCCTTTTACAGGAAGTAATTGTGTATGAATAGTTCTATCTTTTCTTATAGTTAATTTTCCAATGTACTTGAATTTTGTTCCCGTTTGCGAAATGACAACATCTTTGTCGATTGAGTTCTTGACAACATTCTTTGGAACCTCTGAATGTGTATGACCATCTAATACAGCATCGATACCTTTGGTTCTCTTTACAATATCGTGCGAAACGGCATTGCAAAGGTTCTCATCTTCGCCTACGTGAGACAGCATGATAACAAAATCTGCACCATTTTTAATGGCATCGTCTACAGCATTCTGAATGTGCTCAACTAGTGTGTTTTCACAAAGTTCATGTGTCTGCTTGTCATTTTTGTCGTAAAAGGAATATGCTTCGGTATAAAGGGTAGTTGGAGTTGTAACACCCACAAAGGCTACTTTATTATTTCCTAATTGCTTCATAACGTAGCTGGCATATTCCTGCTTCCCATCCATGGTAAAAAGATTACAACATGTTACGGGTGCATTGATGTCTTTCAAAATCTCCTTCATACGATCCATACCAAAGTCAAACTCATGGTTTCCCAGGGTAATGGCTGTATAGTTCATGTTGCGCATGATGTCGGCAATGTATTGTCCGTTGCTGATGGCACCAGCGGTTCCTCCTTGTAGGAAGTCTCCGCTCGACACGATACAGCAGTATGCTGTGTCCTGTATAGCATCACGCATACCTGCCAGTTTCTGATAGCCGTCGATGTTGCAATGTGCGTCGTTTTCATACAATACCACAATGGGTTTGTCCAAGGGGGTATTGCTTTGATTTAAATTAGGAGCTATTGTCTCGCTAACACGTCCAATGTCAACTTTAACAGATTTACGTGTTGTGTGACAAGAAGTAATTGTTAATCCCAGTAGGGCTGTTAATAGATAGATTTTTTTCATTGATTATAATTATTTTATTTTAAATGTGGTATACTAAACGTTTTTCAGTTTAATATACCACATTCTTCATGATTTTACGCTAAATTACTAATTCTTATATTTTTAGGATTAGAATTTGCGTTTTATATGTTACATTTTGAAGGCTCCGCTCTTCACATAGATACGGTAGTCTTTTATGCTTTCAGGAGCTCCACTCTCCATACGAGGCAGAATCTGGAAACCGCTGATGGTTTGATCCTGATTTAAGTCGATGATGATAGAGTGGGGGAATTGTACACCTTTGTTAGTGCTCCAGTAGGTGCTCTCCTGCAAGTCGAAGATCTTGTCGCCATTCTTGTTTCCGCTTGAAACATCCTCATCGTCAGCATAGGCGATTGACCAAGGTTCGCGACTCAGACGCTTGCCGTTGGCATCAAGCAGATAAAGTTCAGAGATACAGCAGTATTCACGATTCCAGTGACTGTTAAGTGCCTCGATGCAGAAGTAACGGCCACTTACAGGCTTATCAAATTTCACCTCTTGCCATCCATTACCTTCTTTGAGGGTTCCGCTATGAACAGGCTTTTCTCCGCTCAGGTCAAGCTTTTGTCCCTCAAGACGATGTGTCTGAGGACCTGCCAGATTCAGCTTGTCGATGATGGGTTTTGTCAGTCCTTCAACGGTTGCCTCCTTAGGACCAACCACATCGGTTACGATAATCTCGTTCACACCCTTCTTCAACCAGCATCCAGGCATGTATAGAGTCTGCTGAGGACCAATTTGCCAGAAGCGACCAATAGCGTGTCCGTTAACATAAACCTGTCCCTTTCCGAAGTTCTCCATGTTGATGAATGTGTCGCCAACTTTATTGAGTTTAAAGGTTGCACGATAGTTTCCTCGTACCCCTTTGTTCTGCTCGGTAATAGGCACATATTTCATGTTTGCCTGTTTTTCGTAATCATCGGGCAGGCAGGTGATGTCCCAGGCACTAAGTTCTATATTTACCTTACTGTTGTTTTTAAGCGAGTAACTCAGTTCAACTTTATCGGTAATGCCCTTGAAGTCTTTGATGGCACGTCCAAAATTGATACGACCTAATGCTTCAACATAAATGTCAATCTTATCACCTTCTTTCATTGCAGGCATGATAAGAGTGCTTTCACGGTTGATACGGTCAAGTTTTCCTATGTACTTTCCGTTTACGAATACCTGTGCATAGTCGTGAGCTTCAGTAACTTTCAGTATGCTCTCCGTATCAATTGCTTGTGCCAATCGAGTTGTATAGAGCATGCAACCCCATCCCATGTCCATTTCCTCGAAAGTGCAAGGTACATCGCTACTGGTTGCAGACGGAGAGGGGAGGTTGTCCCAAAGGGGTGCTACTTCCTTAAACTCAATCTTTGGAATGCTTATTGTCTCGTATTGCTTAGGTACTGAAGGCAATTTCTTGCCATCGTTGTAGTTTGCCATCATCTTTTGCAGTTCAAAGAACTTTGGTGTTGTCTGTCCTGCTTCATTGATAGGCGCATCGTAATCATAGCTTGTGACGTCGGGAGCAAAACCAGGCGAGTTTGCACCTGCCCAATGTCCCCAGTTGGTACCTCCATGCGTCATGTAGAGTGAGAAGGAAATACCACGGTCAAGCATGTCGCGCATACCGTCTACCATATCTTTTGCACCTCGTGTCTCGTGACGTCCGCCCCATTTGTCGAACCATCCACTCCAAAACTCAGAGCACATCAACGGACTGTTGGGACGCAATTCCTTGAGTTTTCGGAACTCGTTGTCAATATTGGCTCCGGTACCGAAGTTCATTGTCCAAGTTAGGTCTTCAAGACCATTTTTTGTGAAGTTTGAACTCCAATCGCATTGGAATAATTCTACTTTGTCGAATCCGCTCTTGCGAACTACATCACGTACCGCACGAATATAAGGCTTGTCCTCGCCATACGAACCGTATTCATTTTCAACCTGAACCATGATAATGGGTCCACCCTTCTCGATGGTAAGGTCACCCAGTTGTTCGCCAACCTTCTTCTCGAAGATCTCAAGACGTTCCATGAAGAAAGGATCCTGTTCGCGAAGTTTTATATCCTTTTTCTTGAGCAACCACCAAGGCAGACCACCCATTTCCCATTCTGCACAAACGTATGGACCAGGTCGTACGATGACGTACATGCCATTCTTTTGTGCCAGTTTTACGAAAGCACGGATATCATTGTTGTCGGTAAAGTTGAACTCACCCATCTTCTGCTCATGAATGTTCCAGAAAATGTAGATGCAAAGCGTATTCATGCCCAATGCCTTGCACATCTTGATGCGTTGCTCCCAATAGGGGCGAGGGATTCGAGGATAATGAACCTCTGCAGCCTTCACCACAAAGGGTTTGCCGTTGAGCAGGAATGTTTTCTCGCCAACCTTGAATGAACCAGGCTTCTCTGCAGCTTGCATATCTGTTGCTGGAAATGCCATCATAGAGGCGAGCAACAATGTGGATACCTTTTTCAAATAATTAGGATGTCTCATGTTTTTTTTAATAAGTTGGATTGTTTTTCATGCTAATTGATTATTTCGAGTCAAAGTTACGAATTTTCTGTCTACTTTCCAAAATAAAATTTTATAAATATACGTAATGTCGAGAAATAATTGTAATTTTGTATAACGAATAAACAGAATAAGTAAAAATTAACATGGCAGTTATTGTTTGTCCTCATTGTAAAAAATATATTTCTTCAAAACTTTCCACTTGTCCTGAGTGTGGAGGTGATGTTAGTCGTTTGGTTGAAGAACAAGTTGAGGAAAAAGTTGAATCACAAAATGTGGTTTCAGGAGACGTACAACAGGAATCCTCAATTCAACATGATAATGCAGAACCTGTTTTGTCACAAGAGCCATCTGAATCCATTGTGTTGGATGAACCTCAAATTGTAGAAGAAATGACTCAGAAAGAGAGTGATGATACTGTTGAATCTGCTTCGGTATCAACTAATATGGATGATACTGTGTCTACAGATAGTGAAGTATCTGATAATGAATCTTCTGATAATGGAAATATAACAGAGGATTCCGTAAAGGAAGAGGAACCCAAAGAAGATGTTGTAAATGAAGATAAAAAACAAGCTGTACCTATGGTAAAGAAGCCTTGGTATGCTTTATCTGCTCGTAGAATAGTAACCATTGCCTTTTTCTTTATTCTCATTTCAGGAATTACTTATTTCCTGATTGCTGATCATCGAAGAACAAAAGGGTATGAACAACGTGCTTACGAAAGACTTAATGGATGTACCAACCTCCTTTGGTATGAGGATTACATCATTCGTTTTCCTGATGGAGAGCATATTGACGAAGTGAAAAAGATGTATGCAGAAGCACAAAAGGAGCATGAAGAATTTTATCAGAAAGCAGCAGGAGGCGATCGTGAATCTTTGCTTAAATTCATTAAGGAGCATCCGTCTTCACCTTATGTAAAGGTATGCGAGAGTCGCATTGATTCTTTAGATTGGGACGTTGCGCTTTCAGAAAACAATATAGCTGGTTATCAACGATATCTTGAACTTCATCCAGAAGGTGCATTTGCGGTAATTGCTTCAGAATCCAAGACACGCCTCACAAAATTGGAGGTAACCAATGAAGAAAAGAGTATGCTGAGTGGTTCTATCGACACCTTCCTTGCAGCTATGACAAGTGGCGATGAGAATAGGGTAGATGCCTTAGTTTCTTCTCCCATGACATTTTGTGGCGTTTCTGATGCTACTGGCAGTAGCGTTGTTGGTTTTTGTAAATCAAACTTCCAGCATGATGACATCATTGGCGTTCATTTTTCCGTTAGTGGAGGTCTTGGCATTAAGAAGAAACCATCTGACATAGTATCAGGTGCTTATGATTTCATAGTTAATGCACAACTTGATGCTGTATTGAACCGTTCAAATGTTGATAGTACTGGCGTTCAAGTATGGAAGATGACTGCAGTTCTTACTCCAGACCGCAAGTTCCGTTCCGTAAATATTGTTAAGCAATAATCCTATTCCTTGCCTTATGTGAACATTAGTTTCCCCTACAATTTCGTGTAGAATTGTGGAGGAATATAAGGGAAACGTAGGGTAAATGCCATAGAAATGCAACAGATATAGTGATATGTTTTCCTGACACAAATATTTCTATCTATTGTATTTCTTTCTTTTGTGTTTCTTTCTTTGTATTGTAAGAAAGAATCTTAAGTTATTTTTCCGTATTTGAACCTACGGGAATGTATCGGGCATCTATCGGGAATGTATCGAGATGATTCCGAAAACGTGTTGTGATACTCAAAAAGAATTACAGCAGTTACGCTACTCAAAATGAGTTGGTAACTGCTGTAATTGCAATTGTATTATCTACCAAATGATTAGTATGCGAACATGGGATAGTTTGCCATGGTTGCATTAACCTCAGCCTTAACAGCCGCGATAACATCTTGGTTTTCGGGGTCGTTGAGTACACGTTCAATCCAAGCTGCAATCTGAATCATGAGGTCTTCCTTAGCACCACGAGAGGTGATTGCGGGAGAACCAAGACGGATACCACTTGTCTGGAATGCAGAACGTGAATCGAATGGAACCATGTTCTTGTTAACGGTGAGGTCAGCAGCAACGAGAGCCTTTTCTGCAACCTTACCAGTCAAATCGGGATATTTAGAACGGAGGTCAACCAACATTGAGTGGTTGTCAGTTCCACCGCTAACGATATTGAAGCCACGCTTAACAAGTTCGTCTGCCAAAACTGCAGCATTCTTCTTAACCTGAGCAGCCCACTCCTTGAATGCGGGAGTCAAAGCCTCACCGAAAGCAACTGCCTTAGCGGCAATAACGTGTTCCAGAGGACCACCCTGCTGCCCGGGGAATACTGCACTATTGAGCATTGCACTCATCATTTTGATCTCACCCTTAGGTGTTGTCTTACCCCAAGGATTGGGGAAATCCTTACCCATCAAGATGATACCACCACGAGGACCACGGAGAGTCTTGTGAGTAGTAGAAGTAACGATGTGAGCGTACTTAACAGGATTCTCGAGCAAGCCTGCGGCAATAAGACCTGCGGGATGAGCCATGTCAATCATGAGAAGAGCACCAACCTCGTCTGCAATCTTACGCATACGAGCATAATCCCACTCGCGACTATAAGCTGAACCACCACCGATGATGAGCTTGGGTTTGCACTCCTTAGCCAAACGCTCCATCTCATCATAGTCAACACGACCAGTCTCCTTGTTGAGGTTGTAGCGGACGGGCTTATAGAGAATACCACTTGTATTTACGAGTGAACCGTGTGAAAGGTGGCCTCCGTGATCGAGGTTTAGACCCATGAAGGTGTCACCTGGCTCAAGTACGGTGAGAAGTACTGCAGCATTTGCCTGAGCACCAGAGTGAGGCTGTACATTAGCATACTCAGCACCAAAGAGCTTGCAAACACGGTCGATTGCCAACTGCTCAACCTTGTCTACTACCTCGCAACCACCATAGTAACGCTTGCCGGGATAACCCTCTGCATACTTGTTGGTAAGGCATGAGCCCATAGCCTCCATAACCTGGGGACTTACTGAGTTCTCACTTGCGATCAACTCGATACCACGAGCCTGACGCTTGTGCTCTTCTTCAATGAGAGCAAAGATTTCGTTGTCTCTTTCCATCTGTTTAAAATTACCTTAATTATACCTTTATATTTATTATATTTTTTCTTTAACTTTAATCAGCAAAGCTTTACATCCTTAAGATGTTGTTCTGTATTGCAATAATGGCAACGCACCAAACCTTCTTTGTGGTTGGTTACGGAGAAACGGGTACGCATTGGCTCGTTGTTCGTAATGCAACGAGGGTTGTTGCACTTAACAATTCCTACTAATTCGTCACTCAGGGTAACGGTCTTTTTCTCTACCACCTCGTAGTTGCGAATGATACAAAGTGTTACATTGGGAGTAACTACTGCTAACTGATTCAACTCTGCATCCGTGAAGAATTTATTCGCAATTTTGATTATGCTTTTGTGGCCCATTTTCTTGCTCTTGAGGTTGAATCCCACAGTAACCTGTGTTTTCGATTTTTCCAAGTGCAGTAAGTTGATTACTTCAAAAAGTTTTTCTGAAGGGATATGGTCAATAACTGTACCATTCTCTACAGCAGCTACTTGCATTTCTTTCTGATTTACTTTCATGATTGTATCTTAGTTAAGAATGGTATTGTCGTTTTTAACTTGCTCTAACGAGATGTTGAGTGCATCACAAATCAAAGCTTGACGTGCAAAGAGTCCGTTGCCCGCCTGCTGGAAATAGTATGCATAGGGTGTCTCGTCAATACTGTATTCAATTTCATTGACACGGGGCAGGGGATGAAGAATCTTCATATTGGGACGTGCTTTGCAAAGCATGTGCTCTTTCAATAGGTAACTGTCTTTTACTCGCTCGTATTCAATAAGATCCGTAAAGCGTTCACGCTGTACACGAGTCATGTAGAGGATGTCTGCTTGTGAAATGATGTCAGCATTGAACTCCTTGTGCTCTTCAAATTTGATGCCATGCTCTACGCAATAGTCCTTGTAATGTTTGGGCATTGCCAATTCATCGGGAGCAATGAAGTGGAATGTTGGATTAAAGTGACGCATAGCTGTGAGAAGGCTGTGAACGGTACGTCCGTATTTCAAGTCGCCTACCATGAAGATGTTGAGATTGTCAAGCGTACCTTGCGTTTTGTATATGCTATAGAGGTCGAGCATGGTTTGTGACGGATGCTGGTTGGCACCATCACCTGCATTGACAATGGGGACAGGAGCCACCTCGCTGGCATAGCGGGCTGCACCTTCCAGATAGTGACGCATTACGATGATATCAGCATAGTTGCTAACCATCATAATTGTGTCTTTCAATGTTTCTCCTTTGGTTCCACTGGTTACTTTTGGATCAGCAAAACCAATCACACGTGCTCCCAAACGATTGGCAGCAGTTTCAAAACTCAAACGAGTACGAGTAGAAGGTTCAAAAAACAAGGTTGCAACAACCTTACCCTCCAAAATGCGTCTGTTGGGATGCTTTTCAAATTCTGAGGCCATTTCCAAAAGATATTCAATCTTCTCTCTAGAATGGTCAGCTATGGTTACTAAACTACGATTCATACACTATATGTTGTTTGAATGATGTGTTTATTGATTGTTGGATTCTGACTGAGCAACTTCTTTCTCCTGAGCTTCTTTAGATGCTTTCAAACCTTTTATGGCAGAGTCGTACTGCTCTTGAGTGATATGACCACTTGCTCTCAGTTTTTCAAGGTTTCCCTCAACGTCATTGGGGTCAACCGAACCACCCAAGGGACTTTTCTTGGCAAAAATCCATGTGGCAATCTTGTTTCGCAATAACATGATGACCAATCCTATTGCTACACCGCCTATGATTTTGTATATATCCATCTTTGCAATTTTAGTTTAATATTCAAAACTCTTTACACCTGTATGAATTTGCATATAAATCCGCGTTCAAAATTACAAAAAATACACTTAAATACCTTATGAAAGCTCATTTTGATTTGCAGATTACCATAAAAAAGTAAAAAATATGTTGTGCGCGCGCAATATTACATATTTTATTATTATCTTTGCGCAAATATTGTCTACAAAAACATAAATGAAGAAAATACGTAAAAAGACTTTTATTGTACTCTGGACGCTTTTAGTGGCCGGAATTATCACGATATTTGTCCTATTTATCTTGATATTCAAAGGTTCAATTGGCTACATGCCCGACTTGAGCCAGTTGCAGAATCCCGTTAATAAATTTGCGTCTCAGGTGTACACTTGTGATGGTAAACTCATTGGAACTTGGAGTTATTCAAGTGCCAATCGTATCTTCGTAAGTTATGACCAATTACCTCCTATGCTTGTCAAAGCATTGGTTGCAACAGAGGATGAACGTTTCTATGATCATTGCGGTATTGATTTTAAAGCTTTGGGACGTGCTGTTGTGAAACGTGGTATGATGGGTAACAAGAATGCAGGTGGAGGTAGTACCCTTACTCAGCAATTGGCAAAGCAGCTTTATAGTGAGAAGGCAGAGAACACCAAGGAACGTTTGCTTCAGAAACCCATTGAGTGGGTTATTGCGTTAAAGTTGGAGCGTTATTATACAAAGGAAGAGATTATCACTCTATATCTCAATTATTTCGACTTTTTACACAATGCTGTTGGTATTAAAACAGCAGCAAAGACTTATTTTGGAAAAGAACCAATGGATTTGAATATCAACGAGTGTGCCGTACTTGTTGGTATGTGTAAGAATCCATCTTACTTTAATCCTGTTCGTCATCCACAACGCTCTGAAGAACGCAGGAATGTGGTTTTAGGTCAGATGCTTCGTTCTGGCTATATTACAGAAGCACAATTTGACAGTTGCAAGGCTGAACCTTTGAAACTTAATTTTACGCGTCAGGATCACAAGGAAGGTACTGGCACTTATTTACGTGAGTACCTGCGCCAGGTGTTGATGGCTAAAAAACCTGAGATTGATGATTACCAGAGTTGGCAATATCAGAAATTCTATGAGGACTCTTTAGCATGGGAAAACGATTCATTGTATGGATGGTGTAACAAGCATCGCAAGAGAGATGGTTCGTATTATAACCTCTATTCTGATGGTTTGAAGATTTATACAACCATTGATTCTCGTATGCAGAAATATGCTGAAGAAGCTATGTTTGAGCATGTTGCGCAGTATTTGCAACCTGCTTTTGAGAAAGAACTCAAGAACAATAGTAAAGCTCCATATAATTCGCGTATTGATAATAAGCGTCGACAGAATTTGATTGAGAAGGCAATGCGTCAGAGTGGTAGATGGAATGAAATGAAGAGTGCTGGTTTCAGCGAGGAAGAAATCCGAAAATCATTCAACGTTCCTGTTGACATGACTCTCTATTCGCCCAATGGTGATATTGATACCACCATGACTCCCTATGATTCTTTGCTTTATTATAAGCGTTTTCTCCGTTCATCATTTATGTGTATGGACAATAAAACGGGTGAGATCAGAGCCTATGTTGGTGGACTGAATTATTCGCATTTCCAATATGACATGTGTACGTCAGGAAAGCGCCAGGTTGGTTCAACCATTAAACCCTACTTGTATTCTTTGGCCATGGAAACTGGTATGACACCATGTGATGAAGTTCCTAACGAACGTCGTTCTTATGGCGGCTGGACTCCTCGTGGCGGAGGTGGTGGTGGAATGATATCACTTAAAGCAGCCTTGGCATCATCTAACAATGCTGTTTCTGCTTTCCTAATCGATCAGCTGACTCCCAGTCAGTTTGTACAGATTCTGAGAGATTACGGTATCATGCAAAAAAACATCCAAGCTGTGTATACGCTTTGTTTGGGTGCTATTGAGATCTCGTTGCAAGAAATGATTGGAGCATATTCTGCATTCCCCAACAAGGGAGTTCGCAGAAAGCCTATTTATGTAACACGCATTGAGGATGCAGAAGGCAATGTGCTGGCTGATCTCAGTAATGGTTTACCTCCTCAGTCGAAGGAGGTTATTAGTGCTAGTTCAAGTTACCGAATGATTACACTGATGAAGGGTGTTGTCAACAACGGTACTGGTTATAGAATGCGTGGTAAATATGGTGTTCAGGCACCAATGGGTGGAAAGACAGGTACGACCAATGATAATACCGACGGTTGGTTTATGGGTTATATTCCCTCGCTTACCTTCGGTTGCTGGGTTGGTGGAGAAGAAAATGACATTCACTTTAACTCCATGGCTTATGCGCAAGGTGCCGCATCTGCTCTGCCTGTATGTGCCTTATTCTTGAAGAAAGTATTCCAAGATGCTTCTTTAGGTATTTCACCATACGAAGAGTTTTCTATCCCCACTGATCATCAGGATTGTGGTGGATTTGAAGATGATGGCTTGTCTATACCTCTTGATCCAATAGGTCTGGATGAGTTGATTGAGTATTAATCAATTTTGAAATCAGAATGAAAGTTATTGGTATTATTCCAGCAAGATATGCTTCTACACGTTTTCCTGGCAAACCTCTTGTTTTGCTTGGAGGTATGACTATTATTGAACGTGTGTACCGCCAGGTAGAAGGTTTGCTTGATGATGTTGCAGTCGCAACAGACGATGACCGTATCTTCGATGCCGTTAGAGCTTTTGGAGGTAAGGCCATTATGACTAGCACCTCACATCGTAGTGGTACTGATCGTGTAATGGAAGCTTATACAAAAGTAGGAGAGGAGTATGATGTGATTGTCAACATACAAGGTGACGAACCATTCATACAACCAGAACAAATTAAGTTGCTTTGCCAGTGTTTCGATAATGATAAGGTTGATATTGCAACTTTGGTAAAACCATTTGTAGAGACAGACGGTCTTATAGCTTTGGAGAATCCCAATAGTCCTAAAGTTGTTTTTGATAACCAGATGCATGCAATGTACTTTTCACGAAGTGTAATTCCTTATCTTCGTGGTGTTGATAAAGAAGAATGGCTGAGCAAGCATACTTTCTATAAGCACATTGGTTTGTATGCCTATCGAGCAAAAGCATTGAAACAGATTACATCTTTGCCTCAATCTACTCTTGAACTCTCAGAGAGTCTTGAGCAGTTGCGCTGGATCGAGAATGGCTTTACTATCAAAGTTGGTATTACCAACCAAGAAACCATAGGAATTGATACACCAGAAGATCTTATGAGGGCAGAACAGTTCCTTAAATTGAAAAAATAGAATTTCCTTATATTGCAAAAGAGTTGTTTTTCGTCTTATTATAATTAATAAGGTATAATGAAACAACTAACTAAAAAGAATATGATGATTAAAAAGATATATTTATCACTCTCCTTGGCACTTTTGCCTTTGGCAATCAATGCTCAGCAGATTAAGATTGGTTCATATACTTTCCCTGATGGTGCAGAGTATCAAGGTGAAATGTTTAAGGGAAAACCCTGGGGACAAGGTACTACCGTTTTCAAGAATGGTGATACCCACCAAGGTCAATATGTAAAAGGTAAGCGTGAAGGCAAGGGAATATATCAGTTTGCCGACGGAGAGAAGTATGATGGCGATTGGACTGCAGACCAGCAGAATGGTTTCGGTACCTATTTCTTTGCCAACAATAACAAATACGTAGGTCTGTGGTATCGTGATTATCAACAGGGACAGGGTACTATGTACTATTTCAATGGCGATGTCTACAAAGGTAATTGGTTCCAAGACAAACGTGAGGGTGAGGGTGTCTATAAATACGCTTCCGGTGAATCGTACATCGGAATGTGGAAAGGTGACAAGAAGAATGGTAAAGGTACTTTCATCTGGAGTGATGGTAATAAGTATGAGGGTTACTGGAAAGATAATCAGATGCATGGAAAAGGTACTTATTCCTATGCTTCGGGCGATATCTATAGTGGCGACTGGTTGAATGATATGCCTCATGGACGAGGAATTTATCACTTCCATAATGGAGACAAATATGAAGGTGGCTACGTTAAGGGTGAGCGTTCGGGCGAGGGTATCTTTACTTTTGCTAATGGCAACAAGTATGTAGGTAACTTCAAGAATGGAGAACAAAGTGGTGAAGGTACTTATACCTGGAAAAATGGTGCTACCTATGTTGGTAGTTGGAAAAACAATCAACCTCATGGACGCGGTAAATATACTATGTCGAACGGAGACGTATATGATGGCGCGTGGAAAGCTGGTGTCATGGATGGAGAAGGCATTCTTCGATTGTCAGACGGTACCAAATTTAAAGGTACTTTCAAGAAAGGCATGAAGGAAGGCTATGGCATTCTAGAGGATGCTCAAGGTAACCGTTATGAAGGTAACTTCCATGAGGACCGTAAGGATGGTTCATTTGTAGAGAAAGACAAAACTGGTAAAATTACTCGTAAAGGCATCTATAAGAATGGTGTCATTACGCAATAATAGTACATTTCTAACCTTAAAATAATAACTTTAATACAACACACACCATGGTAAAGACAAAGAATGCAACGGCTAAGAAAGCCTCGATGTTGAAATTGTTGAAGAATGATGAATGGTTACGTCCATATAGTGATGCTATTGAAGGACGACACCAAAATGTACTGAATAAATTAGCCGAATTGACCAACAATGGCAAGTCAACCTTGAGTGACTTTGCCAGTGGTTATCTGTATTTTGGTTTGCATCGTGTTGGCAGAGGATGGGTGATTCGTGAATGGGCCCCCAATGCTACTGCAATTTATCTTATTGGCGATTTCAATAATTGGAAGGAAGATGAAAAATATGCTTTCAAGCGTTTGAAGAATTCTGGCAATTGGGAGTTGAAACTTCCTACCAAGGCATTGAAGCATAACGACCTTTTCAAGTTAAGCATACATTGGGAAGGTGGTCAAGGTGAACGTATTCCTGCTTGGGCAAATCGTGTTGTGCAGGATGAAAACACAAAGATTTTTAGTGCTCAGGTTTGGTCACCTGAAATTCCTTATATCTGGACAACTAAGAAGTTCAAACCCAATACCGATCCCTTGTTGATTTATGAGTGTCATATCGGAATGGGACAGGATGCAGAGAAAGTTGGCACATACGAAGAGTTTCGTCTTAACGTATTACCTCGTATCATTAAGGATGGATACAACTGCATTCAGATTATGGCTATTCAGGAGCATCCATATTATGGGTCATTTGGTTATCACGTAAGTAATTTCTTTGCTGCATCAAGTCGTTTTGGTACACCAGAAGAATTGAAAGCACTTATTGATGAAGCTCATAAAAATGGCATAGCATGTATCATGGATATTGTTCACAGTCATGCGGTTAAGAACGAAATGGAGGGTTTAGGCAACTTTGCAGGTGATCCATGTCAGTACTTTAACCAAGGTGATCGTCGTGAACATCCTGCTTGGGATAGTCTTTGTTTTGACTATGGTAAGAACGAAGTTATCCATTTCCTTCTTTCGAATTGTAAGTATTGGATGGAGGAGTATCATTTTGATGGATTCCGCTTTGATGGTGTAACCTCTATGTTATACTATAGTCATGGTTTGGGTGAATCGTTTGGTGGTTATGGTGATTATTTCAATGGTCATCAGGACGATAATGCTATCTGTTACTTGACCCTTGCCAATGAATTAATTCACGAGGTAAACAAAAATGCTATTACTATTGCAGAAGAAGTAAGCGGAATGCCAGGTTTGGCTGCTCCCTTCAAGGATGGCGGTTATGGTTTTAATTATCGTATGGCGATGAATGTGCCCGACTATTGGATTAAAACCATTAAGGAACTGAAAGATGAAGATTGGAAGCCCAGTTCAATGTTCTGGGAGGTAACGAATCGTCGTGAAGACGAGAAGACAATCTCTTATTGCGAGAGTCATGACCAAGCTTTGGTTGGCGATAAGACCATTATTTTCCGTTTGGTAGATGCTGATATGTACTGGCATTTCAAGAAGGGGGATGAAAATTTCATGACAAGTCGAGGAATTGCTCTGCACAAGATGATTCGTCTGTTGACACTCTCCACTATCAATGGTGGTTACCTTAATTTTATGGGTAATGAGTTTGGACATCCTGAATGGATAGACTTCCCACGTGAAGGTAACGGATGGAGTCATAAATATGCACGTCGTCAATGGAATCTTGTTGATAATAAGGAGTTATGCTTCCACTATCTTGGTGACTTCGATGAAAAGATGATTGAAGTTGTAAAGAGTATCAAAGCAATTCAAAAGACTCCTATTCAGGAGATTTGGCATAATGATGGTGATCAGGTTTTAGCATATATGCGTGGTGACCTCTTGTTTGTGTTTAATTTCAGTCCATCTCAATCGTTTGATGGTTATGGTTTTATGGTTAAACAAGGTTCATGGGAATATGTGCTGAATACAGATAATAAAGATTTTGGTGGAAATGGTTTGAATGATGATTCGGTTAAGCATTTCACCAACTTTGATCCCATTTTGTCACGTGATGGTAAGGGGTGGTTGCAACTTTATCTCCCTGCACGTAGTGCATGTGTGCTGAAGTTTAAGGATTGAAAGTTATAATTTGAAAATTTAATTTCAGTTTGGTTAGTACAAAATCATATAACAAGCGAGCAGTTCGGACGATAAATGTCGTCTGCTGCTTGCTTTTTATGTTTTTCTCTTTTACTTATCTTTATAGTTTCCAAGGTGAAATGATGCGTATGGTGCAGCATCTGCTTTCAAATGGCAGAACGCACTATCAAGTATTTCTTTTTTCTACGCTGATTACCATTGGGCTAACTTTTCTTGGTCTTCTCATACTTCGTTTCGTTTCTTTGCCTTGTCGATACAAAGCATTAGCATGGATTCCTTCTTATGCAATATTGGGATGGTTGACAGATGTGAGTTTGTCCATGGTAGACCCATCGTCACATAGCATCGGCGCAACACCATTTGTTCTTTTGACAATTGTATATTTTGCTCTTATTTATATACTCTATAGAATACAGGAACCTATAAATAACAAAGCAACTACGCATGAAATGGCATGGCCTAATATGTTTATATTGGTAATTGGTATGGCATTTACAGGTTGGGTGGGGAATACTAATCGAACCATTCATTATCAATTAAGAATGGAACGCTTATGCATAGAGGAAAATTACAGCAAACTATTGAAAATCGGTGCTGACGATCCAAATTCGTCTCGTTGCGTAATGACGCTACGTGTTTACGCTCTTAGTAAGTTGGGGACGTTAGGCGACCAACTTTTCCGTTTTCCGAACAATCTTAATAGTGATTGTATGCTCCCTTTGTTGATTGATAGCATGCGACCTGCCAACATGCCTAGACGTTTACAAGAGCATTTGGGGGGATTCCCCATAAAAGATATGAGTGCTACTCATTTTCTGCAGCATCTCGCAGCAGATACTGTTGTTAAGCAACCAGTTCGTGAATACTTGCTTTGTGCATTATTGTTGGATAAGGATCTCGATACATTTGTAGATAGTCTGATTTCATTTTATGGTGACAAAGTAGTTCCACAGGTTCCGTTAGATGAAGAAGACAAAAGATTGAATAAGAATAAGAAGGAAGAGAAAGAACCTATTCGCATGAAGTCTCTTCCTCGTTATTATGCGGAAGCATTGTTGTTATATAGTCAATTAAAAGAGAAACCAAAAGCATTGCTTGATGAAAGCAAGATGTTAGAAAACTATAATGGTTTTGAAAGTTGTCTAGCTTTGCCTGACTCAATGGAGCGAGAGCAGAAGTGTCGTGAAGAATATGGCGAGACTTATTGGAACTATTACTACTTTACCGATAATAAATAAAGAGGCTAATTTAGCCTCTTTATTATTTTATATATGTGTATTGTTATTTGATTATTCCTTTTGTATTGATAATTTTCTTAAAGAGAATTGTCGAAGGAAGTTTTACCAATTTTTTGTTTACAACTTTCTTGACGCATACACCACCTTTAAATGATAATTTATATATGCTGTCATTTTCTTGTTTCAATTCGCATTGTTGAGTTTCTGATCCAAAATCATTGCTTAAGCGGAAGTTGCATTTCTCATTATTGTCAATGTTATGGGAAGTAACCATCCAGACTCCATAAATGTTGCCACCTAAATATCCATTCATCGGACCAAACATTTCCATTCCCTTTACTTCTATACTCTCTTCATAAAGGTCAATTTGTAAGTCAATTTCCCCCTCTACAGATTTCAGTTTCATTCGCCATGGAGTGTCGTTACTTTCTGACTGTGCTTGTGCAGCAGAAGAAAGTAAGAAAGGAAACAAAAAGAAAAGCAATCTTCTCATAATATTCATTCTTTATTGCAAAATGTCTAAAAGGTTGTAGGTTTCCGTGTCAATTAGACATTTTTACGGATTTTTTGTTCTTTATAATTGTACTGCAAAGGTAATTGATTTTAATCAATAAAACCAATATATAACCTAAAAATGTTTGATAAATGCCTATTTTTCAATATATAATGTATAACTTTGCACAAGTTTTAAGGTAGAAAGATAGTAAAAAATGAAAATTAAGAATTTGACTCCCGATTTTATTTTTGAGTCTAGTTGGGAAGTTTGTAACAAAGTAGGTGGTATCTATACGGTATTGTCTACTCGTGCAAAGACACTGCAAGACGCTCTTACCGATAAGGTTGTTTTTATCGGTCCTGATTTTTGGCAGGGAAAAGAGAATCCTCTTTTTATGGAAGATGACTCCCTCTTCAAGGAGTGGCGTGAGAAAGCATGCGAAGAACAACTTCATGTACGTGTAGGTCGTTGGAATATTCCTGGCAACCCTCTCGTTGTCTTAGTTGATTTCAAGCCTTATTTTGCTATTAAGAATGATCTATATGGTCAGGCTTACGCTTCATTCCATGTTGACTCATTGCATGCATACGGCGATTATGATGAAGCCTCGATGTTCAGTTATGCTGCTGGTAGAGTAGTGGAGAGTTACTATCATTTCTATCTTTCAAAGACTTGTGAGAATGTAGTTTATCAGGCTCATGAGTGGATGACAGGTTTAGGAGCACTCTACATTCGCAAGAATGTTCCTCAAATTGCAACCATTTTTACTACCCATGCTACTAGCATTGGTCGAAGCATTGCAGGTAACAATAAGCCCTTATATGCTTATCTCAATAATTACAATGGTAATCAGATGGCTCAGGAACTCAATATGGAAGCCAAGCATAGTATTGAGCGCCAGACTGCACACAATGTTGACTGCTTCACAACTGTAAGCGATGTTACAGGTTTGGAGTGTGAAGAGTTGCTTGATAAGAAGTGTGATGCTATCCTGATGAATGGTTTTGAAGCTGACTTTGTTCCTAAGTCAGTAGAATTCACAAAGAAGCGTAAGGCTGCACGTGCTAAGTTGCTCGAAGTTGCCAATGCATTGATGGGAACTGCACTTGATGACAACACTCTTATCGTTGCTACCAGTGGTCGATATGAGTTTAAGAATAAAGGTATTGACGTTTTCCTTGATGCTATGCATCGTTTGAACGAGGATGCAAATCTGAATCGTGATGTCTTGGCATTTGTTGAAGTACCTGGATGGCAGGCCGGTCCTCGCCAGGATCTTAAGGATCGTTTGGAAAATGGTATGACTTTCTGCACACCTCTTGATAATCCTATTATAACCCATTATTTGCATCAGTATGATGGTGATAATGTTACGGGTATGCTAAATTGGATGGGTATGCACAATCAACCAGAGAATCGTGTAAAGGTGATTTTCGTACCTTGTTACCTTGATGGTAATGATGGCATTTTCAATACGCATTATTACGATTTGCTTATTGGTAATGACCTCAGCGTTTATCCATCATACTACGAGCCATGGGGATATACTCCTCTTGAAAGTGTTGCCTTCAAGGTACCTTGCGTGACTACCAGTTTGAGTGGTTTTGGTATGTGGGCAAACAAGGTAAAGGGTGCTCAGAGTCACCTTGAGGATGGTGTTGAAGTAATAGAGCGTAACGATTTCAACTATGATGAAGTTTGTAACGCAATCAAAGATACCGTGCTGGCTATGTCTAAGCTTAACAAGAAAGAGACAGATGCAGTTCGCAAGAAAGCTGGTCAGTTAGCAGATAAGGCTCTTTGGAAGAATTTTATTACATATTACTATGATGCATATCGTATTGCGTTGGAAAACATGCAGACTCGTATGTATCTTCAAAAGAACTGAGTATTATACTAAGAATATAAAAAAAACTGAGAGTGAAATAAACTCCTAAACGAGTAAAATTAACTCCTTAATTAAATACTATTTTAGTTATGAAAATCAAAGCAAGTAACAGCAATCAGGCCTATTTTCGCCCTATCACTGCGAAAAGCAACATTCCCGAGGCTTTGAACAAACTTGAAGAGTTGGCTCACAACATGTGGTGGGCATGGAATCACGACTGCCGTAGCATGTTCAGCAATCTTGATGCTGAGCTCTTCGAAGAGGTTAAGCAGAACCCCGTTCTTTTGTTGGAGCGTATCGACCATGACAAAATGGAGCAGATGGCTAACGACAAGGCATTCCTCAAGAAGATGGATGCAGTCTACAAGCAGTTCCGTACATACATGGACGTTGAACCTGACAAGAAGCGTGCAAGTGTAGCATACCTTTGCATGGAGTACGGTTTGAACCAGGTATTGAAGATCTACTCAGGTGGTCTTGGTATTTTGGCTGGTGACTACATCAAGGAGGCTTCTGACTCTAACGTTGACATGTGTGCTGTCGGTTTCTTGTATCGTTACGGTTATTTCACTCAGACCCTCTCTATGGATGGTCAGCAGATTGCCAACTACGAGGCTCAGAACTTCGGTTCACTTCCTATTGAGCAGCAGTTGAATGAGGACGGCACTCCTATGGTTGTTGACGTTCCCTATATGAACTACTATGTACATGCTTATGTATGGCGTGTAAATGTTGGTCGTGTTAAGCTTTATCTGCTTGATACCGACAACGATATGAACTCAGAGTTCGACCGTCCCATTACCCACGCTCTTTATGGTGGTGACTGGGAAAACCGTTTGAAGCAGGAGATTCTGCTTGGTATTGGTGGTGTATTGTTGCTCAAGAAGCTTGGTATCAAGAAGGATGTTTACCATTGCAACGAGGGCCACGCTGCACTTTGCAACGTACAGCGTTTGGTTGACTATGTTAAGGATGGTTATTCATTCAACGAGGCAATGGAGCTGGTTCGTACCTCTTCACTTTATACTGTTCATACTCCTGTTCCTGCAGGTCACGACTACTTCGACGAGGGTCTTTTCAGCAAGTACATGAGCGGTTATCCTCAGATGTTGGGTATCTCTTGGGATGAGTTCATCGGCATGGGCCGTATGAATCCTGAGGATCATTCTGAGCGTTTCTGTATGTCTACCTTTGCTTGCAATACTTCGCAGGAGGTTAACGGTGTTAGCTGGTTGCATGGAGAGGTTTCAAAGAAGATGTTCAATGGCATCTGGCCCGGTTACTATCCCGAGGAGAGCCACGTTGGTTATGTAACCAATGGTGTTCACTTCCCCACATGGTGTGCTAACGAGTGGCGTAAGCTTTATGCTAAGCACTTCGATGCTAACCACTTGTATGATCAGAGCAATCAGTCAATCTGGGAGGCTATCTACAATGTTAGCGACGAAGAGATTTGGAAGACCCGCATGCAGCTCAAGACCAAGCTTGTTGACTATATCCGCGAGCAGTTCCGTGAGTCTTGGTTGAAGAACCAGGGTGATCCCAGCCGTGTTGTTAATTTGATGGATAAGATCAACCCCAATGCATTGTTGATTGGTTTCGGTCGTCGTTTCGCAACTTACAAGCGTGCTCACTTGTTGTTTACTGACTTGGAGCGTCTTGCTAAGATTGTTAACAACCCCAACTATCCTGTTCAGTTCTTGTACACCGGTAAGGCACACCCCGCTGATGGTGCAGGTCAGGGCTTGATCAAGAAGATTTATGAGATCAGTCAGCGTCCCGAGTTCTTGGGTAAGATTATCTTCCTTGAGAACTATGATATGCAGTTGGCTCGTCGTTTGGTTAGCGGAGTTGATATCTGGATGAATACTCCTACTCGTCCTCTTGAGGCATCTGGTACTTCAGGTGAGAAGGCAGAGATGAATGGTGTAGTAAACTTGTCAGTACTGGACGGATGGTGGTATGAGGGTTACCGTGAAGGTGCCGGTTATGCACTTACCGCTAAGCGTACCTATCAGAACCAGGGTCATCAGGACCAGTTGGATGCTGCTACCATCTACAATATGCTTGAGAATGAGATTATGCCTCTCTACTATGCTCGTAACGCAAAGGGTTACAGCACAGGTTGGGTAAAGGTTATCAAGAACTCAATTGCTCAGATTGCTCCTCACTACACCATGAAGCGTCAGCTTGATGATTACTACGATCGTTTCTACAACAAGTTGCGTGATCGTCGTAACCTTCTCGAGAAGGACGGTTGCAAGATGGCTAAGGAGATTGCAGCTTGGAAGGAGTCTGTTGCTGAGCGTTGGGATGATATCAAGATTGTTTCTGAAAACAAGCCCGAAGAGGTTATCAGCGGTTGTGTTGCTGCAGGACAGAAGTACACCATCCGTATCGTTGTTGACGAGGCTGGTTTGAAGGATGCTCTTGGTATGGAACTTGTAACTTTGACTACCGACAAGGATGGTGTAGATCACATCTACAGCGTTGAGGAGTTCAAGGTTGTTGGTAACGATGGCAACCTCTACACCTTCGAGTTGGATCACACTCTTAACAATGCTGGTAGCTTCAAGGTGGCATACCGTATGTTCCCCAAGAACGACAAATTGCCTCACCGTCAGGACTTCTGCTACGTTAAGTGGTTTAACTAATCAGAAGATTTATACAGACAACTATTGTTAAATTCCACATGGAATTACAATATAATCTATTGGGTTCCCGAAATGCTAAACATTTCGGGAACTATTTTTTTGTTATCATGTGAACAATTAGTTTTAAATATGTTTCTTGCTCGTAATATTTCTGCAAATTTGTGAAGATAGCAGGAATACTTTAGAGGAACCATAGAGTGTGATAGGGGAGTTGTGTTATCAGGTAGTACCAGCCGAAGCAGATGTTACGTTAGTAGAAACTTCCTCTTAGAGTTCCAAGACGTGCATCAACAATTACTCTTCCGTCTGCTGTCACGGTGCTTCCTGTGAATAAGAACTAAACTGACAATAGAAACCGAACCAATAAAACTTACTTCTACGTGTTGCAGTACTTTATATAGATACGATTACACGCTACAGCAAGAAGATAAGGATCATTGTAAATGCTCACAAAAAAAAGAACCAAGTTGTTAACTTGGTTCTGTAATATTAGAATGATTTTTCTATTCCAGTAATTTCTTCAACGCCTCGTCATTCTCTCCTTCTGCATGACAAATGACAAACTCTTTGGGAGACATGCCGAAATATTCACGGAATGAACTGCTGAAGTAAGAATGTGTAGAGAAGCCCACACGATAGGCAACTTCACTAACATTTACCTTGTTATGTACCAACAAATATGCAGCTTGTTTCAATCGGAATGAGCGAATGAAGACATTGGGAGACATACCATATTTTTCCTTCATCTTTCTATTAAGGTGTACACGGCTGATACCAACATCGTTTGCCAACTCTTGAACTCCAAACTCTGAATCATCTATGTGTTTCTGTAATGACTCATTAATGCGGGTAAACATGCGCTCTTCCGCAGAATCAATTTCAATACTTTCATATCCAGCAGATATGTCGGTTCGTTTAATATGCTTTTTCATACTGTCACGAACACGAAGTACTTGTCGTACCAGACCTTTCAAAATAATAATATTGAAAGGCTTCTGTATATAATGATCTACACTTAAGTTTATACTTTCGATATGAATCTGGTCATCTCCTTCACCAGTCAGCATAATGATAGGAATATGATCAAGTTCAGGGTTAGATTTAATGCGACGAACCAGTTCTATACCGTCACCATCAGGCATTTTGACATCAGTTACAATCACATCAGGACGATTCTGCAAAACTAAATTCCATGCACTATTACCGCTGAAAGCAAGGCTTACAGAATAGTCTTGTTGGAACTCGCCCTTCAAATATTCAAGTATATCTTTCTTGTCATCAACAATCAGCAGAGAAGGTATATGTTTAGTATCATCTTCTTCTGCATTACCTTCTTCGGTTTTGGTTTCTGTCTCAATATCTGTTACCTGGACATCAAGGCTGTCACGGTTTGAGATATTTTCTTCATCTGGATTCTTCGCTAATTCTTCATCCGAGAGGTGTACCTTACCCAAAGGAATAGTTACAACGAACTCTACGCCATCTGGTTCTACATTACGTGCAACAATGGTTCCATGATGCAATTGAACAAGTTCGTATGCAAGATTCAATCCAATACCAGAACCAGATTGTGCCTTGCCTGTAGGAGTTTGATAGAAACGCTCATAGATGTGCTCAAGTGCTCCATCTTCAATCTTCGAACCGCTATTGTAAATGCTGATTTCAATATTATTACCATTGATTCGATTGCGCACAGAAATGCGATTTCCTTCAGGGCAGAACTTAAACGCATTTGACAAGATGTTAACGATAATCTTCTCAAAATGAATTGGATCAATCCAACCATGAATAACCGATTCGCTATCATCAACGGTGAAGGTGATATGCTTCATATTTGCAGCACCAAGGAATGAAGTTGCGATATTACGAATATACTCGCAGATATTAACTTCTTGGAAGTGCAAACGGAATTGACCGGCATCAATCTTACGGATATCAGTAATCTGCTTGACTATATCAAGTAAACGATTGCTGTTATGCTTCATTATATTAAGGTTATTCAGCACACTTTCTCGATCAGCATTTTCTGCCTCATCCTTGTCATCAAAAACTGAAATCAAATGTTTCAGAGGAGAAACGATCATCGTCAAAGGATTGCGCAGTTCATGGGCAATACTCGTAAACATACGCAATTTTGCTTCCTTGATTTCTTCATTATGCAAGGCCTCACGTAATGCTCTACGTTGTTGTCTACGATTGCGTACAAAGTGCCAGATTGCATATCCAATAATACATACCAACAGTACATATGCAATGTAAGCATAGACTGTGTCATACCAAGGATGTAATACCTTGATTTTGATTGTATTCTCTATGGCACTACTGGGGTCACCTTCAATATAGGCTTTTACACGAAGTGTGTAGTTACCTGAAGGTAGATTGTTATAAAATGCAGACTGAAGCATTGTACAAGGTACCCAATGCTGGTCAAATCCCTCAAGGAAATATTCGTATTGTACCTGACGTGGTGCACTCAAGTGAGGTACACTAAAAGTGAGACGAAGTGAATTCTCGTCATAGGGTAGGGTGATACGGTCTGCGAAGAGAAGGTCGCAGTCGAGGTAATTAGTACTATCGCTATAGTTTACTACCGTATTGTTTACGCGTAAACTTGTAAATAGTATCTGGTTTGAGATCTTATGAGGTCTGCGAATGCTTTTAGGGTCAAAACTGATGATACCGTTATCAGAACCGAAATAGATATGTCCATCAGGACTGAGGAATGATGCACATTGATGGAACTCTCCGAAATAGAAACCACCCAACGATGTATAACGCTCAACCTTCATGGTCTTTTTGTTGATGGCATAGATACGATTGGAAGCAGAAACCCAGATGTCATCGTTACTTTCGCTTAGACTGGCAATATTTTCTGTTTCTATAATTCGTTCCATTTTCCCATTATGAGGGGTGTAAATGACAATACCCTGTGTAGAACCAATAAACACGCGTTTATCAGCACCTTTACCCATTGTCAGGAAACAGTTTGGAGTTCCTCTAAAATCCTCCGGCTTTATACTTCCTCGCTTATTATTTGCTTCATCTATATAATGAACAGCAGCAACATCACCAATCCAAATAACACCTTCCTCGTCAACATACACGCACGATGTCCATGCACTTTGTCCATCTACATGGAGCATGTCAAACGACTGTGTGTTAGGATCGACTCGGAATACACCATTACCATTTGAACCAACAATGAGTTTGTCATTCTGCTTGTCGTAACACATACCCTTGATGTTCAGGTTTTTTATCAAGTCAATCCATGAAGGTGTAACAAAGTGGTCATTTACAAGTAGTTGTACACCACCACCATAGGTAGCAACCCATACACGATCGTGCTTGTCAACAACAACAGACTGAACAAGTAAAGAACGTAATCCATTGTTGATAGGATGTGCATTGTTAAGATGCTGTTCGTTACTTAGGAATAGGCCAGCACCATCCGTAGCAATCCAATAATTATTCTTGCTGTCTGTATCGATTGAAGTGATGCATGAAGTATTCTTGCCATTTTTATAATAGGAAATAGCATGATAACTGAATTCGTCATCATGATGAGGAATGACAAGCAAGCCCTTCTGTAGAAGAGCAATAACCATATTATCATCCTTGTCTTTTACCATATCTTTGACTTTTCCAAGAGAAAGGTCAAATTGCTGGTCGGCAACCTCGTAGTTTTCTGCATGGTCGTTTTCGTCAATTCGCCAGATACCTTCGCTATCTGTTCCTGCATAAACTTCATTGTCGGGCATAAGAAGCAAAGCCTGTACTGTTTTGTTCTTCATCGTGGGAATGACTGATAAAGTTTTCGTGCTTTCATCAAACTTCATCAAACCACCCAAACTTGCGACATATAGACAATTACGTTCTTTTGATTCAACAATTTCAGAGATATTGTTCGACAATACCATTTGCTTGGCATCTTCGGTCATATTGAATGGTATTCTCTTAAATGTCTTGGTATCAATACATATAAGCTCTCTTCTTATACTATTAATCCAAAGTCTGTCCTTATGATCAACACAACCAACCAAGATGAAAGATTCCTCAACAACTTCTTGAAGTTTCTTCGTTTCATTAGTCATTACTTTATGGGTTTCCGTATCCAATACATACACGCCATATCCTTCTGTAATGATAAGTTTACTATTATTATGAGCAGGTATATCTACCATTTTCTTCACAGAAAAACCTGCCACATTGTTTTCGTTTTCATCAAGTTTAATGTGTGTAAATGACAGTTTACGACTATCAAAATACATCAATCCACGATTAGTTCCAACCCAGAAATTGCCATCCTTATCTTCTGTCATTACATGCGTGTTTGTAAAGAGCAAGTTTCCGGTATTGGGGTCTTTATTGGGTACATAATGAAACATTGCACCATCAAAATATCCGATGGTACCTTTGCCTGCAATCCAAATTAAACCTCTACTATCCACGCAAAGTGAGTTGATATCGCTGGTAGCCAGACCTTGCTGGGTAGTATATAGTCGATTTGACTGTGCCATTCCCTTTGTCATTGTGACAAAGCATAAGCATAAGAGTAAAAATATCCTGTTAATCATAAATAGATTGTAACTGTTTTAAAACAGTTTTTCATGTCGCGGTTTAAACGTATTTTGGTTCTTACTTTTGCAAAGATAGTTAGTTTTTCGCTTTTTGCAAAGAAAAACTTGATAAAAACGCTTTTGTGATGTAACAAAATTAAAAGTTTCTATCAAATTTGAACCAAAATTTGTATTATCGTTGCATTTTACAACATAAATTAAGGAAAAGAGTCAATTCGAAATTGCAGTTAACATTTTATTTGCTATCTTTGCAACAAAAGTCCAAGCTATGTGCATAAAAATCTAATCGGATAAACTAATTTAACTAAATTTATTTAATACAAATCAAATGAAAGCAAAACACATTTTGTCTGCCTTTGCCTTGATGCTGGCTTCAGGCACACAGGCTCAGAATCCCTATTTGCCCCTTTGGGAGCATGTACCCGATGGCGAACCTCGCGTATTTGAGGATCCCGACAATCCAGGAAAGTATCGTGCTTATATTATCGGTTCGCACGATGTTACCAATACTGCATATTGCGGTCCTGACATTCGTATGTGGTCTGCTCCTGTAGAGGATCTCTCACAATGGCGCAATGAGGGTTCACTCTTCAAATACTATATCGATGGTCAATGGGATACCATGTATGCTCCCGATCTCGTTGAGGTAATGGAGAATGGCAAGAAGGTATATTATCTCTATCCTCATTCACGTGGTAATGGCCGTGTACCTATGGTTGCAAAGGGTGATCGTCCCAATGGTCCCTTCGTTGCTATCAACGCAAGCGAGGACGGCCGTCGTTGCAAGCCCGGTTCTATGATTGATTTTGACCCTTCTGTCTTCATCGAGAAGATTACCAATAAAAAGGATAAGGACTATGACAAGGGTTTCCGTGCATACGTATTCTATGGTTTCCAGCACTCAACAGCAGCTGAATTGGACCAGAACACCATGTATAGCGTTCGTCCAGGCACCCAGATTCACGATTACTTCATTCCCGCTTCATCACGTTATGGTGAAGTACGCGATCCTCAGGGAACCGAATATCCTGCTCTCTATAAGGGACAGAATCCTGGTGAATTCAACTTCTTCGAGGCTTCCTCTATCCGTCAGGTAGGTAACAAGTATGTTATGGTATTCTCAGGCTATTCTGGTCCTGATTACGGTTTGGGTTCTACCAACTCTGCACTTCGTTATGCTTATGGCGACAGCCCTCTGGGTCCTTGGCGTTCGGGTGGTGTTTTGGTTGACTCACGTGGTGTAGTGCTCAACGAGGATGGTTCTAAGTTGACAACAACCAACTTTGCACACAATACTCATGGTTCTTTGCAGGAGATTAACGGCCAGTGGTACGTATTCTATCATCGTCCTCCCCGTGGTTTCGGAAACGCCCGTCAGGCTATGGTTGCTCCCGTTAAGATTGAGTGGGACAAGAAGTCTGTAGCACAGGGTGGTAAGGTACGCATCATTGGTTACGATCCTTATGTAAAGGGTAACGAATGGAGCGCAAAGGCAAGTAATGGTGACCACTATACTGGTGCAGAAGTTACTTCAGAAGGTTTCCAGATCTTCGGTCTTGATCCTTACAATTATTATTCTGCTGGAATTGCTTGCTACATCAACGATAACAACGCTATGCAGGACACCTGGGACGTTTGGAACAACTCTCAGGACGTTTGTGGCTTGAAGAATGGTGCCATCGTAGGATGGAAGTATTTCGGTTTTGGCGGTTTGGATGTTGAAAAGAACGGTTGCAAGCCCTTCGCTGGTGCTAAGGCAGGTGACAACACCAAGATCAACATTAACGTAACTCCCAGCGCTCAGGCATGTAAGATTCATGTAATGTTGGATGGTCCTTACGCTAACAATACCTGGAATGGTAAGGAGATTGCCGTTATTGATGTTCCCGCAGCTCAGCAGCCTCAGCGTAATGGTTGGGGAGGTTTCGGTGGTGCTCAGGCAAAGCCCGTTATGTTGAGTGCAGCCGTACCCGCTGTTGAGGGTCTTACTGGTAAGCATGCTATTTACCTTGTTGTGGAAGGTCCTGAGGTTCAGGAACCCCAGCAGCAGCCTCGCTTTGGTGGCCGTCAGCCCCAGCAGCCTCAGCGTCCCCGTGGCTTGGTTGACATCCACGGAATTGGTTTCTCTAAGAACGGCAAAACTTGTGAAGCTCCTGTAATTCCTACCGTACAGATTACTGTTGACGGTCAGAACCTCGTCATGAGCAACACTCCCATCTTTGCTACCAATCAGAATGGATACTGCGATGTAAACCGTTATCAGGTTTATGGTCGTTTGAACCCCAACTCAAGTATCAAGGCAACTTCAAGCGTTCCTGGTGTAACCTTCGAGATTACTCCTATCTCTGCTGGTCGTGCAACTGTTACTGCTACCTATAAGGGCGTTCAGAAGATTTATCTGATTAACTAATCTGTTTATATACTATTTGTCGGTTTACTATCTCCATACCTTGTGCTTTGATGGGTGAGATTAAATCTCAATTCACAATATAGCATATTTGAGATGGTAAATTGACAAATAGTAACCAATTAAAACCGAAACCAAACTAATTCATACAGGACATGAGATTTATTCATCGCATTTCCTTATATACAATCTTTTCGTCGATGTGCTTTTGTGTGTCGGCGATTAGTGTTAATAAGGGTAGGGGCGTAGAAGTGAAACTGCAGGATGGCAGTCTGCTTTGTGTCACTTTCGTCCGCCCAGACATTGTACATGTGGTTGCATCGCAAACACCCAATTTCAAGAGTGCTACAGGGATATGTAATTATGAAGATATCCATGCAGATGCTCTCTCCAAAACATATATAAATGATGTTAAGGAGTCAAACAATCAAGTTGTTCTTTATTCCGACAGTTTGCAGTTAGGCATCAACACCTTGACTGGTAAGATTACATATTCTGACCATAAGGGTAAGACATTACTGGTAGAGAACGACAATCCGCATCCCTCACAATTACAAGTAACAGAGAATGTAATCTATGATGAGTCGACTCGTCGTATAGAAAAGACTGTCGATGGCGAGAAGGAACGAATGGATGTACTTCGCCGTGATACTGTAGGTCGCACTTGGCAATACCGTTTGCAACTCGATCTTCAACAGGAGGAAGCTCTATACGGACTTGGTCAGCATATGGAGGACTACATGAACCATCGTGGAAAGAAACAATTTCTTGCTCAGCATAATCTCAAGGCAATGGTACCTGTACTAAACTCTACCGCTGGTTATGGTCTGCTTTTTGATGCAGGTAGCGAAATGAAGTTCGACGATACAAAGTCACCATGTGTGGTAGAGATAGAGGCTACTCCTGCTTTGAGTTACTATTTCATGAAAGGTCATAACATGGATGCTACCGTATCAGCTTATCGTTGGCTGACGGGCGATGTACCCATGATGCCTCTCTGGGTATTTGGA
Source organism: Bacteroidaceae bacterium (assembly GCA_045643405.1). GTDB lineage: Bacteria > Bacteroidota > Bacteroidia > Bacteroidales > Bacteroidaceae > Physcousia. The sequence continues at coordinate 5,947 of JAZUKS010000071.1, read as the reverse complement.
TATACACAGAGTAAGGAACGTTATTATTCGCAAGATGATCTTGTAAACACGTTGCGTCAGTTCCGCGAACGTCACATTCCCATTGATTGTATCGTACAAGACTGGAATTATTGGAAAGATGGCAGTTGGGGTACCATGAGCATGGAACCTTCTCGTTATCCCGACAAGAAGAAGATGGCAGATGATGTTCATGCCATGAATGCCAAACTGATGATTTCCATTTGGCCCAACATGTCAAACTCGCCACAATACGACGATTTTAAGAACCGTGGTTTTCTTTTCCCTGGACAGAATGTCTATGATGCCTTTAACAAGGACGCTCGCGACTTGTATTGGAGTTATGCCAACAAGGAATTCTTCCAGAATGATTTTGATGCATGGTGGTGTGATTCATCAGAACCTCTCGATGCCGATTGGAGCAATCGTGGCCCCAATTACGGCTTCGATAATCATGAAGAGAGATGGCAGTTGCAGAGCAAGAAGTTAGGCGATGCACTTGGTCGTGAACGCAGTCAGCTTTTCTCGCTTTACCATGCTCGAGGTATCTATGAGCATCAACGTGAAGTATCTGAAGCAAAGCGCGTTGTGAATCTTACTCGAAGCAGTTATGCAGGTGAACAACGTTATGGAACCATTGTATGGAATGGTGATACTTATGCAAGTTGGAAGCAGTTCAAGCAGATGATTCCTGCAGGTTTGAACTATATGGCAACCGGTTGCCCATATTGGACAGTAGATGCAGGTACATTCTTCACTCGTAAGGGATGGGCATGGTTCTATGCTGGTGAGTTCCCCGGCGGATGTAAAGATCCCGCATATCGCGAGTTCTATGTGCGCATGCTGCAGTATTGTACTTTCCTTCCTGTAATGCGTAGTCATGGTAGCGACACTCCTCGCGAACCATGGCAGTTCGGAGAACCAGGTACTCCATTCTACGATGCCATCATGGATTGCATCAATCTCCGCTATCGTTTGTTGCCATACACTTACTCGTTGGCATCACGCATCACCAACGAAGGTTATACTATGACACGTGCTCTGGCATTTGACTTCACTTCAGATACAAAAGTATACGACATAAAGGATGAGTTCATGTTTGGTCCTGCCTTTTTGGTTGCTCCTGTTACCGATGCTTCACCTGCTGGTCCCAATAACGTGAATACTTCTCGTAAGGTATATTTGCCCAAGGGAAGTGCGTGGTACGACTTTTACACCCAGAAGCGTTACGATGGTGGACAGACAGTTGAAACAACAAATCCTATCAATCGTATTCCGGTGTTTGTACGTGAGGGTAGTATCGTTCCTCTTTCACAACCAGTAGAATACAGTTCGCTCTATACCGATACTCCCTGGGAGCTATTAATTGTTCCCGGTCGTGATGCTGAGTTCACCGTTTATCAAGATAAAGGTGATGGTTACGAGTACGAGAAGTCTAAGGGTACTTCAACCTTCAACTTGAAGTGGAACGACAAGAAGAAGACTCTTTCTATATCTAAGCGTGAAGGTGATACTGATTTCGATAAACCTCTTAACATTACAGTAAAGGTTGTGGGTGGAAAAACCAAACAGGTTAACTATACAGGTAAAAAGTCCATTTCTGTCTCTGTACGTTAACAATGAGAAAATAGTAATATGATCATAGCTAAAAGGCCACCAATTGGTGGCTTTTTTGTGTGTGGGATGGATGCAGAACATTGTAAAGTACTTATGTGTAATTTGTATGGCATAAGTATGCATGTTACACGAAATGAAAGCTATTTGTAGCATGTGATTTTAAGAAAAAAAATAAAAAAAGTTATTCAGATTATGTTATATGTCAGAAATTCTTTGTATCTTTGCATCCGATTTGAGAAAATAGTGCGAATAGCACGCCTCCAAATTACAAGGATGGTTCGGTAGCTCAGTTGGATTAGAGCAGCAGCCTTCTAAGCTGCGGGTCATGGGTTCGAGCCCCATCCGAATCACTAAAACGTATTTTGAGTAAAAGGGAATAAATATTGATTTATTTCCTTTTATTTTTGCTAAAATCCTATTATTTAGCAAGTTATCTATCTAAGCTCCAGCTAAGGTTCAGCAAGTTGATGTGATTAATTAACTTAAAAAATGGACTAATAGTATCAAAAAACAGACAGAAATGGACAAACTCGGTACCAACTCGGTACTAAACTCGGTACCAGGTTCGAATTGTGGGTCATGAGTAATTCCTTGTTTTTCAGTAAGTTTGCTCTAAAACTCGGTACCAAATTCTTTTTAATAAACTATAAAAAAGAATTATGATATAACAAATAAGTAATTGACTATTAGTTTGTTATATGAAAACTCGGTACCAAAGAAATGCTGGTACCGAGTCGGTGCCGAGTTGGTACCGAGGTACAGAGCAGTATAAATCTTAATGAAAATGTTTATTTTAGATGCTTTATAAATAAGAATAGATATGCCGAAATTTACAGTTAAAGCAATTTATGATAGAAAAAAAACAGCAACTAAAACAGGAGTGGGTTCAATAGATATTAAAATCTATCTTACCAATACAGAACGTAAATTTATCCAATTTGGAAAATGTACTCCTGATGAATGGAAAATTTTGGAAAATGGTAAGGAGATTCAGGAACAAATAGCTAAATACGAAGTCATAATCCGTTGCATGATTACTTTGAATGAACCTCTTACTATAGAGAACTTGAACAATCATATGGGTGTGGACTAGAGGTTTGGAATGTCAAAGGGGTAAGATCGCGCTTCATCTGCTTGATGTAGTTCTCGCCCAGCAGCTGTAGGTTCTCGATGGACGAGTACTCCTTGTAATAGACTGCCACGGAGCGCATCTTGTTAAGATTTCTATCAAGTGTGCGGAGATACTTGCGAAGATACTTCGGGATGGGTTTGCTCTCTGCCTTCAATGCTCTGATGCGTTCTTTGGTATGCCATATTTCATAGATAGTACCTTCAATCATTTCAATGAGTTCCTTGTCCATCTTCTCGCGATAATGCAAGAACCAGGAACCCTTCTGCGATTGTGGCATATCACTAAGAATCATGATGGAGTGGTTGAAGGAATGATGTCCGAAATAGGACTTGATACCACCGTTGGCCGGTAGTGTCTCGTCCTTCAGTTTGTTGTAGTCAATGAACTTTGCCTCGTCGATGAGCAGCCACGAGAGGGTGAGAGAGTTAGATGAGCCAGGCCGGTCCTGTGAGATGATGATGGCGATAGAGCCATTGTAAAATGAAATGACATGTTCGAAGTCGGAAGGCTCGGTGATGGGTTACTTGAAAGACTTTGGAGGACGACGGCCTACCACATAGTGTATGCCGTTGATGTAGCCCCATCGCTTCCATGCAGCGAGAAGGCCAGGGATGGTGTTGGTGAGGCCATGCTTGAAGGTAGGCACCACGATGCCACCTGTGGATCCCTCCATGCGTTGCATGTTGCGCAGGACGAAAGGAGCGGCGATGGAGTCGGTCTTGCCTGTACGGCGACCGGCGACGATGACAGAGATATTAGCGCCGATGAGCTGGGTGAGGCGCTGGGGGGTGTTGAAGTAGATGGGTTTTACATCTTTGCCTCCTAAGTTTGAAGAGGAAGCGGTAGGATTGGTTGTGGACATAATAAATTGTTTTCACAAAAGTACGTATTGAATTCGAGGAATACAAAGACAAAAATGAATGATTTTTTGGGCTTTCTTTTGGAAGGGATTAAGGAAATTTGTATTTTTGTGAAAAAATAAGAATACCATGGCAGAGATTAAATATACCGAAGATGGCAAGACGCTCGTCAAGGCAAGAGATGTTAAGGGACATTTTATAGTTCCTGATTCCGTGACGCTGATAAGATATAATGCCTTCTCGGGCTGCAGGGGGCTCACCAGCATTGAGATACCTAACTCTGTGACGGAGATTGGAGAAGAGGCTTTCAGGGGCTGCACAGGGCTTACCAGCATTGAGATACCCAACTCAGTGACAGAGATTGGGAAAGGGGCTTTCAAGGACTGCACGGGGCTTACCAGCATTGAGATACCTAACTCTGTGACGGATATTGAAGGGCATGCTTTCGCGTTCTGCACGGGGCTTACCAGCATTGAGATACCTAACTCTGTGACGGAAATTGAAGGGCATGCTTTCGCGTTCTGCACGGGGCTCACTAGCATAAAGATACCCGACTCTGTGACGGAGATTGGGGAATGTGCTTTCGTTGGCTGCACGGGGCTCACCAGCATTGAGATACCTAACTCTGTGACGGAGATTGGCGACGAGGCTTTCAGGGACTGCACGAGGCTCACCAGCATTGAGATACCTAACTCAGTGACGGAGATTGGCGACGAGGCTTTCAAGGACTGCACGGGGCTCACCAGCATTGAGATACCTAACTCAGTGACGGAGATTGGCGACGAGGCTTTCAGGGACTGCATGAGTCTCACTAGCATTGAGATACCTAACTCAGTGACAGAGATTGGGAAAGGGGCTTTCTTTGGCTGCAGGGGGCTCACCAGCATTGAGATACCTGACTCAGTGACAGAGATTGGGGAAGGGGCTTTCGAGAACTGCACGGGGCTTACTCAACCTGTGTTTAATAAACATTGTTTTGCTTTCATGCCTAGAGCATTCCAAGGAGAATATAGCATTCCTAATGGAATAGAAAAAATATGTGGAAGTGCTTTCTCGGGCTGCAAGGGACTTACTAGCATTGAGATACCTAACTCTGTGACGGAGATCGGGGAAGGGGCTTTCTTTGGCTGCAGGGGGCTCACCAGCATTGAGATACCTGACTCAGTGACAGAGATTGGGAAAGGGGCTTTCGAGAACTGCACGGGGCTTACCAGCATCGAGATACCTGACTCAGTGACGGAGATTGGAGAGAAGACTTTCATGTACTGCTCCGAGCTCACCAGCATTGAGATGCCTAACTCAGTGACGGAGATTGGCGACGAGGCTCTCAGGGGCTGCACGGGGCTCACCAGCATTGAGATACCTAACTCAGTCACACAGATTGGAAGTTGGGCTTTCGAGGGCTGCACGGGGCTCACCAGTATTGAGATACCCAACTCAGTGACGGAGATTAGAAATTATGCTTTCAGGGGCTGCACGGGGCTCACCAGCATTGAGATACCTAACTCAGTCACACAGATTGGAAGTTGGGCTTTCCAGGGCTGCACGGGGGACATTAGCATTGTGATAGTCGATCTCGTTAAGTGTTCTTCGTGTTTCCATGGTTATATGGGGCATATCCACATAAAGATACCCAATTCCGTGACGAGCTTAGGTATTAGAGCCTTCAAGGGTTGCACGGGACTCACAAGCATTGAGATGCCTAACTCAGTGACGGAGATTGGCGACGAGGCTTTCAGGGGCTGCACGGGGCTCACCAGCATTGAAATACCCAACTCTGTGAAGGAAATTGGATGGGGTGCTTTCTCGGGCTGCACCGGACTTACGCAACCTGTTTTTAACAAACATTGTTTTGCGTTCATGCCACGAGCATTCCAAGGAGAATATAGCATTCCTAGTGGAATAGAAAAAATATGTGGATTGGCTTTCTCAGGTTGTACGGGTCTCACTAGTATTAAGATACCCGACTCTGTGAAGAAGATTGGAGAGTGGACTTTCTCGGACTGCACGGGGCTCACCAGCATTGAGATACCTAACTCTGTGACGGAGATTGGACGGGAAGCTTTCAAGGGCTGCACGAGGCTCACCAGCATTGAGATTCCCGACTCCGTAAAGAAGATTGAATGGGGTGCTTTCTATTATTGTATTTAGAGCCCTCAAAACAACCATAAACAACGAAAAACACATAGAGATAATCAGCTGATTATCAATAGATATTAGATTTTAACACTTCGGACTTGCTATTTGGTGGTTCCCGATTTTCCGCTTACCTTTGCAACGTATTTCTACCGCGGAGAATTTAGGGAGCTTTTATTTTGCTATCCTGTGGACGGAGTTGACA
>JAZUKS010000070.1:0-21188 GCA_045643405.1 Bacteroidaceae bacterium | reverse complement strand
ATCATTGACTTTGGTGTGGCCAAACAGTATGATGCAATTACATCCGAGGGAACGACCACTACTCCTGTAGGCATCAGCCATGGCTATTCGCCTGCGGAGCAATACCGCAAGAATGGCGTGCAGACATTCTCCCCGCAAAGTGATGTATATTCCCTTGCTGCCACTCTCTTTAAGTTGCTCACAGGCAAAACGCCTCCTGAGGCGATGGAGATACTGGATGAAGGCCTGCCTGTTGCTGAACTGCAAGCAAGGAACGTATCGGCACATGTCATTGCCGCTATCCAACAAGCGATGAAGGGACGTAATGAACGTACCCAGAGCATAACTGACTTTCTGGCTAATCTTGCTGGTGGTTCTCATGCAGAGGATGCGGAGGCAACTGTAATCTTGGAAGAGGTACAGCAGAGGCAGGAGGCAGAGCGCAAGGCAAAAGAAGAGGCAGAGCGCAAGCGTAGAGATGCTGAAGCAGAGGCGACTCTTGCCAAACAAAGAGCCGAACTAGAGGCAAAGCGCAAGGAATTAGAATTGCGTGAAAAAGAGGTTCAAGAAGGATTCGGAAAGAAAAAAAGTAAAACAGGCAAGATACTGTTGTGTGTGATCGGGAGCATTGCTGTCATAGCTGGCGTCATACTTATTTTGAGAAGTCAGCACGTTCAAGAAGACGAAGCAAATGCTGCTCAAGTAGAACCTATATATGTTGAGGACACTCCCACATACGTTGAGGATGCTACCATTGTTCTGACCAAGGGGCATGAGAGCAAACGTAACTTTGTATATACGGGTGAAGTGGATGCCGAAGGTCTTCCGCATGGTGAAGGGACAGCAAAATATCCTAAGACTAAGTCTTGTAGCAGCTGTACCTTTGTCGGTACTTTCGAGCATGGCATTACCCGCAACGGTGAGATGAAGTTCTCTTCTGGAACCAAGTATAAAGGAACTTTCACCCCCGATGGCTTCTTTGACAAAGGTACTTGGACGGAGAAGGACGGCTACTACTTCAAGGGTACTTTTAAGAAAGGTGAACCCTATAACGGTACATGGTACACACCGCAGGGTAAGGAAGATGGGAAAGTGGTTTGCGGAGAATAACACAGGTATTAAAATAGTTAGAACGGCGTGTTATGACAGCATTAATAATTATTCTTATTATCTCCGCAGTAGTAGCTTTTTCTTTATATAACGAAGATGAGAAATGGCTATTCCCCATTCTTATTATGATAGGAAGTGTAGTACTGTGCTTTTACCTAAATTCTGGATACATAAAAGACCTATTCAGTGGGAAATCATATGATCAAAATGAGTATCATGTTATTCTTGATAGTAATAAAATAAAAATCAAAATGACTTGTCCAGTAGTTGGTCATTCTTGGGGTAATGAAGCATCATGGGCAAGTCCACCAAATGAGATAGGACAAGACATATATGATAGTTTTTCGTTATTAAAACGTTGGATATATACAGGTGGGGTAACAGAAGTGAGACTTATCGTTTATAGTGAAGATTCATACGGAAACAAGGTAGAGCATGACTGGGGTGTTATGGTTAGACTGAATTCAAATGAGGTTATTAAATATAGTAACTATCATTCTTTTAATAAAGCATATAATATAGAGCATCTAATATATGAAAAGTTCTTTGGTACTTCTCGTAATCATATTTATATTGGTTATTAACAACAATACTTATATTCAAGCTATAAATCATTTCGTTATATGAAAAGATACTTTACATTCATCCTCTTTACCATCATTGGCATTGCATCAGTCAATGCCCAAACCGATGGATCGAAGCGTAAACCGAAGCAAACATCGGGTGCGCGACAATCTGTGGCACCCAAGAAACAAACGTCAGTGGGTACTTCTTCGTACACACCAAATACCAAGACATTCACGGTTAATGGGGTATCGTTCCAAATGGTTGAAGTTCGTGGTGGAACTTTTACTATGGGAGCTACATCAGAACAAGGCTCTGATGCATCCAATTATGAGCTAACACATCTAGTGACCTTGAGCAGTTATAGTATAGGCGAGACAGAAGTGACACAAGCCTTGTGGAAGGCAGTAATGGGTAGTAATCCATCACAATTCAAAGGAGATAAGCTTCCAGTAGAAAGTGTTTCATGGAATGACTGCCAAGGTTTTATTTCGAAATTGAACTCACTGACAGGCAAACGATTTCGTCTTCCCACCGAAGCAGAATGGGAATACGCTGCTCGTGGCGGTAAGAATAGCTGTAATTACAAATATAGTGGTAGTAACAATATTGATGATGTGGCGTGGTATAATACCAAGTGTGGTTCAACCATTCACAATGTTGCCACAAAACAACCTAACGAACTTGGTGTCTATGACATGAGTGGTAATGTGGGAGAGTGGTGTAGCGATTGGTATGATTTTTATAGCAGTAAGGCACAAATCGACCCAACTGGTCCTGATAATGGCACCTACCGCATCTACCGTGGAGGTAGTTGGGACGACCAAGCGGGGGATTGCCGTGTGTCGCGTCACTGTGCCGCCGCCCCCGATAACAGGGGCGGTGTCTTTGGTTTGCGCCTTGCCATTTCCGAGTAAGAGAAACTTATACAGATACAGAACAGTTGTCTATATATAGGGAATTCATATAGAACTCATAATCAAAAAAAGGATGGAAGAACAATTGAAGAATGCAATTAGAGGTCTGTTCATAGAACTAATTCAAGAAGAAAAAGGAAGATATGTGCCTGGTTCAAACTATCAATTTATACTCCCTCCAGATAATTACTTTTATTGCAAGAAAGCAAGAGAACTTGTTGAGAAAGCACATCAACTTTCAGATATTAAAAAAACATATAATGCTGATTATTTAGATAAAGTATTGGATAAAGAGGTTGATATGGTTAAAAGGCACACGCTCCGTTATCGACGAGATACAAATAAACCTACAATAGAAAGTGTTAATGAGAGAGTAAGCCTGATGCATGATGCAACATACCATATTAAATTGTACTTCAGCGATGTGCTTGGGGATATAGAAATATGAGTTGTCTCTAAATTTGAAATATTAGTACAACTCATCTTAACATCAAATTAATCTGTAGAAAATTGTGATTAGCGAAGAAACTGTTGATATGAACATGAAGAATGATGCTCCACAAGAAGAGCAACGTTCTATATTAGAGGGTATAGCGAATGGAAAATTTTTCCAAAAGGAGTCAGAACTTGTAATAGACGAGGAAGTATATCCTTTTCTTTCACTTGAACAAAATATGTCGTATGAATCTTACCAATTGCTAAAGGCGAATGAAATCTCTGGGAGTGTTGAATATACAGCATGTTTAATTGATAATGAAAGGGGAAAGAAAGCAATTATCAAAAGCAGTTCTGATCCAATGCCGAATATGATAATCGAAGATATTTAGAAATTATGTATGCAAATAATTGAAAGTAAAAAGATATGAAACGAATTCTTACAATTATCCTCTTTGTCATCATTGGTATTGTATCAGTCAGTGCCCAAACTGATGGATCGAAGCGTAAACCGAGGCAAACGACTACACAGTCGAAGGCTGCGTCTCAAAAGCAAACTGCCACAAGTAAACCAAAACAGAGCACTAACCAAAGTAGGTCGCAGGCAGCTATCCTTCAAGAACTTGCTAACAACATGGTTTATGTGCAAGGTGGTACTTTTACAATGGGTGCCACTGCGGAGCAAGGTTCAGATGCATTAGGTGACGAAAAGCCCACTCATCAAGTAACTGTAAGTGATTTCTATATTTGTAAATATGAGGTGACTCAGGAACTTTGGCAAGCCGTAATGGGTAGCAATCCTTCAGAATTCAAAGGCACAAAAAAACCTGTGGAATGTGTGAGTTGGGTTGATTGTATGAAGTTCATCTCTAAACTCAATAGCATCACGGGAAAATATTACCGTTTGCCCACAGAAACAGAGTGGGAGTTTGCAGCAAGAGGAGGTAATAAGAGCCGAGGATACAAGTATAGCGGAAGTAACAACATAAACAATATCGCATGGTTTGGTGACAATTCAGGTGGAACTACCCATGATGTCGGCATGAAAGCGTCCAACGAACTCGGCATCTATGACATGAGTGGAAATGTGTGGGAGTGGTGTAGTGATTGGTATGGTTATTATAGCAGCAACGTACAGACAAATCCCACAGAGGCCAGCAGCGGGTCTTTTCGCGTGAGACGTGGCGGTAGTTGGTTCAACAATGCGAGGGGCTGCCGTGTGTCGAATCGCAACGCCGACACCCCCGGCCACGAGGACAACATCCTTGGCCTACGCCTGGCTCTCTCCAAGTAATAACTTGCTGTTTCGAGTTTTCGCTCACCCTGAAGTTCTAAGCAAGAATGAGATTCTTGAAGATAATTCAAAGAGGGGCTAAGCGGAGCAGCCCCGAAAAGAATTATCGAGGAGACTCAAATATAAATACCGGTGAAGCCGGTTGCGCTGTGTGCCGTTTCGAAGTGTAGTGTATTTATTCGCTACTACCGAATAGATTTTGTTGCATTTGTTTTGTGGCGCCGAATAAAATAATTACCTTTGCAGCGATTCACACAATATTAATAATATGGATAAAGAACTATTCCGAACGATAATCGCAGAAGGACAGGAATTCATTGGTGGCATCCCTCTCGTGAAGCGCGCCATACCCATGGAGGAGTATGGCAACTACGTCTTTGTGGGAGTGAGGCAGGCAGGCAAGTCGTATCTGCTCTATCAGCAGATGCAGTATTTACTGACGAAGGGTACGAAGCTGGAGGAAATCGTGTATGTCAATTTTGACGATGAGCGCCTTTTGGGCATGTCGGCCAGCGACTTTGAACTCATCCTTCAGGCCTACCATAGCATGTACGAAGGACAACCGATATTCTTCTTTGACGAGATACAGAATGTGGAGGGATGGGCCAACTTTGCCCGAAGACTGGCCAACCAGAAGTACCGCGTTTACGTCACAGGCAGCAACGCCAAGATGCTCAGTCGCGACATAGAGACAGTGCTTGGCGGTCGCTATCTTGACGTCAAGGTGTTTCCGTTCAGTTTCGAGGAATACTTGAGGGCACAAGACGTAACGCTGCAAAAGGGATGGCAGTACGGACGGAAGGCCAACGAGATACAACGCCATTTTCGTACTTATCTTGACTGGGGAGGCTTTCCTGAGCTTATCCGATTCCACGAGAAGCGAATCTGGCTTAACAGCTTGTTTAACCGTATATTCTTCAACGACCTTCTCGTCCGTCATAAGATAAAGAACGAGGATGCACTGCGCCTATGCATACGACGTCTGGCAGAGAGCGTCATGCAACCTTGCTCGCTGAACCGTTTGTGCAATCTGGTCAAATCGACGGGTGTGACGTGCAGCCCCTCGACCGTGATGGAGTATGTGAGGTATCTGCAAGAGTCATGCTTGCTGATATCGCTTGACAACTACGCCTCCAAGTTTGTCGAAAAGGAGACGGTGAAGAAGCATTATTTCGTGGATAATGGCATCCTGCATCTATTCCTGAGCAAACCCGAAACGGCCTTGTTGGAAAACCTCTGTGCCGTCAGCCTATACAAGAAATATGGCGATGACTTGCACTACTACAACAGAAATGTGGAGGTGGACTTTTACGTTCTGGGCGAGGGGATTGCTGTCCAGGCCTGCTATCGTATGAGCGACGTAGATACCCTTGACCGCGAAGTACGTGCGCTTGTTAAACTGAATGCAGCATTCCCGCTGAGCAAGGCTGTCATCGTCACCTGCGAAGACGAGGGCGTCATTGAACAAGACGGGCTGACAATAGAAATCGTCCCGGTCTGGAAGTGGATATTGACCTTATAATAAATGAATTTACGATAAACCATGCAAACTCTACAACCCAATAGTTCTCTTCAAAGAGGACGATATAAGATACTGAGTATACTTGGTCAAGGCGGATTCGGAATAACCTACCTTGCCATGCAAAGTGGACTTGAACGCAAAGTGGCAATCAAAGAGTTCTTCATGAAGGAACTCTGCGAGCGTGATGAAACTGAAACCTTACAGACGCTTGGAACTTCGGGAAATGTAACGATGGTGAATCGTTTCCGTGAGAAGTTCCTGAAGGAGGCGCGCAACATTGCAAGATTGAACCATCCCAACATTGTACGCATCATAGATGTCTTTGAGGAGAATGGTACGGCTTATTATGTAATGGAATACATTGAGAATGGCTCATTGGCAGAAAAGGTAAAGCGCGAAGGCTATCTGTCGGAACCAGTTGCTACGCGTTACATCTTGCAGGTTGCCAATGCTCTTGAGTATATCCATCAGCAGAAGATGAACCACCTTGACATCAAACCAGCCAACATCATGCTCAACGAGAAGGATGAGGTTGTGCTCATTGATTTCGGTCTCTCGAAGCAATATGATGCTATTACTGGTAACCAGACCAGTACTACGCCCGTGGGTGTTAGCGAAGGTTATGCACCTATGGAACTATATAAACAGGGTGGTGTGGGTGAGTTCTCGCCCGAGACGGACATTTATGCTTTAGGTGCCACTTTCTTTAAGCTGCTTACAGGCACAACTCCCCCAAGCGCATCCGATATTTATGAAGATGGTGTGCCTGTAGATGAACTGAATGCAAAAGGTGTGAGTAAGAATGTCATTGACGTTGTATGCAAGGCAATGGAAGGACGTAAGAAAGATAGGATGAAAAACGCAGGTTCCTTTATGGAAGACCTGTGTCCTGGTGCAAAGAAAAACATGATGTGGATACCTATTACTGTTATTGCGCTTATTGTCATTGCTTTAGTGATCTATAAGTGTTGTCGCAATAAAACTATAATTGCCCCTGATACGTCATCTGTTGAGAAAGTAGCTGATAGTATAGAAATCAAGGAAGGTGATAATGGAAGAGCTGTTTTTAGAAATGATACCTTAATAGTAAATGATAGTATAAATTACGAATTTGTACGCGTCAATAAGGGACGTTTCGAGATGGGTGCTACACGAAAACAATCGCCTTATGCAGTTGAAAAAAGAGAGGCCCCTACTCATTATGTTACAATCACTAATGATTATCTCATTGGAAAATACGAGGTGACTCAAGATTTGTGGGAAGCCGTAATGGGTAATAACCCTTCCTCGAAGAAAGGTGAAAGAAAACCAGTTGATGGTATTAGTTGGAATGATGCTCAAGCATTCATTGATACACTAAACCAATTGACAGGTCAGCATTTTCGTCTTCCCACAGAGGCAGAGTGGGAGTTTGCTGCAAAAGGTGGCAATCTAAGTCAGAAGTATCAGTATAGTGGAAGTGATAAGTATGATGAAGTAGCGTGGTTGCAAGAGAATTCTGCGAGTAACATCCAAGATGTAGGACAAAAACTCCCCAATGAATTAGGATTGTATGATATGAGTGGGAATGTCTATGAATGGTGTCAAGATTGGTATGGAAATTATAGTAAAAACGATCAAAATGATCCGATTGGCCCAAGTTCAGGAACTGGTCGTATAAGACGTGGAGGATGCGTGCATAGCAATTCACCAAAGTATTGTCGTGTTACGTTTAGAATGTCTAATGAGCCAAGTAAACGTTTTTATTATGTTGGACTTCGTCTTGCGAAATAACTCAAGGTATGAATGAACTTTGAATAATGTAATGTAAAGATAAAATAATGTCAGATTAAATGTTTATGATGAGAAAACTCATAGATTATATTTCTCGTAAGTTCCGGCATGGTGATGGTAAACTCAAACGGATAGATAGCAGCTGTCCTGAAATTACGTATGTGGGTCGTGTGGAGCATGATGAAACAGGTGCTGTGCGATTCTGCCTTCCTGGTGTGCAGATACAAACCGAGTTTGTTGGTTGTTATGTTGCAATGGAAGTAACTCCACGAAGTGGGTATTTTATGATTGAGATTGATGACAGAGCACCCTATAAGATAAAGTGTCATAGTAATGAAGGAATAACAGAAATAGAATCTGACTTGCCCCGAAGAAGGCATAAGCTGTGTATTACGTATTGCAACGAAGGAGAGAAAGGTGTTGTTGTGTTTCGTGGGTTGTTGTTCGATAGCCGTGGTAAGATAAAGAAGAATCGTGAAATTCCAAGACGAAAAATAGAATTTATTGGTGATAGTATTACATGTGGTTATGGTGTTGAAGATTTTAGTGAAGAGAAATATATGCCATGTCAAGAAGTAAATAATGCATATTATTCTTTTGCCCTTCAAACCGCTCGCAGGTTGAAATCCCAATGTTTATTGACCGCTCGCTCTGGGATATGCTTACATTATGATCGCTATTTGGTGGGAGGAGGCATCTTTCACAATTTACGGACTTGCTATCCTTATACATTGTTTACTAAAAAGGATGATGCAGAATTGTGGAAATTTGACAAAAATGTGCCAGATGTTGTGTGTATAAACTTGGGTACAAACGATTCGGCGATGCCTAAATTTGACAAGGAAGAATTAACAGATGCCTTCATAGAGTTCGTTCGTGAAACAAGGAGTAGATATGGCAATGCTAAAATAGTTTTGTTATCAGGCCCCATGTGTACAGGAGAACATTTGGAGAATATTCTTTATGTTTTAAACAAGACCCAGAAGATAATAAAGGAAGGTGGTGAGACTAATGTGTTTCGTTTTGACTTTACTCCAGCAGATGGAAGTTTAGGATATGGCACTTGCCATCATCCATCGCTGAAGCAGCATACAAAAATGGCTGATGAATTAACAAGTTATTTAAGAACCCTTATGCATTGGTAATGAAACATGCCTATAGTCGCAATGAAATAGAAGGCATTAAGCAGCTTCGTCCCTTAACCCCGATGCTTCGTCCTTTATGCGAGTTGAGGTGGTGGGCATCCCCAAATAAGTGTTTACCTTTGCATCAAGAAAATAAATTATTAACCACAAAAACAATACAATTATGATGAACGAAGAGACCAAAGTTCTGAATCCAGAGAACGACATGAAGCAAGTGAATAAGCAGGAAGAGAGTGCTGAGAAGAAGAAGGGGACTGGCATGGGCGCACGCTTTGCTGCTACTGCCGCTGGTGCTGCCATAGGTACTGGTGCAGTCTTGGCTGCAGGAAAGATATATGAGGCTTCGGCAGAAGATGTGGAAGAACTTGAAGAGGCTGAGGTAAATGCTGAAGAAGGTCAGGATGAGGCCTCTGAAGAGGTTGCCCAGGTAGAGGAGGTGAAGGCAAGCGTTGACCCAGAGCCACAGCATACCGTTGTTGAGCATGTGGTGACGGTGAAGGTTGAGACTGCTGCTCCACAACAGGAGGAAATACCTGCAGCTCCAGAAGATGCTAATGTGGTTGCTGCTACGCCCGAACCTGCTGCTCAGGATGATGAGGTGCATGTGGTAGGTGTGGCTGTAGATGACAACGGCATGGGTGGCGTAGCTACATTCGTGGGGGTGCAGCTGGGTGATGACGCAGCGATGTTGGTTGATGTGGAAACGGACGGAACGGTTGATTATGTTGTGTATGATGATAATCATGACGGAACCATTCAGAACAACGAGTGGCACGGCGTGAGCCACGAAGGAATATCAACGGTACAGGCCGTGAAAGCATACGTGGAAGAAGCACATGAACATGGAGAGATGGCAGTAGCGACTAATATACAGACGGGTGAGCAATGTGAGATTGTGGAGACTGAGGGCGGATATGGAATGGCTTCTTTGGATGAGCCTGCATCATGTGAATGTGATGACAATATGCCCGACTATGTAAACGATGCAAACATTGTTTAGTTCATGGCCCCCTCCGGCTCCCCCCAAAGGGGGAGGGGGATAGTGGCTAAATTTTAATTTTTAACTCTTAACTCTTAATTTATAATACATGAGTACAATATCAGTTGTATGCCCGAATTGCCAGTCGCGTCTTGCTATACAAGATGCGCCTGACATACAGGATAAAATGCTGTCTTGCCCCATCTGCAAGTACAAGGCAAAGGTCAGCGTGTATCAGATGGGAAATGCAGGAAAAGGCGGTCAGGGTGCCAGCGATGATGCCACCCGTCTGCCTGGCTCTTTTGCGCAGCAGATGAAAAATGATACCGGACAGATGCGTATCGTGCAGACCGGGCAAATATGCGAGTTGCATATTGGCAGTCAGGTGTTGGGACGATTGGCACAGACGGGAACGGCTGATATGCAGATTGGCAACGATAATTACAAAGATGTGTATATGAGTCGCCGCCATGTACAGATTGATGTAGTGAAGACTCCCCATGGCATAGAACACCACTTGGTGGAGATTGGAGCGAAGAACATCATCAAGCTGAATGGTAAGGACATAAAGCGTGATGAAATACTGATACTGAAATTTGGTGACCGTCTGACATTAGGCAAGACAGATGTCATCTTGGAAGAAACAGACGAGGAAGCAACAAGGATAGTATGAAGATACAGATAAGACAACCTCAGTGGTTTACTGAGATAGGAAAGAAGGATAATCAGGAAGATTATCTGTGGCCTAAGCCCGAGACGGTGGACACAAGGCAGCGTGTGTTCATCATGTGCGACGGTGTGGGCGGTCAGGACAGCGGTGAAGTGGCCAGCCAAACGGCTGCAACGGCCCTTGGCACATATCTTACCGATCATGCTGCCAAAGATGGTGTTGTGACGAAATCTATGTTTGAGGAGGCTTTGGCGTATGCCTACGACGAACTGGACAAGGTAGATACCGGTGCTGCTAAGAAGATGGGTACCACGATGACGTGCTTAGTGTTGCATCGTGGTGGCGCATTGGTGGCTCACATCGGCGACAGTCGCATCTATCAGGTTCGTCCCTCATTGGCGAAGGAGGGGAGGACTGGCATCGTATATCAGTCGGCAGACCACTCACTGGTGAACGACCTGCTGCGTGTGGGTGAGATAACCGAAGAGGAAGCTGCCAACTTCCCTCAAAAGAATGTCATTACGCGTGCCATGCAACCCCATCTGGAACGTAGGTACAAGGCAGACATCTATAACCTGGAGGATGTACAGGAGGGTGACTACTTCTTCTTGTGCTGCGATGGTGTGCTGGAGCAACTGACCAACGATAAATTGGGTGCCATACTGGCAGATGCTTCGCTTAGCGACAAAGAGAAGCGTGACGCTATCTTTGACATTTGCAATGGCATGACACGCGATAACTACACCTGCTGGCTTGTACCTATTGGCATAGTAGAACGCGAAGAGACGGATGTACTATCGGACGACGGCGATGAGGAAGTAGTAGGCACTGTTGTGGAAACCCGCGAGATTTCTGCGAAAAGTGCCCCGAGAGCACTCGCGAAAGCTGCGCATGGCAATGAAAAGAATGCAACGAGCCCTATAAAGAAGTATGTGATTGGCATCTTGCTGGTATGCTTGCTCATTGCCCTTGGCTGGATTGCCAAAGGCATGTTGGCAGGAGGAGAAGGCAACGAAGGACGGAGGGGTAGAAAAAACGATGCATTGAAGCATCGATTATTCAATATAACAATCAACAAAGAAAATGGGAAAACAGATGGCAAATAAAGAAATCTATGTGCTCTATTTCAATACGCGCGATGAGGTGATTCGTGTTGACCTGAGAAGGGTGGCTTACTTCAAGGCAGACAGGAACTATACGGACGTGTATTTCCTGAACGGGCATCATGTGACGCTACCCACCAACCTGATGGAAATCGAGAAGATGCTTGATGATGACAGAATGAAGGGACGAACTGTCCCTTTTGTGCGTTTGGGACGTAGCCTGATTGTAAACATACGTATGATAATACACATTAATGTGTTGCGACAGGAACTGGTGCTGAGCGACTTGAACACGCCTGGCGCCATCAGGGTGGATGTGCCAAAAGAAGCTTTGCGGAAACTGAAGGAACTGTATAATAATCAGAATGTATGACAATAATAGTGGGACGTGGCAGGACAAAAGCTACACAAAGAATAGAGATAAATGACCCTACTGTAAGTCGTGAGCATTGCTGGCTGACGGACAACGGTGACGGAACGTACACCCTGCTGAACAAAAGTGCGCAGGGCACTTTTGTGGATGGAAAGCAGGTAGTAAAAACCACCGTGAAAGCCGATACACTCATCAAACTGAGTGGTACGACAACGGTAAGGGTAGCTGACCTGTTGCCATTGGCACCGCCACCTGGACCTGTTCAGCCTGATGGATCAGAAGGATTCTCGGTGGGAGATTTGGAGGTAGTATGGAAACAGTATGAAGACAAGAAGCGCGAATTGGCTCACAAGCAACATGGCATGGGAGTGCTGGTGCGTATGCCGATGCTATTTACTGCTGCAACAGGTATCCTTTCTGCTGTTCTGCCACCTGAGTTTCGACCTTTCACGATTGTCCTTACCCTTCTTTCGGCATTGGTGATGGTGTATGGATTCATGAAACAGAAGTCTTTTGTGTATCAAGATGAAATGGACAATCTGAACAAGTGGATGATGGACAATTATGTATGCCCAAATCCCAAGTGTCGTCATTTCATAGGGCTAAAAGACTACAGGGTACTTCGTACAGACAAAAAATGTGGCTTTTGTGGATGTAAGTTGACGGACAAATGAGAAAGTTCTTGGTTCTTAACATGTTGTTTTTTGCATTGGCTGTTTCTGTCAAGGCTGAAACATACGTTGTGGCTGTTGGCATCTCAAAATACAAGAACATCTCCAGTCTTACCTTACCAGAGAACGATGCCAAGACCATTGCGAAGATCTATAAAGGACTGACTAAAAACGTCATTACCATGACTGGACGTTATGCTACTCGTGCCAACATTCTCAAAGCTATGTCTGACCAATTCAAAAGAGCCCAAAAAGGTGACATGGTGGTGTTCTTCTTTAGTGGACATGGCTATGAAGGTGGCTTTTGCCCATACGATATGGAAAAGAGAGATAAGAATGGCTTGTCTTATAATGATGTGTATGCCATATTCCGTAAAAGCAAAGCCAGCAGAAAGGTGGTACTGGCAGACGCATGTATGTCGGGAGGATTAAGAAAAGAAAGACACCCAAATCATCATGGTACGCCCAATAGTAAATCGGATGTGGTAATGTTCCTTTCTTCAAGAACAAATGAGACCTCAATCGAAAACAGAAGAATGGTTAACGGTTTCTTTACGACTTATCTTGAAAAGGGACTTCGTGGAGGTGCCGATGCCAATAAGGACAAGATAATTACGGCCAAAGAAATTTTCAGCTATGTAAGCAATGGCGTAAGGAATATTAGTAAGAATAGGCAGCACCCTGTGATGTGGGGTAGCTTTGATGATAATTTCGTCATGGCAGATTGGCGAAGATAGTTTGGGCAGACCTTGTGCTGAAAACATAAGGACTGGTCATCTGAGGTATCACAAGGAGAGATAATGTATCTCAGCATAGTGTGATGAAACTCAAATGACCAGTCCTATTGTGTATGAGGAAATCCAAGAAGCTCTGGCTTGGTGTGGCAAGTCTCAAGATGAGGCTTGTAGTGCGCCTGAGCACTTGTCTATTCTACAGTAACTGACTTGGCCAGGTTACGGGGTTGGTCCACGTTAAGACCTTTGGCCACAGCTACATGGTAGCTCAGCAACTGCATGGGAATGACGGTGAGTAGGGGAGAGAGGCATGCAATGGTCTCTGGAATCTCAATAACCTCATCCACCATCTTCTTGATCTGCTCGTCGCCTTCGGTGACAATTGCCAGGATATGACCATTGCGTGAGATGACCTCTTGCATGTTGGAGATAATCTTCTCGTACAACTCGTGATGAGTGGCAATGAATACCACAGGCATCTCTGAGTCAATGAGGGCAATAGGACCATGCTTCATCTCGGCAGCAGGGTAGCCCTCTGCATGGATGTAAGAAATCTCCTTCAGTTTCAATGCTCCCTCAAGGGCAACGGGATAGTTCCAGCCACGACCCAGGTAGAGGAAGTTATGTGCGTACTTGTATGTGGCAGCAATCTTCTCAATCTTCTCATTCTGTTTGAGCACCTTCTCAATCTTCTCGGGTATCATTACCAATTCATGCAGAACCTCATCATATTCGTTCTGCTCGACTGTACCCTTTGCCATACCCAATGCCAATGCCAACATGACAAGAACGGTAACCTGACCGGTGAATGCCTTGGTAGATGCCACACCAATCTCGGGACCTACGTGGATGTACACGCCGGTTTCTGAAATACGCGCGATAGATGAACCAACGCCATTGACGATGCCGAATACGAGAGCACCGGCTTGCTTTGCCTTCTCCATGGCAGCCAAGGTGTCGGCGGTCTCGCCACTCTGCGAGATGGCCATCACTACATCGTCGTGCTCAATAACCGAGTCGGAATAACGGAACTCACTGGCATAAGCCACTTCGGTAGGAATCTTGCAGAAGTGCTCAAGCAACTGTTTGCCGATAAGGCCGGCATGCCAACTGGTACCGCATGACACGATGACGATACGCTTGGCACGAAGCAACTCGCGACGGTGGTTGGTTACGGCACTCAGCACTACGCTCAAGGGGTTGGTACTCATCTCCTCCTGAGGTGCCCAGGGACGAGAGTATGGCGCATTGACAACACGACCGCGCATACAGTCGTTGAGTACGTTGGGCTGGTCGAAGATCTCCTTCAGCATGAAGTGAGGGTAACCACCCTTGGTAAGCATGTTGAGGTCGAGGTTGACTTCCTTGACGAGTACCTCTGCCTCCTCACCTTCAAGGTTGTAGAGCTGCATATCCTTGCCTCGTTGCAACAGGGCAATCTGCTCGTCGTTGAGGTAACACATGTTCTTGGTGTATTGCGCAATAGGACTGGCATCGCTGGCAACGAAGAACTCCTTGTTTTCTTCGCCTACACCAACCACCATGGGTGATGACTTACGGGCGCAGACCAACTGGTCGGGATGACGCTTGTCGATGACGCAGATGGCATAGGCGCCAATGACCATCTTGAGGGCAATGCGGACAGAGGTGATGAGGTCGTCGCCACGCAGGCTCATGGTGTACTCGATGAGCTGTACCAGCACCTCGGTATCAGTTTCCGACTGGAAAGCGTATCCGCGCTTGGTCAACTGCTCACGCAAGGTTGCATAGTTCTCGATGATACCATTGTGTACCAGCGTAAGATTACCCGATTGTGAAAGATGGGGGTGCGCGTTCGACTCACTGGGCGCACCATGAGTAGCCCAACGAGTGTGAGCAATACCTAAGGTTCCGCTGATGTCCTTGCCTGCGCTTACAGCCTCAAGGTCTGCAACCTTTCCTTTGGCCTTGTAGATGTTCAGTATGGCATCTGTTTGTTGGTCTGTACTCTCACTGATAAGAGCGCAACCGGCACTATCGTAACCACGATACTCAAGTTTGTGTAATCCTTCAATAAGGATGGGGTAAGCCTTACGCTCGCCAATATATCCAACTATTCCGCACATATTGTTTTGTCTATTTGTTAGTTGTTTATGCCATTTCTGTGCAAAATTACATACTTTTCACAGAATAACGAAAAAAATGTTTGTTTTATTGCAAGTTTTGTCTTGTTTTTGTGTCTTTTTGTTATTTTTGGTGTGTTTGAGTAAAAGAAAAGAGTCAAATTACGCAAGTAGCATGCTTTTTCTGGTTAAGAAATAATCTGAACTTCTTTATCTGCCCTGAAAGCCTTCTTGCGTAATCTGAACCTGGATAATCAGATGCCTTTATATGAAGAACAGGCACACGCCCGCAACTGCGATAATGGCACCCAGGACGTCCTTCCATGTAATCTTGGTATGGAAGAGGAAGTGCGAGGGCAACAGTATGAGTATAGGCGTAAGCGACATCAATGTCTGCGCAATACCTGCCGGAGCCATCTGTACTGCCATGAGTGAAAGACTGACACCAATGAAGGGACCCAGAATAACGGCACCCAAACCAGCACCCATTGCCTTCTTGTCCTTCAGCATGACAGGTACCTTATGGAACTGTCGTGAGGTGGCCATGACAAAGGCAAAACAGATGAGTCCGGTAACGGCACGCATCATGGTGGAGGCAAAGGGAATCATATTGACAGCGGATGCGTCAGTCGTAGGTATGAGCGTTTCATAGTGTGCCATACCAACCTTGCTCAGTACCAATCCGATACCTTGTCCCGCACCCGCACCGATTCCGAAGAGTATGCCTTTGATGGGGAGTTTGAGCTTGATGGATCTGTTTCCCTCGTTTTTTCCTTTTGCCTCTTGGCCAGATGAGGAAGTTGATCTTGACAGAACACTCATTCCGATACCTATCATACAGATAAGCATGCCCAGCATTGACAGCCAGGAGAGCGTTTCACCGAGCAATACCCATGCCGCAAGTGCTGCAAAAGGTGATGCAAGTGTCATGAACAGCTGCCCATAGCGACTACCTATTAATATATATGAATTGAATAGGCAGTAGTCGCCCAACGCATAACCCACAAATCCTGACAATGAGAGCCAGAACCATGTCTGACCGTCTGTATATGAGGGGAGAGGTTGTCCGGTTGCAATCCATAGCGTGATGCCCAGGAAGATGAGAGACAAAGCCATGCGTACCACGTTTACCGTAAGCTGGCCCACTCGTTTTGTGGCTACTTCGGCAAACAAAGCGGTAGCCGTCCAGGAGACGGCTACGACGAGAGATATGATTTCGCCTAAAAACATAATCTAATGTTATTCATAATTAAGGGTTTGTACGCTTGCCTAATCTGCGGTTTCTGTTGTACGTAGGCTAAGTGTCAATCCTTCTTTTTTAATTAGAAAAGCACGATTCCTGCCAATCCACAGATTACGATAATTCGTATAGCTCCCAACTTATATACCTTTTGTGACACGAAGGCAAAGATAAATAGGAATACTGATGCAATGAACTGGTAAAAAGACTCGCTTGGTGTGCTGAAGTTCTCGCGTGTCATCAGCAACAAGGCCGCCGCAGCAAGCAGTCCTACTACGGCAGGACGCAGTCCCTTGAAGACAGCCTCTACAGAAGGATGATTCTTATACTTCATCAGGAACTTGCTGATAATAAGCATAAGCACAAAACTGGGCAACACCACGGCAAAGGTGGCAATGATGCTTCCTATGACACCGAATGCGGGAGCATAGCCGGCATTGACCACACTTTCGTAGCCTACATAGGTGGCAGAGTTGATTCCGATAGGACCAGGAGTAGATTGACTGATGGCCACAATGTCTGCAAACTGTCCAGAGTTAAGCCAGTGGTAGTTGTTGACCACCTCGCCCTGAATCATTGAAATCATTGCGTAACCACCTCCAAAACCAAATAATCCGATTTTGAAGAATGTCCAGAAGAGTTGTAAGTATAATAGAATCATTTCAGTTCACCGTTTCCGTTTACTTTTCCTTAGGTTTTACCTTCCCCCACAAGAATCCACCTAAGCCTGCCACTAGAATGACATAGATGGGATTGATGCCCAACAACCAGATGCTGAGTGCAGATGCTATGGGAATCCAAATGGTGTAGGCGTTTACCTTAGCCGTTTTTGCCATCTTGAATACTGGAACGGCAATCAGAGCCACTACTGCGGGACGGATGCCTCGGAATATTTTCACCACAATCTCGTTGTCACGGAATTGCTGGAAGAAAATTGCAATAAAGAGAATGATGAGGAAAGAGGGTAGGGCAGTACCTAATGTACTCCAGAAAGCGCCTTTCGTGCCTCCCAGCTTATGACCGATGAAGATGGATATGTTGACGGCAAAGATGCCAGGGCAACTCTGTGCCACAGCCATCAGGTCGACAAGTTCCTCCTTCGTCACCCATTTCCTTTCGTTTACCACCTTCTGCTCGATAAGTGGAATCATGGCGTAACCGCCTCCGATAGTAAATAGTCCGATGTGGAAAAACGTGCGGAACATGGCCCCTATTCCCTGTCCTTCCCGAGGGGAAACGGCAGTTGCGTTTGGGGACGTGTTATCTTTTGTTTCTGATTCCAAATTGAGTGATTTGAATTTAGTGCTTGTCTCCATCCCATTCCTTCCCCCGTTGTGGGGGAAGGTTGGATAGGAGTCATATTCTTTTATTGAGGTTTACTTGCGGTTGGCCTCTACCCACTTGCGGGCATTGACGAATGCCTCGATCCAGGGAGTAACCTCATCCATCTTGCGGTCAGCAGGATACCAAGCATTCTGCCAGGGGAAGATGGCGCGCTCCAAGTGGGGCATCATTGCCAAGTGGCGACCATCCTTACTGCAGAGACCAGCTACGCTGTAGTCCGAACCATTGGGGTTGCCGGGATATGCGTCGTAGTTGTACTTGGCTACGATGTTGTAGCTCTCCTCGTCATAGGGAAGGTCGAACTTGCCCTCTCCGTGAGCCACCCAGATACCCAGCTTGTTTCCGCTCAGCGAACCGAACATCACACTGCGGTTGGTGGGAATAGAAAGGCTGACGAATGAAGACTCGAACTTGTGACTGTCGTTGTGCAACATGCGGGGACGAACCTCGTCGGTGGTAGCGGTAGCCTTGCCGTTCTCCAGCAAGCCCAGCTCAACCATCAACTGGCAACCGTTGCAGATACCCAATGAAAGGGTATCCTCACGAGCATAGAACTTGTCGAGTGCCTCCTTTGCCTTGGGATTGAAGAGGAAGGCACCTGCCCAACCCTTTGCAGAACCCAAAACGTCGCTGTTTGAGAAACCACCACAGAAGACAATCATGTTGACGTCCTCCAAGGTCTCGCGACCGGTAACGAGGTCGGTCATCATCACGTCCTTCACCTCGAAGCCAGCCAGGTAGAGGCTGTATGCCATCTCGCGCTCACCATTGGTACCCTTCTCACGGATGATGGCAGCCTTGGGACTCGTTGACTTGTTGTCTTGTTGACTCGCTGACTGCCAACGGTCGGGGTTCAGACCGTACTGAGCCAAGGTACCGGTGAAGTCCTTGTTGAATGCCATCTCAAGAGGCTGTTGCTTGTAGTTCTCGAAACGGTCGGCAGCACAACCATTCATGCTCTGCTGGCGGTCCAACAGGTATGAACTACTGTACCAAACATCGCGCATGTAGTCGATACCGAACTGATACTCGATGCCTTCCTGCTCAACCTGAATCAAGCGCTCGTCGGTGGGAACACCCAACTTGATGTAGGTGACGCCAGCCTCGTCGAGGATAGCCTTGAAGGCCTTCTTGTTCTTGTCGGCAACCTGAACCACAACACCGGGGTTCTCGGCAAAGAGAATCTTGATGATGTCTTCCTCCTTGTAAGCATCAAGGCAGATGCTCATACCGCCCTCGGTGTTAGCGAAGCACATCTCGAGCAAGGTGGTGATGAGACCACCGGCGCTGATGTCATGACCAGCGAGCAGTAAGCCCTCGTTGACAAGCTTCTGCACAGCGTTGAAGGCAGAACGGAAGTATTCGGGATCCTTGACTGTAGGCACGTCGCTACCAATCTTGTTGAGTGACTGTGCGAATGCAGAACCACCAAGGTGGAGTTTGTCGAATGAGAAGTCGATGTGGTAGATAGAAGTCTTGAGGTCGGTTGAAGCCACGGGACTAACCACCTTGCGGATGTCGCTTACCTCACCACCACTGCTGACGATGACGGTACCCGGAGAGATAACCTTGTCACCGTTGGGGTACTTCTGAGTCATTGAGAGTGAGTCCTTACCGGTAGGAACGTTGATGTTCAAGGCACAGCAGAAGTCGCTCAATGCCTCAACACCCTTGTACAGACGGGCATCCTCACCCTTCTGGCTACGGCAAGGCCACATCCAGTTGGCAGAGAGGCTTACGCTGTCGAGACCCTCGGTCAAGGGAGCCCAAACGATGTTGGTCAAACTCTCGGCAACTGACAGTACAGAACCTGCTGCGGGGTCGGCCAAACCTGCCTGAGGTGCGTGACCCAATGCGGTTGCAATACCCTTACGGCCACGGTAGTCGAGTGCAACAACACCACAGTCGCTCAAGGGCAACTGAATCTCACCCTGGCACTGCTGGCGAGCCACCTTACCGGTTACCGAACGGTCTACCTTGTTGGTCAACCAGTCCTTGCAGGCAACTGCCTCGAGTTGCAGTACACGAGCCACATACTCGTTCAACTTGGTAATATCGTAGGTTACATCATCGTAGGTGCGTACTACGGTTTCGTCGGTCATCACGGTCTTGGGTGAGTGACCGAACATCTGAGCCACGTCAAGGTCGAAGGGACGTACGCCATCGCCCTGCTGGAAGGCAAAGTGAGCATCGCCGGTGGTCTCGCCTACAACATACAGCGGAGCACGCTCGCGCTCTGCAATCTGGCGTACATGGTCGATGTGCTTCTCGTCGATGAGCAGACCCATACGCTCCTGGCTCTCGTTGGCGATGATCTCCTTGCTTGACAAGGTCTGGTCACCGATGGGCAACTTGGTCATGTCAATCAAGCCACCGCACTCCTCAACCAACTCGCTGAGGCAGTTTACGTGACCAGCGCTTCCGTGGTCGTGGATGCTGACAACGGGGTTGATTTCCTCCTCGCAGAGGGCGCGAACCAAGTTGTTGGCACGCTTCTGCATCTCGGGGTTAGCACGCTGAACGGCATTCAGCTCAATACCACTGCTGTAGCGACCGGTATCTACCGAAGATACAGATCCACCGCCCAAACCGATGCGGTAGTTGTCACCACCTACTACAACCACCTTGTTGCCCTTCTGGGGCTCCTTCTTCAGGCAGTCGCGCTTGGTGCCGTAACCTACACCACCGGCCAACATGATAACCTTGTCGAAGGCATAGTTCTCATCGTTCTCGCTGTGCTCGAAGGTCAGAACCGAACCGCAGATCAGAGGCTGACCGAACTTGTTACCGAAGTCGCTGGCACCATTGGAAGCCTTGATAAGAATCTGCTCGGGAGTCTGGTACAACCACTTGCGTACGGGCAGGACCTTCTCCCACTCGCGGTCCTCCTCGGTACGGGGATAACTGGTCATGTATACGGCAGTACCTGCGATGGGCCATGAACCAACACCACCACCCATACGGTCACGGATCTCGCCACCAGTACCGGTTGACGCACCATTGAAGGGCTCTACGGTAGTGGGGAAGTTGTGGGTCTCAGCCTTGATACTGATGACGCTTTCGATGTTGCGGATAACGAAGTAGTCGCTTGTTGAGTGATCCTTGGGAGCGAACTGCTCAACCACGGGGCCCTCTGAGAAGGCTACGTTGTCCTTGTATGCAGAAATAATCTTATGGGGATTCTCCTTGGTGGTCTTCTTGATCATCGCAAAGAGCGATGACTCCATCTCCTT
>JAZUKS010000069.1:0-74130 GCA_045643405.1 Bacteroidaceae bacterium | reverse complement strand
AGGTGTGGGTGGTTAGTGGAAGATTATCTGTGTGCACCTTCGTCAAGGTGAATGGAATAATCACCAAATGTGGAATGTTTGATGTTTTTATAACTGAGAATGCACCAAATTCCGAAAAACTTGGTGCATTCTTTTTGTATTATGCTTTTGGGGAATCTCTCCCTTTGGGCATTAGTAGTTTGCGCTGTTAATCTCAAAGTAAGCCTGAGGATGTGCGCAGGTGGGGCAGATCTCGGGAGCCTGTGTGCCAACTACGATGTGACCACAGTTGCGGCATTCCCATACCTTAACCTCACTCTTCTCGAATACCTGAGCTGTCTCAATGTTCTTCAGGAGTGCGCGATAACGCTCCTCATGATGCGCATCAATGGTGTGGCAGGTCAGTTTGCCGAGTTGCTCGAGGCATCGGGTGTTGATACCGTTAAGGAACTCAAGCATCGTGTTCCTGCCAATCTGCAGGCAAAGATGGTTGAGGTGAACGAGGTCAAGAACCTGGTGAACCGCGTGCCCAACCTGGCTGAGGTAGAGAAGATGGTGGCTCAGGCTAAGGAACTTGAGGCTGTCATCACATATTAGGATCAAGGTCACCTGCGAGAAGCAAAACTGACATAAAAAACAATTGGAGAGAGGGTCGTGACCTTCTCTCCAATTTTATTATACCATAAGGAATGGGGCAGTAAGCACCCCATCCTGTTTAGTCTACTTCGAAGTAACTCTCGAGTTCCTTCTCTGCCGAACCGTCGCTGTTGTCGATGTCGCGAATGATGCGACCATTCTCGAGCAGGGCAATGCGGGGACAGATGTCCACGGTGTGGTTGAGGTTGTGGCTGGATACGAGGATGATGGCTCCCGTCTCCTTGTTGTAGTCCTGCAAGAGGTGCTTGATGGCGCTTTGTGAACTGGGGTCGAGGAAGTTGAAAGGTTCGTCGAGAATGAGGATGCTGGGACGAAGGATCATAGCGGCCACGATGCCCACCTTCTGCTTGTTACCGGCAGAGAGGTTGCGGATGAGTTTCTTCTGACCCAGTATCTCGCCTGCCATGAAGGCCTCGTAGTGTGAAAGCACCTCCTGCAGTTGCTCGTCGCTGATGTTGCTGATGCGGGCAATGAACTGCAGGTACTCATCGGGAGTGAGGTAGTCGATGATGAAAGAGTCGTCGATGTAGGCACCCGTCCATGTCTTCCACTCCTCGGTCTCGGAAACGTTGATGACACGTCCTTCATGTTCCATTGTCACGCTTCCATTGTCGGCCTTGATGAGGTCGAGGATGAGGCGGAAGAGCGTACTCTTGCCGGCTCCGTTGTTACCTACCAATCCGAGAATCTCGCCATCGTTGATTTCAAAGTTCTCAATATCTACGGCTACCTTTTCGCCGAAAGTCTTCTTTATGTTGTTGATCTGAATTTTCATATTGCTTTGTTTTTAGCGGTAATCATTTCCATTATTTTCTTGTTGCTCGGAATCCTTCCATATTCGTATATCTGCGCTTCATGAACTGCTTGTAGGTGAAGCGAAGCCAGAGGCGGTGTGTGAGCACGCCAATGACACCCAGCGTGATGAGGACTGAGTAGCCCCATACGTCGCCCAACAAGGATACGCAGATGCGCTCGATGAGGATGGGCACGAATAGGATGATGAAGGTGAAGATGTTCTGTGCTCCGGTTCCTGCCTTGGCACCTATCTTGGCATTGAGGGGCAGACTCTCCTTGTTGAAGTATGCCATCTGGAACGTAGCTGGGTAGAGAACGCCTGCCACGAAGAAGAGGTAACCCAGGTTCATCAATATGCTGATCTTGCCAATGACGGTGAGCGGAATGAGCAGGGCAAAGGGAACGAGCAGGATGGCGAGGTTGAAGTAGTACTTGGCCGTGAGGAGGTCCATGATGCTCTCGCGACGACTCATCAGGAGGTCCATGTAGTTGCCCTCGTGGCACATGATGGCAACGAGTGTCGACATGCCCGGAACGAGGTAGTCGTAGAGGCAGATGAAACTGGTCATGAATTTGCCGTCGTAGATCTGTGTGAAGTAGAGCAATCCACTGAGCAGGAGCATACAGCCTATCAAGGTATAAAACTGAATCTTCAACGCACGGTTGCGCATCTTCATCTTGAGTTCCAGCTTGAGGAACTCGCCCACGATGCCGAAACGGTTGAAGAACTTCATCTGACTGGCATTCTTGAACTGGGAATCTTCCTTCTTGCCTACCTCGTCGTAGAGGATGCTACCCTGAACCTTAACGTTAAGTTTGAACAAGAAGGCAATGACGGCGATGACGATGAGGAATGCCCACCACTTCCATTGTGCGAAACCGTACATGAAACCGGTGCAGAGAGCATCGAGTACGTTCTTCTCGGGCAGAAGAGCCAGGCATACCAATCCGGCATGGAAGGCGATGGGAAGTAGGATCCACCACATCTTGCGTGTGCAGAGAGCACGTATGCAAAGGTAGAAATAACTATTGGCAACAAAGAGCAACCACCATCCCAGTAGCCAACCTACAAAGCCTCCCCATCCGACGGAGGGAACCACGCTCATAAAGGCGAAGGGGACGAGGAAGAAACCCCAGAAGATGTTGCCGATTGAAAGTCCAGCGCGACGCATGTAGCGTTGCATCAGGTAGTTACGACTGATGGGCAACAATGAATACGGCTTGACCTGGTTGGCAGGAGTCTCCTGCACAATAAAGCGTACCCAGAAGTCTATAATGAGCAGGACGAAGAACCAACCGTCGAGCACATGGAAACCTGCCACACCGTGATACACCTCACTTAATGGTTTGGGCAGGCTTACGCCCAGCATAATCATGCATACTCCATAGTATGCTACCATAAAATACATGAGGAACTTGGTGAAGCGGTTGCGCTCGAACATGGGATGGCGCTTTGCTTTCAATTTCTCGTGTTTCTTGATGAGTTTGCCAATCTTACGACCAGAAGCAAGTGCCGTCGTGGTACTTGCTACTGTCGTTGATGAGCTTTCTGTTTTTTCTTGTTTTGAATACATGATGTATTTGCCATTTACTATTTACAATGTACAAAAGGGGAGTAAGGCATTTGCCAATTACGATGTGCAATTTGGTTGCATTTCATTATAGTTTCCAGAGGTAAAAAATAACGGATTAACTTCTTGACTTTTCTGATTTCTTGCCGTCTTTACCTTCTCTAACTATAATGAAGGATGCCTGTTTACCCTTGTTTCAGTTTCTCTACCAATTCTTCGATCGAGATGTCGAGAGCCTGCATCTTGCGGTAGATTTCGGGGAGTGTCTCGTTCAGGAACTCCTCGCGCTGTTCCTTGAGGATGGCGCGCTTGGCTCCCTCGCTGACGAAGTACCCCAAGCCACGCTTTGTGAAGATGACTTCCTGCTGGCAAAGCCAGTCGTATGCTCTCATGCAAGTGTTCACATTCACCTCAAGGTCGGCGGCGCACTCTCTGACCGAAGGTATGCGCTCACTTTCCTTGTATGTGCCTTGCAGGATCTTCTCCATCAGATAGTCTGCTATCTGAAGATAGATTGCTCTGGATTCCTTGAAAACCATATGTTTCTCGTTGTAATTATCAGTTTACCTGGCTACCTGCATTGCCGATGCTCTCGGTACTGCTCTGGTGCTCAATATAGTCGCTTTGTACGTTTGACTCGTGCTTCTTGAACTGCTTGCTGGTATTGCCGAAGGTCCAGCGTGCGGTCAATACGAAGCGGGTAATGGGAACGCTGATCTTGGTACTGCTGGTGAAGTCCTTGCCTTCTGCATACTGGTCGAGGTGCAACTCACCCTTCTTTGACAAACCGGTTACGAAGTTTCCGCTCAAGGTCAGACGGTCCTTGCAGAGACTCTTGCTGACGGTCAGGATGCCGAGGTTCATACCCGAGGTGTTGCCCTGCAAGGTAATGCTCTTTGTGTTGCTGACTGCGGTAAGACCGAGTGTCCACTTCTTGGGAAGGGTCTGCTGGATGTTGACCATGCCCTCGGCGCTGAAACCGTCGTGAGTGGTGTCGAGCTCGTCGGAAGTCAGGTAGTTGTAAGATGCCGAACCGTTCAAGGTGATGCGGGTGTTCTTGGTTGCACTCCATGACATGAAGAGGTTGAAGGTACTGATTCTGCGGTCGACGATGTTGCCGAAGGTGGTGTTCAGGACGTTGTCCTTGAAGAAACTGTACTGCTCGATACCGCCGTTGGCGATGGTCTGACGAAGGCTACTGCTTACGATAACCTTGGGAGTGTAGAGGTTCAGCACGAGGCCGATGTTATGGCTCTTCTCAACATCCAAGTCACTGTTACCATAGGTCAGAGAGGTGGGCTCGCTACGGTCAACGTAGGGGTTGAGGTAAGAGATGCCGGGACGTGAGATGCGCATGTTGTAGGTAAGACCGATGCTTGAACCGGGCATCAAGGAATAAGAAGTGGTGAACGAGGGAACGAGGTTGCCGTAGTCCTTTGAGAAGGAACTGCCGTTGCTTGACTTGTACTCTACGTTCTGCCAGGTATGCTCGTAACGGAGGCCACCCTTTACGCTCCACTTCTTCCAACTATTCTCTGACTCGGCATAGATGGCACCAATCTGGTTGCGATGCTCGTAGTCGGTACTCATGTCGGGCATATAGGTCTTGATGCCGTTGGCTACCTGATAGTAATCCATGTCACTGGCACTGTTACGAAGGGCGTACTTCAAACCGGTGTTCAGTTTGCTGTGATCCGAGAGGGTGTTGACCAGGTCAATCTGACCGATGTGCTCGGTGGTGGTTTCCTTGCCGTTGCTGATGCGGTCGGTGGTTAAGGCACTTGTGTAAGGGTCAGCATTGATGTTCAGTACGAAACCGTCGGTCACGTTGTCGGTGTGACCAGGAGTGTGGTTAATCTGGTATGTCATGGTCAGTGAGTTCTTGCGCTCTTTGTCGAAGAAGCGCTGGAAGTCAAGGCTGCCATTATAAGAGGTGTTGTCCATCTCGGTGCTCATGTGACTGCGATAACCGAAACTCATGGCAGGAGTGACCATGGTAGTGGTGGGGGTGGTAGAGTTGGTCACCCCGTAGCGCTGGATGGCAAACGAACCGTTGAGGCTGCTCTGTGCATTGAAGTCGTAACCCATTCCGATGTTACCCACCACGTAGGGGACACGATTGCCTGCTGTGGTCTCGATGAGTGTTCTTGAACCGTCATTCTGCTGGCGGTCGATGGTTACCTTTACTGTTCCATTGTCTGTGTATGTGTAAGTTGCGTTGGCGTTGTATGAGAATTTCTTTTGCTGACCTGAGATGTTGGCCGAACCGCCTACGTTGCGGTTACCGCCAAAGGCGGTGATAGAACCATTGTAGCCACTGAAGTCGGTTTCATCGGCACCACCCTGACCGCCCATCTTGGCGAGGGTGAAGTTCAGGATGCCCGAAGCACCCTCTGCGTCGTATTTGGCACCGGGATTGGTGATGACCTCAATGTTGCTGACCATGCTGGCGGGCATCGACTTGAGGATGACGCCAGGATTGCTGTTGAGCATCATGTTGGGCTTGCCGTCCACATAGATCTTGAACGAACTTGAACCGTTGACGGTGATGTTGTCCTGTCCGTCAACCATTACCATAGGCACCTTGCGGAGCATATCGAGTACCGTCATGGTCTTGCTGTCCACATCGTCCTCAACTGAGTAACTGATCTTGTCGGCTTCCATCTTAACGACGGGCTTCACGGCTACGATCTCAACGTTCTTCATCACGCTCTCCCGGTCGGTGGTGAGCAGGGTGCCGAGGTCGATTTCCTTCTCGCCGTTGATGGAGAAGGGGCGTGTGGCGGGAGCCTTGCCTACTGATGAGGCGATGGCTACGAAGTTGCCTTTGGTTTTGACAACGGTGTTGAACTTTCCATCGTTGGCGGTAAGCGCCATGGCCACAGGCTGAGCGCCCTGCTTCAGGTTCTGGGCGTTGTAGATGCGAACGGTAGCATAGGGTTCGCCCTCACGACTGATGGAGTCTACCAGTATACCCTTCACGGTTGTCTGGGCATTGGCAACGAGTGCGCCCGCCATCATTATCATTATTGCTAATATCTTTTTCATAATTGTTTTCAGTTTATTGGGTTATTTAGATTTTTTCTTATTAAGAAGGGACTTGTTTCTGAGATAAATCCTATTGTAAATGTTACATACTTTTATTTGTTGTTCACATTTGTAATCTGAGCGTTGTTGTAGCGCTTGATGCTTCGCCAGATGCAGAGCGCGCTGATGGTAATACAGAGTGCAGACAGTACATATAAACAGATTGTCATGTCACCCATTACATTTGAGAAATGTGCATTCATTTCTGCCTGGCTTGTTGTGTTCGTGAATTCTTCTCTGTGGGCTATGCCGAAGAATCCGAAGAAACCAACCATGAAGATCAGTGTTGCAACAACTTGGATTGCGTATGTGATAATGATGTTGTAGTGATACTTTATTGAGTTGCCATAAATGAAGACACAGATGTTCATGAGGGTGTCGGTGAAAATCAAAAGACGGATAGCGTTTATGAAACTATGTGCACAGAATCCATTATAGCTTTTTTCTATTAAGTCCGCCATTTCAACCTCTGGAATGTTCAGTGTGATGATGTTCCACATATGTGCTGTGAACGAACATGTATATTCGGTTCCGTATACCAACAAGTGCAGGATGAAGTTGAGCAAGTCGGCTGACAGCAATGCCAGAAGGGTAACGCAGAAACCTCCGCCAACGCTTACGAGGACATGCCACCAATATTTCTCTTTGTTGGTTGCAGGAAGGGTGAGCTCGGTGATGCGACCCTGCTTCTTGCGCAATGTGTGGAAGGTGCAACCGGCAAAAATAATGGGTAAAACAGAAGTCATGATGCTCATGAAAACGTCGGTTACTTCTGTGTTGGCGTAATGTGCTGAGTCTTGCGCGCTCAAGACACCGCCGGTGGCCTCGACTAAACGCTCTGCACTTGTGTACATCATCCATCTGCCCAGGAATGCAAAGGCGCTGATGCCCATGCCTATGCAAATGGCCATGATGATCATGTTGCGATAAAATTTCTTATTGATGGTGAGGTCGAATTTTGCGAAATTCTTGAAATTTTGAGTTATCATCGTTCTTATGGTTTTAATATGGTGGATAAGTTATTCGATATTTGTTTTTTTCTTCGGTTTGGACTGTTGTGTTAATTTACGCCAATCTTGCTGAGGAAGAGTTCCTCGAGGTTAACGGGCATTTCGGGATTGAGTGCCTCGTTCATCAAAACCTGATTGTTATTGATGATGGTGACGTGGTCGATGATGGCCTCTACATCGCGAACCTGGTGGGTAGAGATGATGATAATCTGATCGTCGTTCATGCCACGTGCCAGGGCCTTGCGGAACTGTGACTTGGCGGGGATGTCCAATCCGTTGGTTGGCTCGTCCATTAGGAGCAACTTGGTGCGGATGGCAAGGGCGAGCGAGATGTAGACCTTCTTCTTCTGGCCCATTGACAACTCCTTGAGATTGACATCGTAAGGCATCTCAAACACCCCGAGGCAGTCTTTCAATACCTGCTCGTCGAAATTGGGGTAGAAGGGCTTGAGTGCCTTGACATACTTGTCGAGAGTGGTATTGGGCATGTCGTACTCCTCGGGTACGATGAACATGTCTTGAAGTGCTTTTGGGGTGCGGGCAAAGGTGAATTCACCATCCATCAGCACCTGACCCATGCGGGGTTTCAACAATCCCATAATGAGGTAGAGCAGGGTGCTCTTGCCGGTTCCGTTCTTACCCAGAAGGCCGTAAACGCCGCCTTCCTTAAACTCCAAATTGAGGTCACTGATTACATCCTTTGTACCGCGGTATGCGAATGTGAGATTCTTAATTTCTAACATGGTTCGTTATTCTGTTATAGTGTACTACCTTAATATTACACTGCAAAGGTATGACATTTACCTTATACGAACAAGAGTTGGCGCCCATTTTAACATTTAATTAACACTTTTTTAACATTTGCGGGGCAATTTTGGGTAAATAGTCTGTATTTTGGGCTTCTGATGCTGTGGATTTCCCATTTTTCAAGGAAGGATGTTTTTGCTCTTTGAGGCGTGCATAGTGTACTACTTGGTGCATGTCTTGTACGTTTGCGAGTCAAAAGGTGTACTATCTCGTACACATCTTGTGTGGTTCGTGGACAGGTTTTGCACCTTCTCTTTTAGTAGACAATAGGGTTAGCCGTATCGTATTTCAGAGCATGGGTTAGTTGTTTTCCGCTTCCTATTTAAATAAATGTATCTTTATTTTTGGTGGTGTGTGTGTTTTTGTGTACCTTTGCGCCCAGTTTCTATTTATATAAATAAGGTAAAAGGAATTATGCAGTATTACAGTACCAACCAGCAGGCTCCCTTGGCAAGCTTGGAGAAAGCAGTAGTGAAGGGATTGGCCGAGGACCGTGGTCTTTATATGCCCGAGCGCATCAAGGCGCTTCCCGCAGAGTTTTTTGATAACATCCAGAACATGTCGTTCCAGGAGATTGCCTGCCAGGTGGCAGAGGCTTTCTTCGGTGAGGACATCCCTGCTGAGGACTTGAAGCAGATTGTGTGCGACACGCTTGCTTTCGACGTTCCCGCAGTAAAGGTGACCGACAAGATCTACAGTCTTGAACTCTTCCATGGTCCTACCTTGGCATTCAAGGATGTAGGCGCTCGTTTTATGGCACGTTTGTTGGGCTACTTCAACAAGAAGAGTGGCGAGAACCGTTTGGTTAACGTCCTCGTGGCAACCTCTGGCGATACCGGTTCGGCTGTGGCAAACGGTTTCCTGGGTGTTCCCGGCATTCATGTCTACGTGCTCTATCCCAAGGGCAAGGTAAGTCCTATTCAGGAGTGCCAGTTCACCACCCTCGGTCAGAACATCACCGCCCTTGAGGTGGATGGCGTGTTTGACGACTGCCAGGCTTTGGTAAAGAGTGCCTTCATGGATAAGGATCTCAATGAGCACATGAAGCTCACCTCTGCCAACAGTATCAACGTGGCTCGCTTCCTTCCCCAGTCATTCTACTACTTCTATGCTTATGCGCAGTTGAAGAAGTTGGGTTTGGCTGACGAACTCGTGGTTTGTGTGCCTTCGGGTAACTTTGGCAATATCTGTTCTGCTTTGTTCGGCACCAAGATGGGATTGCCCATCAAGCGTTTCATCGCCGCCAACAACGCCAACAACATCTTCTACAACTTCCTGCAGACCGGCAAGTACGAGCCTAAGGCAAGCGTGCAGACCATCGCCAATGCTATGGATGTGGGTGATCCCAGCAACTTTGCTCGTATCTACGAACTCTACAACAAGGATCATGCAGCTATCTGCAAGGACATCAGTGGTACTACCTATAGCGACGAGCAGATTGCCGATACTATGCGTGAGTGCCTGAAGGAGACCGGTTATCAACTCGACCCCCATGGTGCATGTGGCTATCGTGCCTTGAAGGAGTGCCTGCAGGGTAATGAGGTTGGTGTATTCCTCGAGACTGCTCATCCCGCTAAGTTCAAGGGTGTTGTCGACAGCATTTGCGGTGGCGACGTGGCTATCCCCGAGAAGTTAGCTGCCTTTATGAAGGGTGAGAAGAAGAGCGTTGAAATCGGCAAGGACTTTGAGGGCTTCAAGGCTTATCTGATGAAGCAGTAAATAAAGGGTGACGTTTCTACGTTCTGCCCCCGACGTTTCCCCGACGTTTCCCTACAAATCCGTGGAGAATTGTAGAGAATCTTCGGGGAATCGTTGTTAGAACACCGCTACAAATATTGAAATTGACACAATATTCTATTACTATTTTCTTGAATGTGGATTTTTTCGCATAAAAAATACCTTGGAAAGCACTTTTGCAATTGAGTTGCAAAAACTATGTCGTACCTTTGCGTCGTAAATCAAAAAATAGACAAAGATATGACAGTTGTAAATGATGTCTTGAATGAGATTTGGATGCTGGTCAACGAGATGGCACCTTATCTTCTTCTGGGTTTTTTGCTGGCAGGTATTATGCATGAATACGTGCCGAGCAGACTGTATCGTAAGTATCTGAGCGGTCACAATATGCGTAGCGTATTCTTTGCCGCTTTGCTGGGCATTCCTCTGCCTTTGTGTTCGTGTGGTGTTATTCCCACGGCAATGAGTCTTCGACGTGAAGGTGCCAGTCGAGGTGCCACCATCTCGTTCCTCATTGCCACTCCACAGACGGGTGTCGACAGTATAGCGGCAACCTATAGTCTGATGGGGTTGCCCTTTGCCATCCTTCGTCCCATCGTGGCATTGTTCACCGCCATTATGGGTGGTTGGTGCGTCAATCAGGCCAACAAGCACCAACGTCACGCAAAGCGCCGCTCACATCATAAGTCATATCACGACGAACCATTGAGAACCGACGAGGACGGAGTGCTTTATGAATATAGTGGTTCTGTTGAAGGTAATGCTGTGTATGCAACTGCCGAGAATTGTTCTGCACAATTGTCTGCTCATCATCATCACCACCACCATCATCACCACCACCACTCGTTGTGGGGAAAAATCAAGCGCCGTACACGTCGCATTCGTTCTGTACTTCGCTATGCCTTTGTTGAAATGATGGGTGATATAGGCAAATGGCTTATCATTGGTCTTATCATAGCAGGACTTATCACGGCCCTTGTGCCCGATAGTTGGTTTGCCATGTTCCAGGGAAATTCCATCCTCAGCATCCTTTTTGTGTTGCTTTTCAGCATCCCTATGTATTTATGTGCCACGGGTAGTATTCCCATTGCAGTGGCCTTGATGATGAAGGGACTCACGCCTGGTGCAGCTTTGGTTTTGCTGATGGCTGGTCCTGCCAGCAATGCTGCCTCTATCCTGGTCATCAAGCGTGTACTGGGCTTGAGAACGCTTATCGTCTACCTGACTTCCATTGTAACGGGTGCTGTGGTGTTCGGTCTGGCTATCGACTATTGTTTGCCTTCTACTTTATTTACCGGAAGTTTGAAAGTAGTCGATGCTTGTTGCGAGAAGGGTCCTGCCTTGTTCAGTATTGTCTGCACCGCTTTGATGATACTGTTGCTCATCAATGCTCTTACGCCTCTGAAGTTCTGGAAGAGCGAGGGTTGCAGTTGCGGACACGACGGACACTCTCATAGTCACCATTCTCATGGTCACTCTCACAGTCATCACTCACATTCTCACTCTCATGGTCATCATTCACACCACGATGAATCGGAGGAGCATACCACCGGAAAGGAGGGCAACACGGTTCAATTCTCTGTCAAGGGAATGAATTGCAGTCATTGTGTCAGCAATGTTCAAAAGGCCATCATGAGTGTGGAAGGTGTTACCGACGCAGAAGTTTCGTTGCAGACGAATAGTGCTACGGTGAGTGGTTCTTTCAATAATGAGCAGGTTATTGAAGCCATCCAGAGCATTGGCTTTGAGGTAAAGGAGCTTTTGTGAGTTTAAACTTTATGAGTTGTAATTCCTAGGACTTAAAAGAGTTCATCTGCCTTTCGGCGAAGCATCGGGCAAGCCCGCTGAGCGAAGGACGATAACTTTTGAAACTTGAATGAAGTTAGAGACAGTCAAAGACAGTTAGAAAAATCAGAAATATTCAACGGATGAAGAAATCTCTATATATAATAATGTGTGCATTGGTTACGCTTTCGTGTGGTCATAAGGGGCACTCGGAAGACGGTCATGATGATCATGACCACGATGCTCACAAGGGTAAAGATGCTCATGACGGACACGACCACGAAGATGGCGTGATAGAGTTCGGAGAGGTGCAACGCAAGGCTGCGGGTTTGCAGGTGGTCACCTTGCAACCATCCGACTTCCAGGAAGCCATCAGGGTGTCGGGACAGGTAACCGAGGCACAAGGCGATGAAGCTGCTGTAGTGGCTAAAAGTGCCGGAGTGCTGACTTTCACGCGCGACCACATGTCCGAGGGTGTTGCCATTCGTCAGGGCGAGGTGTTTGCCAAGGTGTCGGCACAAGGCATAGTGGGTGGAGATGCAGTTTCGCAGAACCATATTGCCTACGAGCGTGCAAAGAGTGCCTACGAACGTGCGGAGCGTCTGGTAGGAGAGGGCATCGTTTCAAAAGCAGAATACGAGCAAGCGAAGGCGGAATACGAGCAAGCACGGTTGAGTTTGGGACAGTATTCCGAGAAATTGACTTCCGAAGGTGCGGGTAAGGGAAAAGGCACGTCTGTGTCGTCACCCATCACGGGCTACATCAAGCGCGTACTCGTTAAACAAGGTGAGTATGTGGAGGTTGGACAATTGGTGGCAACCGTCACCAAGAACTGTGACTTGCAGTTGCGTGCCGAAGTGCCAGAGAAATACTTTGCCCGTATGAAAGAAATTTCGGGTGCAAACTTTGCTATGAGTTACGACCAACAGAATGTGCGTAGCATCAAGGCGCTTAATGGTCATCTGGTTTCCATGGGACGCTCTGCCACCGAGGGTTCTGCGTACATTCCCGTTACCTTTGAGTTTGAGAACCATGGTGATATCGTGCCGGGTTCGTTTGCTGATATCTGGCTTTTGAGCAATGTGCGTAGCAATGTCTTGTCGGTACCCGTTACGGCACTTACCGAGGAACAAGGTCTCTATTTCGTATATGTGCAGGGCCATGACGAGGATGAGTACGAGAAACGTGAAGTGAAGTTGGGTGGCTCGAACGGTGAACAAACTGAGATTGTTAGCGGATTGAAGTCCGGTGACAAGGTCGTGGTAAGTGGTGTGTACCAGTTGAAGATAGCTGGTGCCAGTGGTGCAGTGCCCGAGGCGCATAGTCATAGTCATTAACGTCTGTCTCTATGTTAAACAAGATTATACATTTTTCCTTAAGCAACCGTTTGGCCATCTTGGTGGCGGCTTTGCTGATATGTATAGGTGGTGTGTACACAGCCCTTACGATGGAGGTGGACGTATTCCCCGACCTCAATGCACCTACTGTGGTGGTGATGACCGAGGCGCGTGGCATGGCTCCCGAAGAGGTGGAACGCATTGTGACCTTCCCCATCGAAACGGCAATGAATGGTGCGACCAACGTGCGACGCGTGCGAAGCAACAGTACCACGGGCTTCTCGTGCGTGTGGGTGGAATTCGAATGGGGTACCGATGTGTATCGTGACCGTCAGATTGTCAATGAGAAACTGGCGGAGGTGAACTCTTCGCTTCCTGCTACGGTGGGGCAACCAACTTTAGGACCTCAGTCATCCATCTTGGGTGAGGTAATGATCATCGGACTTACGGGAGCGGACGGACAGAAGTTGCGCACCTTGGCAGACTGGACCATTCGTCCGCGCCTTTTGAGCATTGGAGGTGTGGCACAGGTATCCGTACAAGGTGGCGAGGAAAAGGAGTATCAGGTGACCTTGCATCCCGAGCGTATGAAATATCATGGCGTGAGTGTGGATGAGGCAGTCGAGGCGGTTCGTGATATGAATCAGAATGTCTCGGGTGGCGTGCTCTACGAATATGGCAATGAGTATCTTATTCGTGGCGCTTTGGCCACTAACGATGTGGAGGCACTCGGACAGACTGTGGTAAAGGTGGTGGACGGTTCGCCCGTCACGCTCAATGAGTTTGCCGACATCAAGGTTGGCAACAAGACGCCCAAGACGGGTACTGCCTCCAATAATGCTCAGCCAGCCGTTTTGCTGACGGTTGCCAAGCAACCCAATGTGTCGACCGAGGAACTGACAGAACGTCTTGACAATGCCTTGGCTGAGATTCAGCAACAATTGCCAAAGGAGGTGAAGGTAGATTCTGATATTTTCCGTCAGGAACGTTTCATTGATGCCAGTATCAGTAATATCAAGGAGTCATTGATAGAGGGTGCCATCTTTGTTATCATCGTACTCTTCCTCTTCCTGATGAATCCACGTACCACCATCATCTCGTTGGTGAGTATTCCTGTGTCGCTTCTTGTGAGCATCCTGTTCCTTCGCTATATGGGACTCACCATAAACACGATGTCTATTGGTGGCATGGCTATTGCTATCGGTTCGTTGGTAGATGATGCCATTGTGGATGTGGAGAACGTTTTCCGTCGCTTGCGTGAAACGAAAAGTCATAGTGGAGACTTGGATGGCGAAGGAGAAAATGTTGCTACGAATGGTTTGCGTGGCAAGTTGAACGTCATATACAATGCATCGCGCGAGGTGCGTATGCCTATCCTCAACTCCACGCTTATTGTGGTGGTGTGCTTCCTTCCCCTTTTCTTCCTTGATGGTATGGAAGGACGGATGCTTGCCCCCTTGGGCATTGCTTTCATCGTTTCGCTCTTTGCCTCTACCGTGGTGGCACTGACTCTGACTCCGGTGCTTTGCAGTTACTTCCTGAATGGAAAAAGAAGTGTTGTTTATAGTGAAACCAGTGATGCTGGTGCTTCTTCCGGTTCACTCCTGACGGAGCAGAGAACGGAGGACAAGGCCGATGTGCGTTGGGTATCTGCCTTGAAGCGTGGTTATGCTTCACTTCTATGCCGTGCCTTAAAACATCGCAAACCCATCCTCTCGGTGGTGGTAGTGTTGGTGGTATTGGCGGTGGTTTTGTTTGCCAACATGGGACGTAGTTTCCTTCCTAGTTTCAACGAAGGCTCGTATACCATTAGCATCTCCACATTGCCAGGCATCTCACTTGATGAGAGCGACAAGATAGGACGTCGTGCAGAGCAACTGCTCATGAGCATACCCGAGATTCAAACCGTGGCTCGTAAGACGGGACGTGCAGAGTTGGACGAGCATGCTTTTGGCGTAAATACCAGCGAGATAGAGGCTCCTTTCGTCTTGAAAGGCCGTTCGCGTGCAGAACTTATGGCTGATGTGCGCCACAAACTGTCCTCTTTGCCGGGAGTGAGCATCGAGATAGGACAACCTATATCGCATCGTATTGACGCTATGCTTTCGGGAACGCAATCCAACATTGCCATCAAACTCTTCGGACAGGACCTTAATCGCATGTATCGCATTGCTAATCAGATTAAATCTGAAATAAGCGGTGTGGAGGGTGTTGTCGATCTCAATGTGGAGCAACAAGTGGAGCGTCCGCAGATTCGCATCTCGCCTCGTCGTCACTTGATGGCACGATATGGTGTAACACCCAAGCAGTTTGCTGACTACGTGAGCGTGTTGCTTGAGGGAGAGACGGTATCACAGGTCTATGAGGGAACGATGGCTTTTGACCTCACCGTGAAGGTGGATGATGAGGACCGTGGAGGCATCAATGACATTCGTGGATTAATGATTGATGCTAATGGGCAGAAGATACCTTTGGAGTACATCGCCGACATTAGCTCCACCACAGGTCCCAATACCATCAACCGTGAGAATGCCCAACGCAAGATTGTCATCTCGGCCAATGTGGAGGGACGTGACTTGCGTAGTGTAGTCAATGAGATACAAAGTCGTATTAACAGCGATGTTGAATTGCCGGAGGGTTATCATTTGGAATATGGTGGTCAGTTTGAAAGCGAAGAATCGGCTACACGCACCTTGTTGCTTGTCAGCATTCTAAGCGTACTCATCATCTTCCTTTTGCTCAACAATCAGTTCCACAGCATCAAGCAAAGTGCCATCGTACTGGTCAACCTTCCCCTTGCGCTTATTGGTGGTGTGTTTGCCTTGCAGTTGACGGGAGGTGTACTGAGCATCCCTGCCATTATCGGTTTCATCTCGCTTTTCGGTATTGCTACCCGCAACGGCATCTTGCTGATTGACAGGTATAACCAGACGGGTGACGTAATTCAAGGTTCGCTTGACCGTATGACACCTATTCTGATGACTGCACTTACCTCGGCTCTCGCTTTGGTTCCTCTTGCATTGGGTGGTGATTTGCCAGGCAACGAGATTCAGTCGCCTATGGCAAAGGTTATGCTGGGCGGTCTCATTAGCAGTACGCTCCTGAATATGTTCATTGTACCCATGATGTACAAGCGTTCTTGAAGTGTTCCATTGTGGATGAAAAATATAAAAGTTCGGTAGAATAGATGAAGAAGAAACTCTTGATATGGATAGCATCTTTCATGATGCTGATGCCTGCCTATGCACAAAAGTTTGAAGATGTGTTGCTTAGCGTGGAGCAGAACAATGCCACTTTGCGTGCATTGCGCGATGGGGTAGAAGCAGAGAAGTTAGATAATCACACAGGTCTCACCCTCGACGATCCAGAGGTTGAGTACAGTCACTTCTGGGGGTCACCTTCTGCCATTGGACTTCGTAACGACTTTTCTGTAAGTCAGTCGTTTGACTTTGCTACGCTCTTTGGCATGAAGCGCAAGATGGCACGTTCCAAGGATGAACTGGCAGATATCAACTACGAGGAGCAACGCTTGCAGGTATTGCTTGAGACGAGCCAGTTGCTCGTGGGCATGGTATATCTCAACAAATGTCTTGCCCATCACGAAAGACAATGGAAAGATGTGCAACAAGTCGTGTCACATTCAAAGACCGCCTATGAAGCAGGCCGAATAAATGTATTGGAATATCGAAGGGCACAACAAACCGAAGCTGAGTTAGCTTCGACAATCTGTGATGAGCAAATGCAATTGGAGGAATGCCAGTCACGCCTTCGCCTTTTGAATGGTGGACAGACTGTTACGTTCAATGATACCATCTATTCCATGCCTCAGAGTATGTCAAGGGGCATGCAGATTGTGGTTCGGGAGCGTGAGGATGCAGAGCAACGCGTGGCAGAGAGCGGGGTACGCTTGGCCAAGTCGTCTTCCATTCCTCAATTGAAGGTGGCATACGTTTCAGAACTGACGACCGATGAAAAGTTCCGTGGTTTCACGGTGGGTATGAGTGTTCCTTTGTGGAGCAATAAAAATAATGTGAAACGTGCCAAGGCTCAATTGCAAGCAAGTAAGAGTGAACGTGATGAGGCTTTGCAACGTCTGCAAAGCGAGTACGAGGCATTGAAACAGCGATCAGAGCGTTTGCGCAAGTATGCTCAGGTACTATGGGAGGGTGTTTCTACTCTATCTTCTGCAACGGTGTTGCACGATGCTTTTCTTCGTGGTGACATCTC
This sequence comes from Bacteroidaceae bacterium, assembly GCA_045643405.1. Taxonomy (GTDB): domain Bacteria; phylum Bacteroidota; class Bacteroidia; order Bacteroidales; family Bacteroidaceae; genus Physcousia. The sequence goes on along the minus strand of JAZUKS010000069.1, from coordinate 57,138 downwards.
TGCATTTGACTATTATGTAGAACTTACTTCTGACTATGAACGTGTTCACAAGGCCCTTCAGACAGAGCGAGATTATCAACTAACGTTGGCTACTTTAGCATGGTATTAGGTGAGAAGGTGGCTTATGAGGCACACTTTGAATGATGTACTCATCATTTATCCTCACTCAACGCACTATTGAACATGAAATTTCGTTTCGTTGTGCTTGTGTTTCTATAAGTGGCTTACTGCACTTTGCATTTCAACTCCTTACGAAACATCTCTCGTATTTCTTCTGCCCGTTCTCTCGTCAGGTTGGGAACTCCCTTGAGTGGGTAGGGAATACCCATCTTTTCGTATTTTACCTCACCCATGGTGTGGTATGCCAATATTTCAACACATTCCAAGTGTGTGTACTTTTTCAGATGTTGAGCCAAAGCAGAAAGTCGTGTGTCATCATCTGTCGAACCAGGTACCACTACATGACGCACCCAAAAAGGTTTTCTGGTTTCTTCAAGATAGTCAAGTAATTGCTGGTTGTGATTCCGCTGGTGTCCCGTGAGGGTGGGGTGCAGTGTGTCATCTAATGTCTTGATGTCTAGCATGACGAGGTCGCATTGCTCAATGGTGCGTTTTACCTGTTCGTTGAAATACACACCACTTGTGTCCAGGCAGGTATGGATGCCTTGTTCATGACATAATTTGAAGAATTCTTCTACAAATGTTGCTTGCATCAAGGGTTCTCCGCCCGAGCAAGTTACTCCTCCTGTCTTGATGAAATTCTTGTATTTCAGAACCTCGGATAATAGGTCGGAAGATGACCAGAGTCCTGCACCATTGCCGGTTGCATTTCCTCCAACTTCGGGGGATTGCTCTTTGACTTCCCATGTGTCAGGATTATGGCAATACTGACACCTCATGGGGCACCCTTGCATAAATACCACAAAACGGATTCCGGGACCGTCAACTGTTCCGAAACTCTCAAGCGAATGGATTTGTCCTGTCATAAATGGAATAAGTTTTTTGGAAACGCATCAAAAAGCGCCTATGGCGGGTATCTTACTTCCTCACACGAAAGCACAAAGAGCACGAAGGGAGTTAGATTGAGTCATTCGTGTTCGGAAAGGGAAAGTGTGGATTGTACTTTGTATGAAAGCAAAGACGCAGAGTGTTTATAGATTAAGAGTCAAAAATAGAGATAATCTTTGATTCTCTGCGTCTTTGCCTTCTAATATATGCGACTAGTCCCGAAGGGATACTCGGTTGCAGGATAGTGACGTGTGAGGTTACTTGTTTTCCTCCTTTGCCTTTTCTGCTTTCTTTTCGTCGATGGTCTTCTGGAACTTTGCCATAGCAGCTTTAAGTTCTTCCATCTTCTGAGGCAGACCATCACGCTTGAACTTACTAAGCAAGTCGCCGGCTTTGGACATGTCGAAGTTTTTGAGCATACCGCCAATGTCAGGATGATCTTTACCCATCACTTTCTCCAATACAGAATTAAGTGTGCCCTGAACGTCTTTGCTGTCACCCAACTTAGAGGTAACTGAATTGAGGTCGATGTTGTCTAAAAGTCCCATAGTATTTTTCTTTTTATATGTGATAATATGTTAAAGATTACGATTCTGCAATTTTTAGTAACAGAGAACTCAATATATAAAACGATTTTATCCGTTTAGTGGTTTGTTGAGTATCTCTGATTGTTTATGAAAGCACTCTGTCGCCACATTGTTTGGCGAGTTTTGATTCAAGATCCTTGTATTCTTTTAATTGTTGCATAATTTGTGTGTATTTTAATGCGTCACTAAGAATGTTGGGATCAAGCATCTGTTTCGTTAACTCATCCTTGCGACGTTTTACGATGCAGAGTTTGAGGTCGGAAATCAAGTGGCTGACAAGCTCCATTAGCATATTGTATTCCTCTTGAACAGAGGGTTGGCTGGAGTTACGTTCATAAAAACGGCTCAGTTGCTCTCGCTCGCTACTCAAGTCATAAGCCAGACTACTGATTTCTTGGTCTGGGTCATTGATGAAGAAACGTTCTGCCACGAATCCAGGGGTTTGCACATTCTGCATGCCCTTTTGCAGTATGTGTTGATATAGGGGATTCTCGAAACTGAGGCCATCGCTTTCCAACGAATAATAGATATACTCGATAACGCTGAGATTCTGCATAGTACCTCCGTCCTCGTCCTCTACGCCACAGATGATTTTCTCGCCAGAGCGGATGATGGCTTGTGCTATGAGCCTTTCAATGGCTTGGCTTTTACTCTTGCTTGTGTTTGTACCCGATCCTACTGTTCCTTCTTTCTCCGATTCTGATTTCGGAGCATGAGGATCATCGGGGGCATATTCGTAGAAATCGGGAGGTGGTACGTCACCCGCCTCGGATGCAGTATATGAGGTGCCGGTGGCAGTAGTATGGACCGTATTTCCTTCTCCTTGGGGTCTTGGGGCACCGCCCTGTACATTAATCTGGGCACGTCGTTCTTCGCGCTCCTTCTCCTTCTTCCACTCTTCGATGTTGATTTTTATCTGTTTGCTTACGGCATCACCGATGAGTTGTTCCTTGAACTGCATCATCTGTGCAATCTCACGGATGTAGAAGGTACGCGTTATCTCGTTGGGGATAACAGCAATACTCTGCACGATGTTATTGACAAGCCGACTCATCTTGATGGGGTCGCCTTGAGACTCCTTCATGAGGAGGTCTGTCTTAAAGCGGATGAAGTCGATTTGATTATCCCTCATGTATGCCTGGAATTCCTGTGCCGTATGCTTGCGACCGAACTCGTCAGGATCTTGTCCGTCGGGTAGGAGGAGCAATTTGACATCCATACCCTCGCCAAGTAGCATGTCAATACCTCGCTGACTGGCTTTGATACCCGCCGCGTCACCGTCGTAGAGCACTACGATGTTGTTGGTAAAACGACGAATGAGTCGGATCTGCTCGTGCGTTAGTGCTGTTCCCGATGAAGCAACCACATTCTCCACACCATTTTGGTGCATGGCGATTACATCTGTATAACCTTCCACCATGTATACGCAATCCTCTTTGTGAATGGCCTGCTTGGCATGGAAAAGTCCGTATAATTCACTCTTTTTGTGGTAGATAATACTTTCAGGTGAGTTTTGGTATTTTATACTCACACCTTTAGTGGCAGCATCGAGTACACGACCTCCAAAACCAACCACCTTTCCACTTACGGTAAAGATGGGAAACATTACACGCCCAGCATAGCGGTCGTACAAAGTTCCGTTGTCACGCTTGATGCTGATGCCTACACCATGGGCAATGCCTTGGTCATCGGGAGTTGATATGAGGAATTTCTCTTGATAACCGGCCTTAAGCGCTGCTTGTGTACATGCATCGCGCTGCACGGGTGAGAAACCCAGTTGGAATTTTTCTATGATGTCGTCGCGGAAACCACGTCCACGGAAATAGGAGAGTCCCACGTTGCGTCCCTCTGGTGTGTTGTGCAATTGCTCCTGGAACCATTTGTTGGCCCACTCGTTGACGATAAACATACTTTCACGTTCCGTCTGACTCGCTTTCTCCTCTTCGGTCAATTGGCGTTCTTCGATGGTGATGCCATATTTTTTTGCCAACCAACGTAATGCGTCGGGATAGGAGAGTTGCTCGTGCTCCATGATGAAACCAACGGGATTGCCACCTTTTCCGCAAGCAAAGCATTTGCAGTAGTTTTTGGCAGGCGAAACCATGAACGAAGGTGTGCGGTCGTCGTGAAACGGACACAGACCCTTATAATTGGCTCCTGCTCGCTTCAGCGTAACGAAGTCGCTCACCACATCCACGATGTTGGCAGCCTCGATGATTTTGTCTCTGGTTATGTTGTCAATCATTTTACTTCTTTTTCTTGCTTGTCGGTTCGTTTTGCAAACGTCCTCCGAGTTTCATTGTGAACGATTCACCCTGTTTCAGGCTAATGGTCTTCCCCGTAAGTCTGATTATGTCGGCCTTGGATGGTGAGTATGTTGTTCCGTGTGTATCCGAGACGAGCAGTAGACTGAGGTCAACGATGGTTTGTTCTCCTCGGAAATTACAGATTAGCAGGTATGCAGTCCCATCTGTATCGGGCACAATGACGCCTCGCCATCCGTTTGGGAGAGAGGATAAACAAATCAGTTCTTCTGCCATCTGTTTTGTCTGGTTGGCACTTATGCAACTATAATATATGAGGTGTCTTGCATCTACTTGCTCACCCTTCTGCACCTTGCGTGATGCTTGGTTGTAAGCAGGATAGAGTTTGGCGGTAAGTATACTGTTGTTGTTCTGTCGGTCACCGAATGCCATTTCTTTGCCCGTGTTGCACCCCACTATGCCTACCTCGTTGTCGATGTTCATCCAGGGACTTGCGAACGTAGTGAGCGAGGAACCGTCGGTGCAAGTGTTGGTGAGGGCATTTCCCTTGTTAGTGTTGTCCTCGTAATAGAGAGTGCGTTTCGTTCTTGTCAGTTCATCTACCGAGATGGCCAGCAAACCACCTTTTTCGGTGATGATGGTGGCGTCGTTTTCTGCTACTACATCGTCAAGATAGACGACGGCATTGCCAGGGGTAGAGTAGAATGCAAAGCGATGATTAAGTGTACCCTCGTTGGTGAGGAGTTCTCCATTCATGACGTAACCGTTGCCTTGCAACATGTAGCGTCCGCTTGTTACGGGAACTGCGTCCGTGCGCTTGCCTTGCACTTCGTACCAACCAATGATGTTGCCTGTGTTATGAGCACGGAAGGGGACAATAATCTTGTTCTTGTCAACCGAGTTTGATGCTATATAACCCGTATAACTCTTCAGCCCCTTGCTCCAACTGAACGTTGTAAAACGGCTGCCGGTAGATGCTCTCACTACATTCTGACAAGGTAGTATCTTGGCCTTGGAATACATTTCGTTGAAGTTGCTCCATGTCGTGGCGGTCATGTTCTTCGTGGACATTGCTTCATGCATCAGGTAAGTCATCATGACACGATGTGCCTCCACGCCCATGCGTCGCGCCCCCACGTCGGCACGCAGAAGCCAGCTTCCATCCGGGGTAGTTTGCTGACGCGCCTTGATATACTTGTATGCCAGATTCTCAAGCATGAGGGCATTGGCATCGCGCTGGAAACATGCCTGTGTAGAGTATGATGTAATCTGGTCGTAGAGGAATAGACTCCAGTCGTTGCCGTTGGGCATTGCCAGTTCTCCGTCGGCAAGCGCAAGCCAGTTGAGTACGCTGTCCTGTACTTCCTGATTGTGATGCATCAAGGCACGCGTCTTCCATTTCTCCTTGCCGTAAAGTCCTTGCTGGAACATCTGCAACGCCAATTGTGCCTCGCCCAGCTCCTGCATCACCACGTTCTGGTAAGAGGTGTGGAAGAGGTTGTGGTTCTGCAAGGTATAGTCGTCGTACAGATTCTTCCCTCGGTATAAATCGGCAATGGTCGTGCTGTCGTAATCGGGATCGATGACCGTGGTGTTCGTGGCATCGCTGATATGCGAGTAACTGTTGATGGCAAACTCGCGTAAGCGTGCAAACCATCTTGGTGCCAATTCGTCATTGGGGAATAGTCCGAGCGTGGCAGCCAGGACATCAGCCTCCCAACCATTCTCCTCGGCCTTGGTGTCTCCATCATAACCCGTAGGGATGTTGCGCTCAAGTTCGTAGTTGCACTCTGCTTTCAGTAGGGCGTAGATGTATCCCTTTTGTTGCTCGCTTAGTTTGTTCCATTGAAAATAGGCACTATATGCTACCGACATGGCCCAAAGGCTCGATTCCCACACGACATCGTTCTTCCCCGTACTGCCCCAATAGCGTCCACCGGCACAAACCTTCAGTTGATTGGCTTTGTGGGTGGAGTAGGCAAAGATGAGTGACTTCATCGCCATTTCTTCTACCTGTGCCCAAGTCACTCCGTCGGGAAGCGTTATGCCCGCAGGTTTTGCATATTTCACCAAGAAAGCGCAAATCATGGAGAGGTCGGCATTGGGACGCACGCCACGTTCGTCCGAACCACCCGAATTCTCGCCCTTGAAGAAACCGCACGCCTCATCAATACTATTGGGTGCCTGGCAAGGATTCCAGTCGTTAACCATATAACGAGAAAAGTTGGCCAACATCTGCAAGAGGTCGGTCTTCATGCAATCCTCGTCAACGAAATCAGCGTTAATTGCATCCTCCGTGGGCGAGGGGAAGTTCATTTGCGAATGGGTTTGCGCCAAAGATGACAAACCAACCGACATTCCGAGAGCAAGGGCTATGATGTGCTTTTTCGTCATGGTTTCAGTCTACGTTTCTTTCTGGCTACAAATATACGAAATTTTTTCTTTTTTCGCCTAAAAAGTTCATTATATTCCATGAAATCTTTGAAATCTGCATCCAAATCATATTGACAGGCATATTTATCTATAGAGTAACCTTGGTAGGGTAATTTATTTTTCGTACTTTTGTGATATAATAATCTAAAAAACATAACCATGAACAAGGAATTAGTTGACCGTTTTTTGAAGTATGTAAGTTTCGATACACAATCAAGCGAAGAAAACGAGGTTGCGTGCCCCAGTACTGATAAGCAGTTTGAACTGGCAAAGTACCTGAAGCAAGAACTCGAGGATTTGGGTCTTGAGGATGTGGAAATGGACGAGCATGCCTATGTTTATGCTACTCTTCCTGCCAATACGGACGAGGAATTACCCACCATTGGTTTCATTGCCCACATGGACACTTCGCCCGATTGTAGTGGCAAGGATGTACGTCCACGCATCATAGAAAACTACGATGGTTCTGACATTGTTCTGAATAAAGAAAAAGGCATTGTTACTACCGTCAAGCAGTTCCCCGAACTCAAGCAGCATGTTGGTGAGGACCTTATCGTGACAGATGGAAATACCTTGTTGGGTGCAGATGATAAGGCTGGCATTGCAGAAATCGTAACCGCCATGACATACCTGCAAGCCCATCCTGAGATTAAGCATGGCAAGATACGTGTCGGATTTAATCCTGATGAAGAAATTGGTGCGGGTGCGCATCTCTTTAATGTGGAGAAGTTTGGATGCCAGTGGGCTTATACCATGGATGGTGGCGAGGTAGGTGAACTGGAGTATGAGAACTTCAATGCTGCAGGTGCTAAGATTCACATTACTGGTTGTAATGTTCATCCCGGTTATGCAAAAGGCAAGATGATTAATGCCGCTATTGTTGCCAGTGAGTTTGCTATGATGATGCCCGAGAACGAACGTCCAGAGAAGACCGATGGTTATGAGGGATTTTTCCATCTGACCTCGATGCAGGCAACTGTAGAGGAAGCAACATTAAGTTACATCATCCGTGACCACAACAAGGGCATGTTTGAAATGCGTAAGCAAGTGTTGCTTGATACGGCAGAACGTATCAATGAACGTTACGGACAGGGAACGCTGACTGTTGAATTGAAGGATCAGTACTACAATATGCTTAGTCAGTTGGAGGACAAACCTCACATCATCAATATCGCAAAGAAGGCTATCGAGGAGGCGTGCGGTTTCTGTACAGTTGTTCCCATACGTGGAGGAACGGATGGTGCTCAGTTGAGTTTCAAGGGTCTGCCTTGTCCCAATATCTTTGCAGGAGGTCTCAATTTCCATGGTCGTCATGAATTTGTTTCTATCCAAAGCATGGAGAAGGCAATGATGACGGTGGTGAACATTTGTAAGAAATAGGTTGTCTGTATGTTGGTGTGACAGACAAACAAAAGAAAGACGGGAAAAACAGAAGGTTTTCCCGTCAATTGTTTTTGTGGGTCATCTTGAAATCAAGTGACCGTGAAGAGTCTGAGATTACTCTGCAGCAGGTGCTTCTGCAGGTGCCTCCTCGGCAGCCTCTGCCTCAGCAGGAGCAGCGGTCTCGAACTCGTTGATGCCGTTCTCCATGAGGATGTTGTACCACTGAATGAGTTTCTTGATGTCGTTGGGGAATACGCGATCGCGATCGAAGTTGGGCAGAACCTTAGCAAGGTATTCTGCCAATGCCTCCTTGCTTGCTTTCTTGTAGTCGAAAGTAGAAGGCTTTCCATCTTCAACCTGCTTCATGCTGTTGAGGACGGTTGCGAGGGGTACTTCCTCCTCGTCGGTATACATGGCGATGTCTGCCAAAGAGATTACCTTATCAGTTCCGAAAGCGGGAACGCGACGATGCTTGTCATCGAGGGTTTCAACGATGAGGCTTCTGCTGCCTCTTGATACGAGTTTGTACAAACCAGGTTTGCCAGAAATGGCAAGAATTGTCTTAAGCATATTATTTTTATTTTAATTTGTTTTCTTTTGTTTTTTGTTTCTTGTTATTGTCTCTCAGAGCGTTTAATTCTCAACTTTCAGTTTATTAACGATAGTCTGTAGTTGCGGAATGAGTTCATTTCCATCATTGACGATGGTGAAGTCTGCACGCATATTACGCTCTTCGTTGCTCATTTGCAAGGCGATACGCCGTTTGATGGCTTCTGCATTTGCATTGTCCCTACGGGTAGCACGTTCGATGCATAGTTCTACAGGTGCATTCACGTTGAGAACAACATTTGCCAATTTGTCGAATCCACTCTCGAAGAGAATGGCGCATTCCATCGCTACAAGTTTGTGCCCCTTTTCCTTTTGTTTTTGAGTCCATTGCCTGAAGTCATCAGCCACAACGGGATGCGTGATGGCATTGATGCGTTGGGCATTCTCCTCGCTCTTGAAGAGATAGTCAGCAAGAACCTTGCGTTGCAGTTCTCCGTTAGGTGCATATACCTCTTTGCCAACAAGCGCGATGAGTTTCTGACGAATCTCGTTGCTCTCGACATTGAGGCGTTTTGCTTCGGCGTCGCAGTTGTATACGGGGATGCCGAAATGCGTTGTCAGCAATTCGCAAACATAACTTTTCCCGCTTCCGATGCCACCCGTAACTGCAAGTTTCAAGGGCGACTGCGATGCCGTGGATAATCTGTTTGGCGTCACCTGACTCATGATTTCTTTTTCCTCTTCTTTTTGTTCTTCTTGTTCTTGGACTGCGAAGCCTCGTTGTCTTCCGTTGTTACGGTTTCAAGCAGATAGTCCACTTCGACGGGATCCACAAGAGCACCGCTAACTCCAACAGGGATACTGTTGAGGTGAGGACGGCAATGGCTGTCGGGATGCTCGAGCAGATCGGCATAGGTGACTACCACCACGAAATTGGATGGGTCAATGCTTTGCGCCTGACGAGCAGGAACCAAGTAGGTTACCTTGACTGTAGAGGGGAATGTGCGCAGAACCTTGTCGGCAGGGAAGTTGATGCCCGTGATGGGTACCTCCATTGTCTGACGTGTCAGAATGTCGACTTCGGTGCTTAGTGTGACGCTATCAGGAAAGACGCGCATGCCACGAACGGACTTCATTCGCACACGTTCTGTGCGGCTCTTGTTCATTCCAGTCATGTTAAGTCGCTCTGTGTAGGCGGCTTGCATGGTGTCGAGTATGGAACTGGGAGCATAGATGTCAACGCTGTCGGGCGTAAACTTCTTGCTGGCAATGCAATACTGTGACTCTGCTTCGACGATGCCGGCTACGCGAACTGGCAAGCGACGATGTACACCTCTATTATAATAAAAGTATACCGTGTCGGGTGTCATGTTCAGGATGCTGGAACTTGAAGGTATCATCTTCTTTAACGAACTCTGCAACTGTGAAAGCAGCAGCACTCCGTGACCAGTTGCCTCGTGGTTGTCGTATGACTTGAAGCTGATGCGAAGCGTGTCGGTTTCCTTGTGCAGCATAAAGGGCACGAGTTCCACGCCTTTGTCGTGGATGGTCAGTTTCAGCTCGTGCGGCACGTCAGTAGTGATGATGACACCATCGGGCACATCGACAAGTTTGACGGGCACGATAACCTCGGTGCTGAATGCCTCCTCCAGTTCGCGAACGAACCAGAAGACCGTACACATCAGCACAAAGAACAGGAAGATGAAGAGGTCCTTGGTGCGTTTTCCAAAGTACTTCTTGCGTTTCCTTCCTTTCTTTTCGTCATCCGCCTGATTGCCCATCCCGTCCTGTCCTGTCAGCGTGCTTGTTTACTTCTGAGCAGTAGCGTCGGCAGCGTTGTCGGTGGGGTATACGGCATTGCGGAGAACGCGGATCTGCACGTCCTTGGCAATCTCGACATAGAGGCAGTTGGTTACCTCGTCGATTTTCTTGACAGTGCCATAGATACCACCCTGGGTAACTACCTCTGTGCCCACTGCTATGGTGTTCTGGAAGTTAGCAAGTTGCTTCTGCTTCTTCTGCTGGGGGCGGATCATGAAGAAATACATAATGGCAAAGATGGCTACCATCATGATGATGAAACTCATGCCACCTTGCTGACCTGCTGCTTGCAGGATAATTGTCATTGTTGTCATTTTGTGTGTATTTGATTTTAGTTATTTACTTGTTTTTGATGATTTTTCCCTCGCTGGTCAACTGCTTTGTAATCTTGTCGAGGGTGGCGTTGACGTAACCCCAGTTGCGCTGAGCGCAGTAAACCTTGGCGATGTTGATGTACTCGTTGATGCTTACGGGCACTGGGATGGTGGGGAATGAACAAATTTCAGCCAAACCGGTCTGCACGATGGCAATGTCGATGGTAGCAATACGACGCATGTCCCAATTAATGGCATTTGCCTCGATGAGCGAACGGTAATAGGGACCATTCTCTATAGAATAGTGGAAGAGCTGAATAGCAAACTGACGGTCCTCGTCCTTCTCGTACTTGGGCAGAAGCGTCATCTCGGGGGTGCTGTCCTCCTTGAACAAGCGGAGGGTCTTCAAAACGAAGGTGTCGATGATGAACTTGTCGTCGTTCCAGTAAATGCACTTGTCCTCGAGTGCCGATGCAATCTCGTCGTTGTTGCAGATGCAGTTACGGTACATTTTTCGGATTGCCTCTACGTCGTTGCTGAAGTTGTCTTCGCTCTTCATGTAGGTGGCGTAATCCTCGCTCTGTACAAACTTGCGGTAGATGTTCTTTGCCATCTCCTCGTCCTCTATCCAAAACTGATTGTTCTTCTCGCGGAACTCGCGCAACTGCTCGTTCTCGGCTATCTTCTCAAGCAGGCGGTTGTTGGCCAATCGTTCGTCAACAATCTCGCTCTTGCCCAACTGACGATTTCGCAGGTTTTTCTGCTCGACATCCTCAGTGGCTACCCGGCGTATCTCGAGCAGCAGCATAAGCATGCCGTGGTAGAGCTCGTACGCCTTGTCAAGACTGAAAAGCAGTTCGCCTTCGCTAGTTTTTACACCCTGTTCTCCTAACTTATCCAAACCATTTACATAGTAGGAGTAGACAATCTGAACTGTCTTCAATCGTATCAATTCTCTATTTACCATATATTCTCTTTTCTCTAAAAGACGGGCAAAATTACTCATTTTTTATCAAAGAAAAGCAATTTTTCCGTTTTTTCTTTTGATATTTCAAAAATTATGCCCAATTTTGGACTCGCAAAATGCAAATGAGTATGACAATGGCAGAGGAAAGAAAACAAAACGACCGTTTGGAGGGTGAAATGCCCTTTTCGCGTGCCGTCAAAGCAGGCAAGCGTATCTACTATGTAGATGTCAAGGAGACCAGAAATGGCGAGTATTACTTATCGCTAACCGAAAGCAAGAAGATGGTTTCGGGTAGTGAGGACAACCCTCAGTTCAGTTTCGAGAAGCATAAGATCTTCCTTTATCCCGAAGATTTTGACAAGGTGCTCGATGCTGTCAGGGAGGCTGTGGATTTTGTTGAAGAGCATCAGGGAAAGGCCGAGCCTCGTCCTGCTTCTGCCGACAAGGATATCCACATCGATTTGGAGTTTTAACGCGTTATTTTAACTTGAATATCTAAGGTGCTGATGCTGTAATGAATTGCAGCATCAGTTCGCTTTTTCCCCGTTCTGTTCCCGAGCTGTCCCTTATGTTTCCCTACAAAATCGTGGAGAATCGTGGAGGAACTTCGGAGAAACGTGGGGAGAAGGTAAGAGAATCGGCAAGCGAGATACGGAAATAAATTGCCACACGAAGGCACGAAGATCACGAAGTAGATAAATCTTACAAGAGGAATAATCTGTGAAATCTGTAAAATCTGCGTCGAGAGAAGTGAGTCCTTGAAATCCGTGCCCGTTCTATGAAATCTTCGTCGAGAAATTCCCTCAAAAGTGTGGCTTTTGCCGGTTTTTCATCTTTTTCTTTGTGAAAACCGTTATTTTGTGGGCAAATATTTCTTCGTTCAAAAAATAATTTGTACCTTTGCGCCCGCTTTTGAGCACATCTCCCCGTGTGATGGCAAATTAAGCAAAGAGAAAACTTAATTAGAGTAACACATTTAAATTTTAAAGAAAATGAAGAGTATTGACGTAAAAGGTACCGCTCGTGTAGCTGGCGGTAAGAAGGCTGCTCGCGAGTTGCGTAAGCAGAACATGGTTCCCTGTAACATCTATGGTGAGAAGCGTGGCGAGAACGGTCTCCCCGTAGCTGAGAGCTTCGCATGCAGCAACGACGAGTTGCGTAACCTTATTTACACTCCCCATATCTACAGCGTAAACCTCGACATCGATGGTACTGTTCGCAAGGCAGTTATGCGCGAGATTCAGTTCCACCCCGTAAAGGACAACGTTCTGCACGTTGACTTCTATGAGATCAACGAGACTAAGCCCATCATTATGGAGGTGCCCATCAAGTTGAACGGTTTGGCAGAAGGTGTTAAGGCCGGTGGTAAGTTGGCAGCAAGCGTTCGTAAGTTGAAGGTTCGCGCTGTCTACAGCCAGATTCCCGAGGTTTTGAACATCGACGTTACCAAGTTGGGTCTTGGTAAGGTTATCAAGGTTGGTGAGTTGAGCTTCGAGGGTCTCGAGTTGATTACCAGCCCCAGCGTTGTTGTTTGCCAGGTTAAGATGACCCGTGCTGCTGCTTCTGCTGCTGCCGCTGCAAAGAAGTAATCAGTGCTTAACAGATAAAGATTTGAGACGGGCGACAGGCAACTGTCACCCGTCTTCCCGTTTTATATGAATATACTGTCTTTCTTCCGTCGTGAAAAAGTTGAGGAGGATACTGATGTTATGAAATATCTGATTGTCGGTTTAGGAAATATTGGTGATGAGTATGTGGGCACTCGCCACAACATTGGCTTCCGTGTCGTTGATGCTCTGGCAGAGGCGCAAGGCGTTACGTTTCAAGACAAGCGCTATGGCTTCGTGGCGAAGACACGTGTGAAGAATGCGGAACTCATCTTGCTCAAGCCCAGTACCTATATGAATCTGAGTGGCAATGCCGTTCGCTATTGGATGCAGCAAGAGAAGGTTGAACTCGCCAATATCCTTATTGTGGTGGATGACCTAAGCCTTCCCGTAGGCGCTATCCGTATGAAGCAGAATGGTGGGGCTGCCGGTCACAATGGCTTGAAGCACATTGCTCAGATGCTGGGCACAGAGGGATACAACCGTTTGAAGTTTGGCATTGGCAACGACTTTCCCAAGGGCGCACAGGTTGACTTTGTCCTGGGTAAGTTCAGCGCTGATGATAATAAGGTCATTGAAGAGAAGACGCCCGTGGCTGTTGATGCCATCAAGGCTTTCTGCCTGAGCGGAATGTCTTTCGCAATGTGCCACTATAATAATAAATAAGGTTGCCTTCAAGTATAATATCTCTAACCATTAACCTTTAACCATTAATCTTTAGCTTCAAGGCGGGCACTTTTTATCTATGGCAGAAAATATCAGTAAGGTTCTGACTTCCAATAAGGAAGCACGTGTGGATAAGTGGCTCTGGGCGGCTCGTATCTTCAAGACCCGTTCCATTGCCTCGCAGGCTTGTAAAAAGGGACAGATAACTCTTCGTGGTGCTCAACTCAAACCGAGTCGCACCGTGCGAGTGGGCGACATCGTGTGCGTGCGTAAACCGCCCATTACCTATTCCTTCAAGATTCTGCAAGCCATCGAGAATAGGGTAGGGGCCAAACTCATTCCCGAGGTGCTCGAGAATGTCACCTCTCCCGAACAGTACGAATTGCTTGAGATGTCGAAAATCAGCGGATTCGTCGATCGTGCCCGCGGAACAGGACGTCCCACGAAGAAGGATCGACGTTCGCTCGACGCCTTTGCCTCAGAAGCTGTGGATGTGCCTCAGTTTATCAGCGACATCCCAATCTTTGAGTTCGACGAGGACGATGATGACGAGTAATGAGTAGGCCGTGACGAGGTGTATAAGCGATAATGCACCATACTTTTTTTATGTAATAGTAAAAATTGTTGCCGTTTTCGTTGCTTGTCTCAATTGTTTTGCGTACTTTTGCGAACGTTAAATAATCAAAATATTAAAACATAGAAAACATGAAACCTACACTTTTCCTTTTGGCTGCTGGTATGGGTAGCCGTTATGGCGGCTTGAAGCAGCTTGATACACTGGGTCCTCAGGGACAGAGTATTATGGACTACAGCATCTATGATGCTATTCAGGCAGGCTTTGGCAAGATTGTTTGGGTAATCCGTAAGGACTTTGAGGAGCAGTTCCGTACTCAGATTCTGGCAAAGTACGAAGGCCAGGTTCCCTGCGAACTCTGTTTCCAGGCACTTGACTCTCTGCCCGCTGGTTTTGCCGTTCCCGAAGGTCGTCAGAAACCTTGGGGTACCAACCATGCCGTGCTGATGGGCAAGGATGTTATCAAGGAGCCTTTTGCCGTGCTCAACTGCGATGATTTCTATGATCGCGACGCCTTCATGGTAATGGGTAAGTTCCTCAGCGAGCTTCCCGAGGGCAGCAAGGGCAAGTATGCTATGGTTGGTTTCAGTGTAAGCAATACTCTGAGTGAGAGCGGTACCGTTAGCCGCGGTATCTGCGAGAATGACGAGCAGACCCATCACCTCACATCGGTTGTTGAGCGTACCAAGATTGCACGTCTTGAGGATGGTACTGTTGCATACCGTGCAGACAACAAGGACGATGGCGAGTGGGTTCCCGTTGCAGAGAATGCACCTTGCTCAATGAACTTCTGGGGATTCACTCCTGATTACTTCGAGTATAGCGAGGAGTACTTCAAGCAGTTCCTCTCAGATCCCAAGAACATGGAAAACCTCAAGAGCGAATTCTTTATTCCCTTGATGGTTGATACTCTCATCAAGCGTGGCGACGCAACTTGTGAGGTGTTACCTACCACTTCTAAGTGGTTTGGTGTTACCTATCCCGAGGATCGTCCTGACGTAGTGGCTAAGTTGGCTAAGTTGCATGCTGACGGTCAGTATCCCGACAAGATGTTCTAATAGGAATGATTGTTCCAATGCCCGGTTCCGTAAAGGGGGCTGTGGTCATGATAAACATAGGCGGCGAGGCGTTGGTCTCGCTGCTTTGTCGTGAATAGAGGCTGATGTAATGGTGTGGAGTTCTCTGATTTAGGCGGATTGGTATAAGTCTGTGTGATTGGAGAAGTTAATGTGCGGACAGTTTTTGCTGTAATTGAATAAAATTGAGATTTTTTTTGGTGATTCCGCGAAAAAGTTGTACCTTTGCACCCGCGTTGAGGACTGAGATTGGGCGAAATGACGCGTTTATTGCGTGTAACTGTCACACACACTGCGTGTTAATAGCAATGCTCTTTCTTGCATGAAAGGATTTTGTGGTTAGTGAATCGCAGCGAAAAGTACCTCACGATGATTATTTTTATTATAAACAATTTAAAAAACAGTAGAAGAAAATGGAAACTTTGAGTTACAAGACCATTTCTGTCAACCGTGCACAGGCCCAGAAAGAGTGGGTTGTGGTTGACGCTACCGATCAGGTTTTGGGTCGCTTGGCAAGTAAGGTTGCTAAGATTCTCCGTGGTAAGTACAAGCCTACTTTTACTCCCAATGCTGATACCGGTGACAATGTTATCATCATCAACGCCAGCAAGATTCAGATCACTGGTAAGAAGATGACTGACAAGGTTTATATCACTTACAGTGGTTATCCTGGTGGTCAGAAGCAGCAGACTGCTGCTGAGATTCTTGCTCGTCCCAACGGTGCAGAGAAGCTCGTTCGCAAGGCAGTAAAAGGTATGCTTCCCAAGAATAAGTTGGCAGACCGCTTGTTGACCAACCTCTACATCTATGCAGGTGCAGAGCACAAGCAGGAGGCTCAGAGTCCCAAAACTATTGATATTAACCTCTACAAATAACAAGTGACGACAATGGAAACAGTTAATGCATTGGGTCGCCGTAAGAGCGCCGTGGCTCGTGTTTATGTAACCGAGGGTACTGGTAAGATTACCATCAACAAGAGAGATTTAACAGAATACTTCCCCAGTTCTATCCTTCAGTACGTTGTTAAGCAGCCTCTGGAAAAGGTTCAGGCAGCTAATAAGTATGACATCAAGGTTGTTTTGAATGGTGGTGGTTATACCGGCCAGTCACAGGCTTTGCGTTTGGCTATTGCTCGCGCTTTGGTTAAGATCAATGCTGACGATAAGAAGGCATTGCGTTCAGAAGGCTTCATGACTCGTGATAGCCGTGAGGTTGAGCGTAAGAAGCCCGGTCAGCCCAAGGCACGTCGTAGATTCCAGTTCAGCAAGCGTTAATCCATTTACTATTGGACGATTTACGATTTACTACTTGCGTAGTGATTGTAAGCTTGTCGAACCGAAATCGAGATATTGTTTAGCATCTAAACCGGCGAGATTCTGCATTTTGTATAATGTATACGCATGTAGACTACTCGCAGGTTGATTCTAACAAAACCGTGGAACTTTAAGATTCACGTTGAAGTCTCCACACAAGAATTAACAAAGAAAGTAAACAAACAATCAAAAAGAAAATCAAAATGGCTAGAACAAATTTTGACACCCTGTTGGAGGCTGGCTGCCACTTCGGTCACCTCAAGAGAAAGTGGAATCCTGCAATGGCTCCTTATATCTTCATGGAGCGCAATGGTATTCATATCATCGACTTGCACAAGACTGTTGCTAAGGTAGACGAGGCTGCTGAGGCTTTGAAGCAGATTGCTAAGAGCGGTAAGAAGATCCTTTTCGTTGCTACCAAGAAGCAGGCTAAGCAGGCTGTAGCTGATAAGGCTGCCAGCGTAAACATGCCTTACGTTAACGAGCGTTGGGCAGGTGGTATGTTGACTAACTTCCCCACTATCCGTAAGGCTGTGAAGAAGATGGCTGCTATCGACAAGCTGATTCAGGATGGTACTTTCAGCAACTTGTCAAAGCGTGAGATGTTGCAGATCAACCGTCAGCGTACTAAGTTGGAGAAGAACCTCGGTTCTATCGCTGACTTGACTCGTCTTCCTTCTGCTTTGTTCGTTGTTGACGTAATGAAGGAGCACATCGCTGTGGCTGAGGCTAATCGTCTTGGTATCCCCGTATTCGCTATCGTTGATACCAACTCAAACCCCGACAACATCGACTTCGTAATTCCCGCTAACGACGATGCTAGCAAGAGCGTTGAGGTTATCCTCGGTGCTTGCTGCCAGGCTATCGCTGAAGGTTTGGAGGAGCGTAAGGCTGAGCGCGTTGATATGGACGCTGCTGGCGAGGGTGAGGAGAACGAGGAAGGTGCAGAGGCTCCCAAGAAGCGTCGTGCTCCCAAGGCTGAAGCTCCCGCTGCTGAGTAATTTGTTGCTCCCGCTGAGTTTTAATTAAACAATTCATAACCGACGAGTCAACATAATTATTGTGCTGACTCGTTGGCATTTTAGAACCACTTATAAATTCATACGACTATGGAATTTACAATGACAGAGATCAAGAAGCTCCGCGAGATGACCGGTGCTGGCTTGGCTGACTGTAAGAAGGCTCTTGCTGAGTCTGATGATATGGACGGTGCAGTTGCATACCTCCGCAAGAAGGGTGCTGCCGTTGCTGCAAAGCGTAGCGACCGTGAGGCTGCTGAGGGTTGTGTACTCGTTAAGGCTGAGAACGGTTTCGGTGCTATCATCGCTTTGAAGTGTGAGACTGACTTCGTTGCTAACAACGCTGACTTCGTTGCTCTTACCAAGAAGATTCTTGACGCTGCAGTTGCTGCAAAGTGCAAGACTTTGGATGAGGTTAAGGCTCTTACTCTGGATGGTGTTACCATCGCTGATGCTGTTACCAACCAGAGCGGTATCACTGGTGAGAAGATGGAGTTGGATGGTTACCAGACCATCGAGGGCGATAACATCGCTACTTACAACCACATGAACCGTAATGGTCTTTGCACCATGTTGAACCTCAGCAAGGCTGTAGAGGATGAGACCGTTGGTAAGAACATCGCTATGCAGATTGCTTCTGCTGCTCCTGTTGCTATCGACGAGAGTGGCGTTTCTCAGGCTGTTAAGGACAACGAGGTTGCTGTTGCAATCGAGAAGACCAAAGTTGAGCTCGTTCAGAAGGCTGTTGAGGCTGCTATCAAGAAGGCTGGCTTCAACCCCGCTCACTTCGATTCTGAGGATCATATGGAGAGCAACCAGTCTAAGGGCTGGATTACCGCTGAGGATGTTGCTAAGGTTAAGGAGATTATCGCTACTGTTAGCGCTGAGAAGTCTGCTAACCTCAACGAGGCTCAGATCCAGAACATCGCTAAGGGTCGTTTGAACAAGTTCTTGAAGGAGAATTGCCTTCTCTCTCAGGAGTACATCTGGGACAAGCAGTTCACCGTTGAGAGCTACCTCAAGTCAATTGACAAGGAGCTCACTATCACCGACTTCAAGCGTTTCACCTTGAAGGCTGAGTAATAGTTGGTAAACTGACAATTTTCGACGAATCATAAATTCTCCTTATTTAGTTTTACTACTTATAGAATATGGCATTGTTTCTTTTGAAATTTGTCTATTTATGGTAAGTCTCTGAATTAAAATAGGTTTATATTCGTTTGAATAGATATAGAATCGGCAAGCTTTGGCTTGCTGATTCTTTTTTTTATTATGCTTGCCAATATTTTCATAAAAATTATGTATCTTTGCATAAATATACACCTTTTGTAATAGAATGAAGATATTTGCTGTAGGAATGAACTATCGCGAGCACAATAAAGAGCTCGCTCATACGTTATATAACAAGGAGATTGACGAGATGAAGGGAGCAGAAGAACTTCCACTCTCCGACATCACGGGCAAACCTGTTATCTTCACGAAGTGTGATACAGCTCTGCTTCGTCCTGGTAATCCATTCTTTCTGCCAGCTTACACCAGCCAGTGTGAGTACGAAACGGAACTTGTGGTTAGGGTTGGACATATGGGACGTAGCATTCCTGAGCGTTGGGTGCATCGTTACATAGATGCTGTTACGGTAGGTATTGATTTCACCGCTCGCGATTTGCAGCGTCAACTAACGCAGAAAGGATTGCCTTGGGATCTCTGTAAGGGATTTGATGGTAGTGCTGCAATTGGTGAGTGGATTCCTCTTGAAGAGGTTGGTGATATTCAGGATGTGCACTTCCATCTTGACATCAATGGCAAAACCGTTCAGACCGGTTATAGTGCAGACATGATTCATTCTGTAACAAAACTAGTGAGTTACGTCAGTCAGTTTTTCACCCTCAAGACCGGAGACCTCATCTATACAGGAACGCCGGCAGGTGTGGGACCAGTTCATATTGATGACCATCTCGAAGGATATTTCGAAGAACGTAAGGTGTTGGAGTTTAACGTCAAGTAATGTGGTTGCTTTTTTATGTAATTCTATGCTGTAGATGTTCTAATCTCTGCTAACGAGTACAAAAAAAGACCTTACCACCAAGAATGGTACCAACAGATAAATCTGAAGCTCAAAACTATTTAAAATAGGCTAGCATTGATTTATCTTACTCTTTACAAAGATTGACGAAGGCCCCAGGACACACCTTTTACCATTCCTCGTGAGGTGATAGATTTTTGTAAACCGCTATTAGTAAAATGACAAAGAAATTGTGAAAAGATTACTTTACATATTATGTAGTTTGATGGCATACTGTAGCACTCAGTATGCTCATGCTGTTTCTTTGTCTGCAGACTTCACACAGAGTACGCTTATGCATTACTCGCACAGTTGCGAGTCTGCGTTGGATGCAAGTCTGGTGCAGACTGCCCCATTGCCATTGAAAGATAATGTTCAAAGCAAGGAAGGTGATTTCTTCTATCTTGATTGGACCAAGATGCCTTTGGACAGTATGATGCCTCAGTATTCAGAAGTGATTCCCTTGGAGAGCGATTATCGGGACTTTGACTATCGTGTTCGCTTGCTTTATCCAGAATGGAAGGAAATGAGCAAGGAGGAAACACTTAAGATGAAGAAATGGGCAGATAGCCTATCTTACGATATAAACATTCACACTTTTGTAGGTGTGAGTCGTGGAAAGGGTTTGCTTGATGTGGATTTTGTTCCTGTCGTGTTGCGTGGTGGCAAATACCTTAAGCTAATGAGCGCAAAGATGGACATAGAGTCGGTTAGGAAGCCTTTCACATTAGCTTCGACTAAGTCGGGTGCCCGTTCTTCTGCTAAGGTAAAGTCTTCTGTCGAGCGATACACCAAGCAGAGTAAACTATCGGAAGGTAAGTGGGTAAAGATCAGTATAAAAGAAGATGGCATGTACCGTTTGACGCGTGCCGCTTTGCAGAAGATGGGATTTAAGAATCCCGACAATGTGCATCTTTACGGTCATGGCGGTCATCGCCTCTCTGAGGTGTCTGCACCAGATAATGAATATGATGATTTAGAAGAGGTTGCTCTCTATCAGGCAAATAAGGATACATGGCTCTTCTGGGGAAATGGTCTCGTGTATTGGGATAACAATACGAGAATCTTCAATCCCTATGCAACTGCGGCTTATTATTTCCTAACCGAAGAAGATGCCCCCAGTAAGATTGAAACTGTTGATGCTTCAAATATCACGGGAACCCCAGTGAAGACTTTCACGGACCATGTGTTGTATGAGAAGGATGAGTATTCCTATGCACAGTTCGGAAGGAACCTTTATGAGAATGCAAACTTTTCATCTTCGGGTTCACGTACATACAAACTCTCTGTTCCTTCTGTTGCGCTCAAGGGTGATGAGCGTCTGACAATCGCCTTTACTGCAGGTGCCAGTTCGACGACGACACTTTCTCCCTCTGTCAACGGGAATACCTTGGAGACGATGTCTGTCAGCGCCTTGGAGAAGTATCAGTATGGTGCTGAAGTAACCAAGACGTATGACGTTTCCAAGTATGAGAATGGTTCGGATTGGACCATCAAACTCAGTTCTACTTTAGGCAACGAGGCTCATCTTGACTATCTAGCTTTGCATTACACTCGTCTTATTTCCCCTGCAGGTAAGTATGTTGCTTTTAGCGGGAATAGTGCAAAGGAGACGACATTCTGCGTTTCAGATGCTGATGAATGGGTTGCGTTGATGCGAATAAGTTCTCCTGGTCAGCAGAATTGCTTGTTGG
The DNA here is from genome assembly GCA_045643405.1 of Bacteroidaceae bacterium. Classification (GTDB taxonomy): domain Bacteria; phylum Bacteroidota; class Bacteroidia; order Bacteroidales; family Bacteroidaceae; genus Physcousia. The sequence goes on along the minus strand of JAZUKS010000069.1, from coordinate 35,801 downwards.
AGGGTGAACTATCTTCTGGTGAACTTACCTTTACTGCACCAAAAGGCAATGACCGTTTCGTTTGTTTCAATCCCAACTACAATTACCCTCAACCCACTGTAATTGGCCAGATACAAAATCAGAATCTGCACGCTCTTGAACCGCTTGACATGGTTATCATAGTTCCTGAGAGTGGCAAGTTGCTTTCTCAGGCCAATCGCTTGGCAGAAGCTCATCGTGCTATCGATGGTCTTCGTGTAGCTGTGGTACGTGCAGATCAGGTTTACAATGAGTTCTCAAGCGGAACGCCCGATGCAACGGCCTATCGTCGTTTGATGAAGATGTTGTATGATCGCGCAGAAGGTGATGCGCATCAAATGCCACGTTATTTGTTGCTGATGGGTGACTGTGCGTATGACAACCGTATGCTTTCATCCGGTTGGAGCAAGTCCGATCCCAGAGACTATTTGCTTTGCTTTGAGAGTGAGAACTCTTTCAGCGATACCAAGAGTTACGTTATGGAAGACTATTTTGGTTTGTTGGATGACGGTGAAGGTGCAAAACTTACCCGTGAGAAAACTGACCTTGGTGTAGGACGTTTTCCTGTTACTACACCAGAGGAAGCCAAGATAATGGTTGATAAGGTAATTGCGTTTATCAGCAATGAGAATGCTGGAGCGTGGAAGAATGTTGTGATGATGTTGGGTGATGATGGCGATAATAATAGTCACATGGATTATTGCAATGCTGTTGCAGACTCAATTCTCAAAAACAATCCCGAACTGGAAGTGAAGAAGGTTATGTGGGACGCCTACACACGCGTCAGTACCTTGTCTGCCAATACCTATCCGGAAGTAAATGCAATAATGCACAAGCAACTTGAGGATGGTGTAATGGTTATGAACTATACCGGTCATGGTGCTTATTATGTGCTGAGCCATGAAATGGTGTGGGGACTCTCTGACTTCCAGAACAGCAAGAACACAAAGTTGCCGTTGTGGTTCACGGCGGCTTGCGACGTAATGCCTTTTGACGGATATAAGCAGAACTTAGGTGAGGAGGCTGTGCTGATAGAGGGTGGTGGTGCTTTGGCCTTTGTGGGAACCGCTCGTACGGTTTATGCATCCAGCAATGCAGGAATAAATCATTTCTTCTCTAACTATTTGTTCGGTAAAGATGATGATGGGCGCAGATTACGCCTTGGCGATGCTCTTCGTATGACAAAGGTTTCCATGGTGGGTACCGAGAATAGTTATTACGAGAACAAGTTGCAATATGCATTGCTGGGTGATCCTGCTTTGGTTATTGGCGCTCCTCTCAACCGTGTCCGTATGGATTCAATCATTGACGTTACAACCAATAAGAGAGTTGACGTGATGCGTGCTGGTATGTCAGTTAAACTCTCGGGAAGTTTGTTGGATCAGGAGGGGCGTGAGATGCCTGATTTCAATGGCATTGTCACCGCACGTATCTATGACTCAATGGACACGATTACTTGTAAGCGCAATGATCCTTCTATCTCAGATGCTTTTCAGTTTAATGATCGTAGTTCCGTAATCTTCACGGGTCAGGACTCTGTTCGTAACGGAAAGTTTGAGATTCTCTGTATCGTGCCTAAGGACATCAAGTATAGCAATGAAAGCGGTCGTGTTGTTTTATATGCAATCAACGATTCTCTTAGTGTTGAGGCCAATGGTTTTTACGAAGATTTTACCGTAGGTGGTTCAGTTGACATACTTGACACTGATGGACCGGAGATAGAACTTGCCTTGAATGGTGAGTTAGGCGGTGTAGTAAATTCAACTCCGTATCTCACGGCTCGTTTGTCGGATGAGAGTGGCATCAACGTTACGGGTATTGGCATTGGCCATGATATTTTGCTTACTATCGATGACAACCCAGAGTGGACTTATACCCTGAACGATTATTATGTTTCCGATTTTGGAGATTATACTCAGGGTTCCTTGAGTTTTGTTATTCCTCAACTTCCGGGTGGAAAGCACACGCTCTCGCTTCGTGCATGGGATTTGCTTAACAATACCAATGTGTCTTACCTCGATTTCACTGTCGACCCCACTTATGCTCCCAATATCATCAATTTGGTGGCTTCACCTAATCCTGCTACCACACACACCGATTTCTTGATTACCTATGACCTTCCTGGTTCAGATATTGAATGCACGATAGAGGTGTTTGACTATGCTGGTCGTCTGCTTTGGAAGTGGGATGGTGGTGGTAACACTACAACAGGAGCAGGCAAGGTTACCTGGAATCTTTCTGTTGGTAACGGTTATGGACGCATTAGTCCGGGAATCTACTTGTACCGTGCTTCGTTGAAGGCTGGTGAGAGCAAATGGGTTAGTAAAACGCAGAAATTGATTGTGAATTAGTTGTTTTTAAGTTTCAAACCATCATTTTTAACAAATAGTTCACAATAAAAAGTTATTTCGCGCGTTATTTTAGATGTATGAATAAGATTGTAAACTATAAGAAACTGGTGCTTGCGGCATTGATGTCATTGATGACGCAGTTTGTTGGTGCACAGGATAAGCAAAACATGTTTAACCCTGTAAACTTTGGTGTTACCTCGCTTGCTATTGCTCCTGATGCCCGTGCTGGTGCCATGGGAGATGTTGGTGTGGCTACCGATGCTGATGCCAATTCTCAGTATTGGAATCCAGCCAAGTATCCTTTCAATATTGCTCGTGCAGGTGTTTCTGCCAGTTATACTCCCTGGTTGCGCAAATTGGTCGATGACATTAATTTGGCCAACTTGGCAGGTTTCTATCGCATTGGCGATTATTCTGCGTTAAGTTCTTCACTCCGTTATTTCTCGCTTGGTGAGGTGTATTTGGGTGAATCGGATGATGCCATGACGATAAGTCCTTATGAGTTCTCGTTTGATTTGGGTTATAGCCGAATGTTGAGCGAGTGTTTCTCTATGGGTGTTGCTCTGCGTTTCATCTATAGTGATATTACCTACGATTATACTGCCGAATCGAGCGCAGGTAAGGCTTTTGCTGCCGACATTGCCATGTATCGTAACGGTTACTTTATGATGGGCAACCGTGAGTGTAGTTTCTCATGGGGTTTGAATATCAACAATATCGGTTCCAAGATTTCGTATGGAGGTGATGACAACGCTGAGTTTATTCCCACCAATCTGCGTCTTGGATGTAATCTTACCATTCCTTTCAACGAATACAACAAACTCTCCATTGCTGCCGACGTGAACAAATTGTTGGTTCCTACTTATCCCAAGCAGAATGAAGGAGAGACGGACGAGGATTATACAGAACGTGTACAGCGTGACTATTACGATATTTCTCCTATCTCAGGCATTTTCAAGAGTCTTGGTGATGCTCCCAATGGTTTTAAGGAAGAGATGCAGGAGATTCAGTGGAGCCTTGGTTTTGAATATTCGTATAATGACCGATTTATGATTCGTGCAGGTTACCATCATGAAGCAGAAAACAAGGGAAATCGTAAATACTTCACTGCTGGTGCCGGTTTTAAGATGAATATCTTCAGCGTGGATGCTGCTTATGTGTTCAGTACCAGTCAGACAAATCCTCTTGACCAGACCATGCGTTTCTCCTTGGGATTCGACCTTGATGGTTTGAGGGATATGTTTAGCACCAAGCGTAGAAGATAACAAACAGATCTATCCTTTTAGAATGAAATGATACGAGTAGGTATGGGATATGATGTCCATCAGTTGGTTGGACAGAGAGACTTGTGGTTGGGTGGTATCAAGATTGACCACTCACTCGGTTTATTAGGACACAGCGATGCTGATGTCCTTTTGCACGCTATATGCGATGCCTTGTTAGGTGCTGCAAATATGCGTGACATAGGGTATCATTTTCCTGATACCAGCAATGACTTCAAGGGTATTGACAGCAAGATTCTGCTTCGAAAGACCGTTGATCTCATTGCCACTAAGGGTTACAAGGTGGGCAACATTGATTGTACGGTTTGTGCAGAAGCACCGAAACTCAATTCCCATATTCCTGCCATGCAGAAAACCATCGCCGAAGTGATGGGGGTAGATGAGGATGCTGTGTCCATTAAGGCTACCACTACAGAGAAGTTAGGTTTTACAGGCCGTCAAGAAGGTATTTCTGCGTATGCAGTGGCATTGATAGAGAAGTAGTTATGAGACGTTCGCTTTTTGGTTTGTTTTTGGTGTTTTCGCTTGTCTCATTTGCCCAGCGAACCCCCATTGAAAAATATAATATTGGACCTGATGACTATCAGGAAATTTTTCTTGATATGATTGAAAAGCATCCTCTTACCATCATTACTACCACTACGGGTCAGTATATTGGTCAGGTTGGTGCTAATGAGAAACTCTATGGCTATGGCATGTTTGTCAACAACGACGGTTCCCAGATTACTGGTATGTTCCGTGAAGGAAAGCCTTTTCTTACCATCAACATGTCGGGCAAGAATATTACGGTGGGTGGTCCCGATTTCTATGCCATTTATGGTATGGAAACGGGTCGGTTGGATTACGTCTACGATAATAAGCAGGGACGTCTCATTCCTGGCGACGAACTGCCAGACCGTTACGATTACGCTTTTGTCTCAATGCGCTACTTGAATGGTGACCAGTATGTTGGAGAAACTTACCAGAACAAGCGCCATGGTTACGGCGTTTATTATTATGCGAGTGGCAAAATCTGGTTCGGTATGTATGATAATGACATCCGTTCTGGTTATGGTTGTTTGTTTGATGAGGAAAATAACCTTTCTGTCGGTCGATGGGACGGCGATGTTGAACGTCGCTTGATTAAGATAAAAGAGAAGAAGAAATAGGGTTGCTGGTGGTGAGTGCTGGTTGAAAAACATTGAGCCCCCCTCGGGAAAAACCGAGGGGACGGTGGCGGTAATTAACGGATGAGTTTAATTGACCTTACTGGCCAAATGCCCTAATGCCCTAATGCCCCAATGGTTTAATGGTCCATGCCCCAATGCTCCATGAACAAATAACCAAATGACCATTTGGACAAATGCCCAAATGAACAAATTGGCCTAATCAGCTTTTTTGGTTAGGGTAGTATAACCTTTCTTTTTGTATTTCTTCCCATACCTTGGGATGAAGCCATTCCCCTTGGCATGTGCCTTCTGCAATGGCGTTTCGTATTTCCGTACTGCTGATGTTGTACAAGGGGGAATTGATAAGACGTACGCCTTGGGGTAGGGCAGACACATCAACCTTATAACCCTCTCTTGGGTAAATGATAATCTGATGGTGGGCCATTATGTCCTCGGGTTTATACCATTTGGGAAAACGTTCCCAATTGTCAGCACCAATTACCAGTACAAACTCGCGGTCGGGGTAGGTTTTGCGGAGTTCGCTTAGGGTGTTAACCATATAAGACGGACGAGGCAGATGCATCTCGAAGTCGCTGACGTGCAGTGTTTTACTCTCCTCGACGGCTAACTTGACCAAACGCAGTCGTGTTTCGTCAGGCAAGAGACTCGTGTCACCTACTTTGTGTGGGTTCTGGGGAGAAACCAAGAACCATAACTCATCCACAATTTCTTCCTTGCAGAGCCATTCTCCCAGTGCAAGATGTCCCTTGTGGATGGGGTTGAAGGAACCACCGTAGATGGCAGTTACGATACGCGGATTACTCATCCTTGGTGATTTTGCCATTCTCCCAGTGAACAGCGTGGTATCTGTTCTTCTTTTTCTTCAGGCGACGCTTGATCTGTAACTGAAGCACAAACAGGATTACGGCTAAGGCAAGCAGTAAACCGCCGACTTGTACGATGGTTTGTCGGTTGCTCTCATAGTTAGCCTCTTCCTTGTTCATCGTGAATGCTACAATGATGGAGATTATGCCAAGCACCAAAGAAAAAATGGCAATAACCTTAATTGTTTTATTGTTTTGAATGTCTTGCATTGCTTGTCTTTTGTGATGGATGTTTTACGCCAGGAAATCCTTGACTAATTGTAATGTCTCAGCCTTAGCCGTTTCAAGGTCATCGTTGACCACGATGTGGTCGAATTGTGGAGCGAAACTCATTTCGTATTCGGCTTTGGCAAGGCGCTCTTCAATCTTTTCCATACTGTCAGTTCCTCTGCCGATAAGACGGCGTCGGAGTTCTTCTACAGAAGGAGGCTGGATGAAGAGGCTCATGGCTTTGTCTCCATAATACTTCTTGATGTTTACGCCACCCTTTACGTCCACGTCAAACACCACGTTGTAGCCTTTCTCCAACATTTCCTCGATGGAGGCTTTGAGCGTTCCGTAGAATCCACCTTCATACACTTCCTCGTATTCCAGGAAGTCTCCATTGGCAATACGCTGCTTGAATTCCTCTACAGATAGAAAGTAATACTCAACACCGTGTTGCTCAGTTCCTCGTGGTTTTCTGCTGGTGGCGCTGATGCTGAATGCCAGTTTGTATTCGGGATGCTCATTCATGAGCCACTGTACGATGGTACTTTTACCGCTACCCGATGGAGCAGATACGATAAGACACTTTGCCATGTTACATTACGTTTAGTACTTGTTCCTTAATCTGTTCCAACTCGTCCTTCATCTTGACGACGATGTTCTGCATCTCTGCCTGGTTGCTCTTGCTTCCGGTCGTGTTGATCTCACGTCCCATTTCCTGAGCGATAAAGCCAAGTTTCTTGCCCTGGCCATGTCCTTCCTCCATTGTCTGACGGAAGTACTGCAGATGGTTGGTGAGGCGTTGCTTCTCCTCGTTGATGTCGAGTTTCTCAATGTAGTAGATCATTTCCTGCTCCAGACGGTTGCGGTCGTAGTCTACGTTGGGAATGCTCTGCAATCCTTCTTCCAGGCGTTGACGTATCTTCTCGGTTCTGCTCTTCTCGTAAGGTTCGATTTCAGCCATGTATGCAGCAATGTTGTCAAGTTTCTCCTCGAACTTCTTCTGCAGGGCGGCTCCCTCTTGCTTACGGAAGTTTACAAGTTGCTGCAGGCATTGTTCTGCAACACCACGAGCCACTGCCCATTCCTCTTCAGTGAGTTCTTGCTGTGTTTCGTTGCGCGAAATGACATCGGGCATGCGCATCAATGTCAGCCAGTAATCCGTAGGTTCGGGAATGTTCTGCTCGGCGCAAACTTGCTTGATCTGTTTGTAGTACGCACCCAGCAATTCGCTGTTCAAGGGAACCTGATTGGCTGTCTCTTCCTTTTCAATCCAAAGATTGAATTCAACCTTGCCCCTCTCCAGGGCAGTGGAAATCATGCCACGGATTTCCATCTCCTTTTCACGGTAGATGGGGGCGATACGGGTACTCAGGTCAAGTGCCTTACTATTGAGTGATTTTACTTCTGCAGTAATCTTCTTGTCTTGGAATACGGCCGATGCTTTGCCGTATCCGGTCATAGATAGTATCATATTTGAAACAATTTTGCGCAAATGTACGGAAAATTGCGGAAAAAATTGTAAATTTGCAGCGAAAAAAAGAATAAATCTTTCGATGGCGTGCATATTACATATAGAAACGAGCACAAAAGTGTGTTCTGTGGCTGTAAGCGAGGACGGTAAAGTCATTTTTGAGAAGTCTGACCTCGAGGGTCCGTCACACGCTGTGTCGTGTGGTGTTTTTGTGGATGAGGCACTCTCTTTTGCCGAGAGCCATGCCATTCCCCTTGACGCAGTTGCGGTAAGTAAGGGGCCTGGCAGTTATACGGGTTTGCGTATTGGTGTCAGCATGGCCAAGGGCGTTTGTTACGGTCGTCGGGTGCCTTTGCTCAGCGTGTCTACTTTGCAGTTGCTCTGCGTGCCGGTTTTGCTTTTCCACGAGGAAATTCCCGACGAGGCATTGTTCGTTCCCATGATTGATGCCCGTAGGATGGAAGTGTATTCGGCCGTTTACGATCGTGCCTTGCGTGAGGTTCGTGGTATTCAGCCCGATATTGTTGATGCAGACACCTACAAGGAGTATCTTGACCGTTGTCCTGTCTGCTTCTTTGGCGATGGTGCAATGAAGTGCAAGGATGTCATAACACATCCCAATGCCATCTTCATTCCCAACATCAATCCTCTGGCCAAATACATGCACCCCATTGCAGAACGCTCTCTGATGAGAGGCGAGACGGAAGATGTGGCTTACTTCGAGCCCTTCTACCTGAAAGAGTTTGTTGCCACCAAGAGCAGGGATCTTCTGCACGACGTGTAATGCAAGTGGCAACTGCAGATGACGTTTTCTGTTCCTGAAAGCCTTTGCTTTGACCGTTGACTGTCGTCCGTTGTCCGTTGCCCTTTTTGACCGTAGACTTTAATTTTTGATTAAAAGATAATAACATGCAATATAATACCCAACGCGATAAGTTGATTATGTCCGAGTATGGCCGTGCCGTACAGGACATGGTTCGTCATGCTTTGACCATCGAGGATCGCGAAGAGCGCCAGCAATGTGCGCAAACCATCGTTGACGTGATGGCAAATATGCAGCCAGCCTTGCGCGAGCAACCCGATTATCGTCAGAAGTTGTGGGATCATCTGGCTTACATCTCAAATTATGAGTTGGATGTGGAATATCCTTATCCCGTGACACGCCTCGACGCAGAATCAACCAAGCCCGAGCCTTTGTCTTATCCCGGCAAGCGAATCCGCAATCGCCATTACGGTTATCTTCTTGAGCAACTTTTGACTCATCTGGCAACTATGCCAGAGAATGAAGAGCGTGATGAATTGTTGCAGTATGTTGCCGATCAGATGAAGCAGTCGCTTTTCGACTGGAACCGTGATGCAATGGATGAAGAAAAGATTGCATCCGACATTGCTCGTTACACAGATGGCCGAATCCTCATCAATCTCGATGAGTTCACCTTCGGCAATGTGATACAGGGTGCAGCGCAGAGTAGCGGTAAAAAGAAGAAAAAGAAGAAATAACAATATGGCTTCATTCATCATCGAAGGCGGACATGCTCTGCGAGGCGAGATTATTCCTCAGGGAGCCAAGAACGAAGCGCTGCAAGTGCTTTGTGCAACCTTGCTGAGCAGCGCCCCCGTTCGTATTCAGAATATTCCGGATATCAGCGACGTCAACAATCAGATTGCATTGCTGCGTGACATGGGTGTCAAGGTAACCCTGAATGCACCTGGCGACTACACCTTCCAGGCTGATAACGTGGACATGGATTATGTTGAGAGCGAGGAGTTCCTTACTCGTTGCAGCAGGTCGCGTGGCAGTGTCATGTTCATTGGTCCTATGGTGGCTCGTTTTGGCAAGGCAGCTGTGTCAAAGCCTGGTGGCGACAAGATAGGACGTCGTCGTTTGGATACTCATTTTCTGGGTATTCAGAAGTTGGGCGCCACATTTGAGCACGACGAGGAGAATGGCGTGTTCCATATTCACGCCCCCAAACTCACCGGCACTTACATGCTGCTCGACGAGGCATCCGTAACGGGTACTGCCAACATCATCATGGCATCTGTCTTTGCAGAGGGTACCACGACCATCTACAATGCAGCTTGCGAGCCCTACATTCAGCAGCTTTGCCACATGCTCAATGCAATGGGTGCCCGTATCAGTGGCATTGCTTCCAACCTGCTTACCATCGTCGGTGTGGAGAGCCTGCATGGTGCAGAACACCGCATCCTGCCCGACATGATTGAGGTGGGAAGTTTCATCGGAATGGCAGCCATGGTAGGCGATGGCATTCGCATCAAGAATGTTGCATACGACCAGTTGGGCATCATCCCATACACTTTCCGACGATTGGGCATTACCGTGGAGCGCGACGGAGACGACATCTTCATCCCCCGTCACGACCATTACGAGATAGATTCCTTTATTGATGGTTCGTTCATGACGTTTGCCGACGCTCCTTGGCCGGGTCTTACCCCTGACCTTCTGAGCGTGTTGCTGGTTGTCAGCACACAGGCAAAGGGCAGTGTGCTCATTCATCAGAAGATGTTCGAGAGCCGCCTGTTCTTCGTCGACAAACTGATTGATATGGGTGCGCAGATCATCCTCTGCGATCCTCACCGTGCCGTTATCGTGGGTCACGACAAGCAATTGCCCCTTCGTGGCGGTCGAATGACCAGTCCCGATATCCGAGCCGGTATTGCCATGGTTATTGCCGCCATGAGTGCAACCGGTACAAGCCGTATTGAGAATGTAGGTCAGATTGACCGTGGCTATCAGGACATAGAGGCTCGTCTCAATGCTCTGGGTGCTAAGATTAGAAGAGAAGACTGATGTTGCAGGACGAGGTTTATAAAATAGGTACGTTGACGCGTGTTCATGCGCTGAAGGGCGAGTTGAGTTTCTCGTTCACCGATGACGTGTGGGAACGTGTAGACGCTGACTACCTGATGCTTTGCATTGACGGCATCATGGTACCTTTCTTCTTGGAGGAGTATCGTTTCCGCAGCGACTCTGTTGCGCTGGTGAAGTTCCAGGATGTCGACTCGGCCGACGATGCTCAGGAATACGTGGGCTGTGATGTGTATTTCCCTCATAGCCTCACTCCCGAAGAGACACCCGACGAACTGCGTTGGGGCTACTTCACGGGTTTCCGTGTCGAGGACGAGGTGCACGGCTTTCTTGGCACCATCAGTCATGTGGACGACAGTACTTCCAATGTGCTCTTTTACGTGCAGGGCGAGAAGACCGAACTGATGATTCCTGCCGTGGAAGATTTCATCCTCGACATCAATCCCACCGAGCGTGTTGTCAAGATGCGTGTGCCCGATGGACTTTTGGACCTCAACTAACCCCTCCCCCCGAGTTCCCATTGTCCTGATTGATTTCTCAGACCTTCCTATTATAAAAATAACAATAGAAAAGTGAAAAAGAAAATAGCCATTTTAGGTTCAACCGGCAGTATAGGTACACAGGCTCTGCAAGTCATTGCAGAGCATTCCGACCTCTTCGAGGCGCGTGTGCTCACCGCAGGAGGCAATGCCGACTTGCTTATCAAGCAGGCAAAGGAATTCTTGCCCCAGTGCGTGGTGATTGCTGACGAGTCTAAATATAAATATGTAAGCGAGGCTTTGGCCGACACCGATGTGCAGGTTTATGCCGGTGCAGATGCACTCTGCCAGGTGGTAGAGTTTCCCTCTGTCGACATGGTGCTGACTGCCCTCGTGGGTTTCAGTGGTTTGCGCCCCACCATTGCTGCCATCAAGGCACGCAAGCCCATTGCGCTGGCCAATAAGGAGACGCTGGTGGTGGCAGGCGAATTGGTTACTCGTTTGGCACTCGAGAATCGTGTGCCCATTCTGCCTGTTGATTCAGAACACTCTGCCATCTTCCAGAGTTTGATGGGCGAGCAAGCTGAGGTGGAGAAGATTATCCTCACCGCATCTGGCGGTCCCTTCCGCACCTTTACTCACGAGCAATTGGCCGCCGTAACCCCCATGCAGGCACTGAAGCATCCCAATTGGGATATGGGCGCCAAGATTACCATCGACTCTGCTTCCATGATGAACAAGGGTTTCGAGGTCATCGAGGCAAAATGGTTGTTTGGCGTAGCCCCCAGCCGTATTCAGGTGGTAGTGCATCCTCAGAGTGTCATTCACAGTGCCGTGCAGTTTACCGATGGCGCAGTCAAAGCCCAGTTGGGTGTTCCCGACATGCGTGTGCCCATCCAGTTGGCTTTGAGTTACCCCGACCGTCTGTCAAGTTCATTCCCTCGCCTGGATTGGTTCAGTATGGGCAACCTCACCTTTGAGCGCCCCGACCAGGAGCGTTTCCGTTGCTTGGCTTTTGCCTATGAGGCACTTTCGCTTGGCGGAAACATGCCTTGCGTGCTCAATGCTGCCAATGAGGTTGTCAACCTTGCCTTCCGTCAGGAGCGTTGCAGTTTCCTGCAGATGGGCGAAATTATTGAACGCACCATGCAGACCGTTGCTTTCAAGTCCGACAATACGTTGGATGATTATCTTGAATGCGACAAGGAAGCGCGTCGTGTGGCAGAAAGCGTGATCAAAGGATAATAGATTCGAACTTAATTAGTATGGAAACAATTTTGATAAAAGCCCTGCAGCTTCTTTGCTGCCTTAGCCTCCTTGTGGTGTTGCACGAGGGTGGTCATTTCTTCTTCTCTAAACTCTTCAAGGTTCGTGTAGAGAAGTTTTATATGTTTTTTAATCCCAAGTTCCACCTTTTCAGTACCAAGGACAAGTGGTTCGCCAAGCGATTCCCCAAGATTGCCGCCAACGAGACGGAGTACGGTATCGGTTGGATTCCCCTTGGCGGTTACGTCAAGATTGCCGGTATGATTGACGAGTCGATGGACAAGGAGCAGATGAAGCAGCCTGCCAAGCCCGATGAGTTCCGCAGCCAACCCGTGTGGAAGCGTTTCTTCATCATGGTGGGTGGTGTGCTCATGAACCTGCTCACCTCGCTCATCATCTACTGTGCCATCATGTTCTGCGTGGGTCGCGATGTGTTGCCCATGGAGAATATAAAGAGCGGTTTTGTCTATAACACTGAGGCTCAGCGCTGTGGTTTCCAGAATGGCGATATTCCTGTTGCTGTCAATGGCCAGCGCATCAAGTATTGGGACGCATCGTTCCTCCGTCCTCTTTCCGAGGCAGAGACGGTTACCGTGTTGCGTCACGGCAAGGAGGTTACCTTCAACGTGCCAGTCAACCATCCCGACATGCTCGAGATGTCTGAAATGACTCCTGCTTTCATCCAACCTTTTGTGCCTGCTGAAATCGATTCTGTCATGCCTAAGAGTGCTGCCGAGAAGGCTGGCATTGCCAAGGGTGCTCGCATTCTTGCCGTAGATGGAACGTCTGTTCGTTGTTGGGCAGATTTCGATTCGTTGCTGGTGCGCAAGAGCGACAAGCTGGCTGCTCCTTGCTCTGCTGCTGACTCGTTGGCTTTGCGCAATATGACGGTTGTCTACATGGCAAAGAACTCGCAGGTGGCCGATACGGCACAACTCCTGTTGGACGAGAAGTACATGCTGGGCATTGTCAAGAGTCAGCTCAGTCAGTACGCCAAGGTTGAGCATCTCGATTACAATCTGGCTTCTTGCATCCCTGCTGGTTGTCAGTATGGCTGGAAGCAACTCACTGGTTATGTGCACGACCTCAAGTATGTCTTTACTCCCAAGGGTGCCAAGAGTGTTGGTTCGTTCATCACCATCGGAAGCATCTTCCCCGACCAGTGGGATTGGCTTAAGTTCTGGAATCTTACCGCCCTCATCAGCATCATCCTGGCAGTTATGAACATCCTCCCCATTCCCGGTTTGGATGGCGGTCACGTGATGTTCCTCATAATCGAGGCCATCATCCGTCGTCCCCTCTCCGAGAAGGTGCAGACCATTGCCGAGTATGTGGGCATGGGTCTTCTGCTCCTCCTTATGATTTGGGCGTTTGGCAATGACCTGCTGAAGTTCGTGTTCTAAAATTTCTTTCTATGAACGACTTACCTAAGGATCCTTTCATGCTTTTCAGCTACATCAACATGAAGTTGCGCGATGAGTATTCGTCGCTCGATGCCCTGTGCGAGGATCTTAATGTCAACCGCGAAGTGCTCGAAACCACTCTGGGTTCTCTCGGTTATGAGTATAGCAAAGAAAACAACAAGTTCTGGTAGTATTTCGTCTTGACCGCATGCTTATGAAAAAGTTTCTTTCATTGCCTCTCGTTGCCTTGCTGGTGGCTTGTTCCCCCTCGCAGCGTGAGATTGATGAGCGCGAGGGTGCTCGAGTGTTGGCCGATGCCCGTAAGGAATGCAAGGCTAAGCACTACGATGCAGCCCGCGACAGCATCATGTCTCTTCGCAAGAATCATCCTCTGGCTATGGGTGCGCGCAAGCAGGGCATCCTGTTGCTCGACAGCATCGAACTCTTTGCTGCAACCGACAGTCTCGACGACCTCAATGCACGTGCACAGCGTCAGTACATGGAGTGTCTCGACAATCCCAATGCCCCTCTCAGTCTGGATAGTGCTACCTATGTTAACGAGCACGAGCGCCTGGAAGTCAAGGTGCAGTTCTTTGAGCGCAAACTCAAGGAGGACTTGCAGAAGAAGGATAAATGATTCTGTAATACCTTCTCCGTTGCATAAAGGGAAGACGTCCCTCTCCGTTGCTTTGCGACACCTCCCCCATAATGGGGAGGAAAGACCCTCTCCGCCCCGTAAAGGAGCACCTCCCCCTATGGGGAGGGACTGGCGCGGTAAGGCATACTTGACATGATGCCTTTTTGTTTCGTTGACGATGAACGAACCGTTCAGCGTTTTGTCCTCACTCTCCGTCCTAATTTGTTTGTGAAAACGTAAATGACCTTGACCATAATGACCAAATGACCACTTGGCGCTGATTTGTGCATTTCTTTCATTTTGCGTTGCTCTATTCTCTAGGTTTCGTCATTTTCTTGTGACTGAATGGGGGAGGGTAAATAATTTTTCTGCTTTTAGGAGCATTATACCTCAAAACTACGAATGGTTGCGGTGCACCCAACTTTTCCCGGTTAAAGGGGGCGAGGCAAGAACACGACGCAAAAATGTCACAGCATCGTAACGTGTAATTTTCGTGATTCATGAAAAAATGCGTATCTTTGCATCGCAATCTTGCAGAAACGTAGTGGCCTGTCGTCGCAAAATCGTTCTGCGAGGATTGCAAATGTGATTTTTGCACCCTGAAAGGTTTTGGATTATGAGAATTCTTGTTGTTGACGACGAGCAGGATATCTGCGAGATACTTCAGTATAACCTTGAGAATGAAGGTTACGAGGTCGATGTGGCTAACTCGGCAGAGGAGGCACTTTTGCGCCCTCTGGCAGACTATGCACTCATTCTCCTGGATGTGATGATGGGCGAAATGTCGGGTTTCCAGATGGCAAGGCGCCTGAAGGATGCACCCGAAACGGCCGACATTCCCATCATTTTCATCACGGCACTCGACGATGAGGATAATACAGTCAAGGGTCTCAATATCGGTGCCGATGACTATATTGCCAAACCCTTGAGCATGAAGGAGGTAAAGGCAAGGGTGAAAGCAGTGCTTAGGAGAAGTCCCTCACGAACTCCCCAAGTGGAGGAGATCGTGATGACGTCGTCGTCTGTCATCAGATACGAAGGAATTACTCTTTGCCTTGAATCCAAAACAGCCATGCTCGACGGAAACGATTTGTCGCTCACGCGCCTGGAGTTTGAATTGCTTTCGCAATTGCTTCAGAACCCGAACCGGGTGTTTTCGCGTGAAGAACTCCTGAAGCGTTGCTGGCCGCAAGACGTTTATGTGCTTGACCGCACGGTGGACGTGAACATCACGCGCCTACGCAAGAAGTTGGGCAATTATGGTAATCAGATAAAAACACGCATCGGCTATGGCTACATCTTTGAGAAGTAAGTCGTTTCAGAAGAATCTCTTCATGAGCATCGGTGGCATCTTCATCCTCTTTGCCATCTGCTTCATCGTGTATCAGTACCAGCGCGAGAAGGAGTACAAGATTGACATCCTGCACTCGCGCCTGCAGATGTACAACTACGAGATGATGCAGTCGCTAGGCGAGGAGGGCCTGCTCTCGGATGCTCAGTTCCACGATTTTACCGACAGACACTTCATTGAGGGACTTCGCGTGACCATTATCAACGCTGATGGTCGCGTGCTTCAGGATAACGACTACAGCAATACCGATTCACTGCCCAATCACCTTCATCGACTAGAGGTCCAGGAAGCGCTGCAGAAGGGCAATGGCTACGACATCAAGCGCCGAAGCCAATCCACACACGAGACGTACTTCTATTCAGCCACACGGTTTGGTCATCTCATTATACGTTCCGCAGTTCCCTATTCTGCCGAACTGACCGAATCGCTCCGTGCCGACAATACTTTCGTCTATTTTACGATTGTCCTGACGTTGCTTCTTGGCGCGGTGCTCTACCTCAATACCCATCGCATCAGTCGCCATATAGGTTATCTGAAGGCATTTGCCCACAAAGCAGAAGAGGGTGATGAACTGGATCATGAACTGGAACGCAGATTGCCTAACGACGAGCTGGGCGACATCAGTCACACCATCATCACGCTCTATTGGAAACTGCGACATTCCGAGCAAGACAAGCAACGCATCAAACGTCAGTTGACGCAGAATGCGGCTCACGAACTCAAGACCCCTGCCGCCAGCATTCATGGTTATCTGGAGAGCATTCTTGACAACCCCAGCATGAATGCCGACAAGCGCCAGCATTTCCTGGAACGCTGCTATGCGCAGAGCGAACGAATGAACAAACTTCTGCTCGACATGAGTGCCTTGGCAAGGTTGGAGAGTCCGTCCGAGTCCCCGAGGGAAGAGAGCGAACCTGTGCTTGTTGATGTTGCTGGCATTATCAGCAATGTGATTGCCGACACCTCGCTTGAGTTGCAGAAAAAAGGCATTTCTGCTGAGTTGCACCTGCCATCAAATGTAACAATCAGTTCTCCTCTCGGGGAGTCAGGGGGAGTGTCTGCTATTTACAGCATTTTCCGTAATCTTGTAGACAACATCATTGCATACGCCACTGGTGCAACGCGCCTAAGCATTGTCTGTGCCGAAAATAATCACAACGGCAAACATTCCTACAATTTCACCGTCAGCGACAACGGTCAGGGCGTAGAACCACAACATCTTCCACACCTCTTCGAACGTTTTTACCGTATAGATAAAGGCCGTTCACGCAAACTCGGAGGCACAGGTCTTGGTCTTGCCATCGTGAAAAATGCCGTCGCTGCCCATGGCGGAACAGCAACGGCAGAACACACCCCCGGCGGAGGCCTAACTATCCGTTTTTCATTAGCAAAGTTTTAGTCTTGTCCATTCCGGGGTTTGTCCTCGTAGTCATTGTTCAAGCCCTTGCCTGCCTGCACTACGTTCATCACATAGTCGGCAAGTTTCTCGCATTCGCAGATGAAGTCGATGTAGAATACGCCGAGCTGATAGCTGTATAGGCCAGTATTTACGTCATGCAGGTTCTGGTTTTTCAGTTGTGTGCGGAAGTTGTTGATCTCGTGCTCGATGTTAAGAGATTTGGTAATGCCCGCCTTGTCCGTAGCCTCACCCCCCGTCCTCTCCAAATAGAGGTGGAGTCGTTTCTGCATTTCCACCAGCGAACCATCCACCAAATCGAGCATCGTGTGCATGTGCTGCAACTGCTCGGCGGTAAAAGACTCTTGCGAGTGCATGCGATGGCGGTTGAGAGTGCGGCCGAGATGATACACAGAATCGCCGATTGATTCCAGCTCGCTTATTTGTCGCAACATCTTTTGTATCTGTGTTTTCGATGTTGCAGACAATCGACCTTCGCTCACCTTGTTCAGGTAACTGGCAATCTCCATTTCCATCTGGTCGGTGATGAATTCATACTTCTCAATGCGCGAGAAGACTTTGTTGAATGCCGCTTCATCCTCCGTTTGCATCAGTTCCGTGACGAAACCGAACATCTTGTGGCAACGCTCTGCAAAGTTGCGCGTCTCCTTCTGTGCCTCCATGATGCTGAGCTCGGCCGTAGAGAGTAGACCACCGCTGATGAACTTCAGTCGATAGTCCTCCTCCTTCTCCTTCATCGGCAGCAGGCGGCAAACCAGTTGTTCAATCTGCTTCACAAAACCAATGAGCAACAGCGTGTTGATGATGTTGAAGGCGGTGTGGAAGGCAGATAACTTGAAGAGGTCGGTCTCTCCTCCCGAGTGAGCCATGATGTTGTCCACAAACCAGCTGACAGCATTGCATGCAGGATAGAACACAAGCAGCACAACAACTACACCGAACACATTGAAGAACATGTGTGCCAGCGCTGCACGCCGAGCCTGCGTATTTGCTGTCAGCGAAGCCATAAAGGCTGTGATGGTTGTGCCGATGTTCTGTCCCATGGCAAGGGCAGCTGCCTGCTCAAATCCGAAGCCAGGAATGTTCATGCCGAAGAGCATCAGCGTGATGGCCATCGTGGCAGCCGATGCCTGCACAATCATGGTCACCAATGCACCCACGATGACAAAGAGGATGATGGTAAAGAACGAATCCTGTGGCACGTGTGCCAACATGCCCGCCACTATGTCGCCAATGTTCATTGCCGTTGCCGCCTCTTGCAGGAAGGACAATCCCATGAAAAGGAACGAGAAACCAAAGATGAATTCTCCTACACTCTTTCGGTTGCCTTTCTTGCTGAATATTAACGGCATTCCAATTGCAAGGAGCGGTATGGCAAAGGCAGCGATGTTCACCTTGAACCCCACTGCCGAGATAATCCATGCCGTGACGGTAGTACCGATGTTGGCACCCATGATGACGCCGATGGATTGTCTCAGCGTCATCAGTCCAGCATTGACAAACGAAACCACCATCACCGTCGTGGCACTCGATGACTGGATTAGGGCTGTAATCAGAATGCCCGTAAGCACTCCCATGACGCGGTTCTTCGTCATTGCAGCAAGAATACTGCGCAGGCGATTGCCAGCAAACTTTTCAAGACCTTCTGACATCGTCTTCATGCCGAAGAGGAACAAAGCCAGCGAGCCGACGAGAGATAAAATGTTAATAATCAAATCCATAATATGTTCTTTTTGTTGCTTTGCAAAGATATTACAAACATGTTACAGTCTAATTACATACTTGTTACAATCCTGTTACAATCGCATTAAGAAATACTTCCATAATTATTTCGTAACGTTCGTGTAGCATTTTCGTAACACCAATCATCTACCTTTGCAGCGTCAGAAAGGACAAATCATACCCCTTGGCTGACGCGAAAAGATAATGACTAAAGAAAAAGCTGAAAGAATCGTAAGAATCTACAATTGGGTGAGATTTATCATCCTCGTCGTGTTCCTCACTTTTGCGTTTGTCGGACTTGCCAACGCGCAGACAACCAACGATTTTGGAACATGGACACAGGTGAATGTGGAAATGTCCTTTAAGGAGAAGTGGAACATTGCAGGTGGTGCTGAACTACGCACCAAGGATAACATGCAAAGTGTTGATCGCAAACAGTTGGCAATGGATGGCAGTTACAAGGTGTTACCTGTGCTGAAAATAGGTGCAGGGTATGAGTTTCACGCAAAGAGTCAATCTGTGAATGGCATGAAAGAGACCGTGCCGAGGCATCGTCTCATGTTGGATGCCACAACAGGAGAGAAAGTGCTTGATTGGTTAAAGCTGTCTCTTCGTGAGCGGTACCAATACACATACACAGTGGCTAGAAGTAATGTGGAGGCAACTCATGAGTATCATCTGCGTAGCCGGTTTAAGGCGGACGTAACACCAAGGTGCTCTTCATGGAGGCCCTTTGCCTCGGTGGAGATGTTCATTAATGTGAGCGAGCGATTCGGGATAGACGAGTGGCGCATTGCTACAGGTACGGGGTATTCCATAACACCCCATCATGCCATCAGCTTCGGTTATCTGCTGGATTTGAAATTGCCTGCGGATGGCTCAGAGAAAGCGGTGCACGTAATAACTGCGGGGGTATACGTATAAACTATAAAGACTCATGAATACATTGTTTCTCGGAATAGTCATATTCCTTATTGTGCTTGCAGTGTTCGACCTTGTGGTGGGAGTGAGCAACGACGCGGTGAACTTCTTGAATTCTGCCATCGGAGCAAAGGTGGCAAAGTATAAAACCATCGTGCTCATAGCCGCCATCGGAGTGTTTGCCGGTGCTGCTATGAGCAACGGCATGATGGACGTGGCAAGGCATGGCATCATGACACCGCAGTATTTCTCGTTCTACGACGTGATGTGCGTATTCTTGGCCGTGATGGTGACCGACGTCATTCTTCTCGACATCTTCAATACCTTAGGAATGCCAACGTCAACTACGGTCAGCATGGTGTTTGAGTTGCTGGGTGGTGCTTTCGCCATCGCCATCATTCAGATTGCCAATGGCGCTACGGATGCCAGCGGTGCGGCGCTTTCGTTGGGCGATTTACTGAACACGGAGAAGGCTTTGAGCGTTATCGTCGGCATCTTTTTGAGTGTGGCAATAGCCTTTGTCCTCGGTACGCTTGTTCAGTGGATAGCTCGACTGATCTTCACCTTCACTTACAGGGTGAATGGCAAGACAACGGATGTAAGCGGCAACATGGGCGGACTGACCAGTTCCTCGCTGAAGATAGGCATCTTCGGAGGCTTGGCTGTGACCTGCATCATTTGGTTCCTGCTCATCAACGGACTGAAGGGTTCCAGCTTCATGACCCCTGATGTTAAGGAACTGATCAATGCCAACACATGGCTGATACTGGGTGGCGGATTTGCTGCATTCTCCGTCATCATGACTGCATTGAGTGCCTGCAAGGTTCCTGTGCTGAAGTTCGTGGTTTTGCTCGGCACTTTTGCCCTGGCAATGGCATTTGCAGGAAATGACCTTGTCAACTTTGTTGGCGTACCCCTCACGGGACTTGATGCCTATAACGACTTCGTGGCAGACGGAGATGGCGACGCACATTCGTTCCTGATGACGTCGCTGATGGGGAACGCACAGACACCGGCCATGTATCTCGTCTTGGCAGGTGTGGTAATGGTGCTCGCGCTGATATTCTCTCCCAAGGCACAGAACGTGGTTAAGACCTCGGTCGACCTGTCGCGTCAGGACGAGGGTGACGAGATGTTTGGCTCGAGTGCCGTGGCCAGGATTCTGGTTCGCAACTCGCAGAAAGTTGCAAACTTCATTGCCGGTTTTGTGCCTAAACGCGTGGGCAGATGGATAGATGCGCGATTCAACGCAGACGTGGCGGTATTGCCGGAGGGCGCAGCCTTCGACCAGGTTCGTGCAGCCGTAAACCTCGTACTTGCAGGTCTGTTGGTGGCTTTTGGCACATCCATGAAACTTCCACTCTCCACCACCTACGTCACCTTTATGGTGGCCATGGGCTCGTCACTTGCCGACAGGGCCTGGAGCCGCGAGAGTGCCGTGTTCCGCATCACTGGTGTGCTGAGCGTTATCGGCGGATGGTTCATCACGGCGGGAGCGGCTTTCATCTTTTGCTATCTCGTCACCAATGCGCTGTATTTCGGTTCGATTGTGGCAATGGGCATTGCTATCGTGGTAGCTATTCTCCTGCTTGTTCGCAGCAATATGAAATACAAGGGCAATGAAAACGATGGTGAAGATGAAGACAAGGTGCTGTTCAGACAGCTGTGCCGTACGCAGGGCAAGGCAGAGCGCTGGCAGTTGCTCAAGATGCATGTTGCCCACAGTACGACTGCTCAGCTTCAGTTCGCACGCGAGTGTTTTCGTAAAGTGACCGATGCCTTCTTGCACGAAGAATACCGTCCCTTGCGTCAGGCAACACACGAAATAGAGACTGCCCGCAAGCAGCTGAAACGTGCCCGCCGTCGTGAGATCATTGGACTTCGTAAGATTGAACCGATACTCGCCGTCGAGAAGAATACATGGTATTTCCTGTCCAACAGCAGTATGGAGCAGATGCTGTATTGCCTGAAACGCATTAACGACCCCTGCCGCGAGCATGTGGGCAATAACTTCACTCCCGTTTCCGGTGAACTGACTTATGATTTCAGCAACGTTCAGAAGCAGGTTGACAACCTCTTCGTACAAGTAGGAAATACCCTCTCGTCAGCACAGATGGATGATGCTGGCATCAATCACCTGCGCAGCCAGGCGGAACTCTTGCAAAGCTCCATTTCAGAATATCGTAAGCGTGTGATTGACAGTATGCAGCAGCAAACCGTCAATATAGAGTCAGCCACCGTCTTTCTCAATGTCATTCAGGAAACACAGCAGATGCTCAGTCATCTTCGTCACATGCTGAGAGGAATGCGAAGATTCGTAGGCTGATTATTTGTCCCCTTTGTGGAATGGAAGACCCTCTCCGCCCCATAAAGGGGCACCTCCCCCATAATGGGGAGGGGGCTGGCGCGGTGAGGTGCGATTTGAGAGTTGCTGTAAACATAATTCGTTTTTTTGTGATCATCGCATTGGGTGCACCCGAGGTTTACCCGAGGATTACCTATATTTTACGGAGACACTACGGAGGAACCTCGGGTGCTGCTCGTGTAATGGTTGTAAAAGGTGGTCATTATGGTCAAGGTCATTAAGGTCATTTTCATTTTCGGGGGGCGATTTCCGACCTACTAATATATAAAATCTATAGTGAGCATGAAAAGAGCGAAAAAAATCCTTTTAGACCTCAATGACCTTGACCATAATGACCGCAATGACCGCGAAGAGTACCTCGTGATTTTTTTTTGTAAATTTGTGGGGTGATTGTTTGGTATTGTCGCTGAAAATGACTAACTTTGCAGAGTTGAAATGAATCTGATGCGTCAATCGCTAAACCATTAATACAACAAACTAATTTATTCCAAATGAAAAAGGTTCTCGCCTTACTTTTTGCATTCGTCATTGCTTTGGCTGCTTATGCAAAGACAATCACCATCACGGTGAGAAATACCAAATACCAGACAATTACGGGATTTGGTGCTGCATGCTGTGATGGCGCCATGTGCCCTTTTGGCACTGACACACAGCCCGTAAAACTGCTTTACGGCTCTACTTCAAAGATTGGATTGAACATTATGCGTATGGAGATCTCTCCCAACTTCAAGGGCGACATTACCGCTGCCGATGTGGGATGGGATACCCCCTACGACTGGAAGGGCAGTCTGCCCTCGGCAAAACTCGTCAAGCAGCGTGGCGGTATCGTGTTCGGTACTCCGTGGTCACCTCCAGGCGACTACAAGACCAACGGTTCGGCACAGGGTGGCAATGCTGACAATCAGGGCAACGTGCGTGGTGCCTTGCGCGAGGATTGCTACGAGAAGTTCTTCCCCTGGCTCAACTCGTTCCTGAAGTACATGAAGCAGAATGGCGTGAACGTTGACGCTGTGTCTATTCAGAACGAGCCCGACTGGTGGGTAAGCTATTCTGGTTGCTTGTACAGTCCCCAGCAGCAGGTCAACCTGGTGAAGAACTATGCTCACTTGCTCGACCGTGAGACGTATCCCGGAGTTCGCCTTATCAGCGCAGAGCCCCTCGGTTTCGATCCTGCATATTCGAATGCCTTGCTCAACAATGCAACGTGCCGCAACCAGATTGACATCATCGCGGGTCACCTTTACGGTCACCCACCATTGGGAAACATGAAGTCGGCCAACACGCTGGCTTCGAAGTACAAGAAGGAGTTGTGGATGACAGAGCACTCTGTGTCTGACAACATCCAGAACCGTCTGCCCACCTGGCACGAGCAGTTGCTCTTTGCCGAGGAGTTGAACGAGTGTATGTTGGCAGGTTGCACGGGTTACATCTACTGGTACATGCGTGCTCACTGGGCATTCGTGGGTACTGGCGAGACAAAGTATGGCACTGCAAACAAGAAGAACCAGTTGCTGCCCCGTGCCTACGTAATGTCGCACTTCGCTAAGCACGTTACCGGTTCTACACGTATCATTGCCAATGCCAGCGGTTACTCTGTTGCCACTGAAGCACCCTTCGAGACAAGTGCTTACGTCAAGGGCGACTCACTCATTGTCATGGCCATCGATACTACTGCAACTGAGTTCGACCTCAAGTTGAAGTTGCCCGAGAAGGTTAAGAGCGGTACGCACCTGCTTTCTACCGGCAACGAGACGACTAAGCTCTGCCAGACATCCGAGATTGCCATTGAGGAGCCTTCGCAGGAGATTACCGTACACATTCCCGGCCGCAGCCTCAGCACCTTCATCTTCATGATTCATCACGAGGAGGAGACGTTTGTTGGCAGCTTGATGGATAAGGTCGACAAGATTGTTTCTGACTACTACGACATGCAGGGCCGTCGCTCAAATGCACGCAACGGTTTGCTCATCGAGAAGCGTTCTGACGGCACCACCCGAAAGGTGCTGAAGACGGGAAGATAAGGAAGGAAAGAATAGAGCATGGACCCTCGGTGCCAGACCCTCACCGCCCCTTAAGGGGCACCTCCCCCTCTATGGGGAGGGATTAGCGCGGTGAGGACATCATACGCAAAAAAGCATCCGAAATCATTGAAGGTATTCGGATGCTTTTTTGTGTGGTCATTTGGTCATGATGGTCAAGGTCATTTAGGTCATTAAGGGTTTCGGAACTTTTTTTTGCTTTTTTCTCAAGTACGGATTAAACCTTTTCAAAAAAAGAAGGTCTTATCTATGATAAGAGCACTGTGCGTGACACGCATTTTGTGTGATTGACAATCCTTAATTATGATATTTTTAAGTCCCAAATTATAAACCTAAATGTTACGTAGAATATTGTGTGCCCTGGCATGTGTTGTTATGGTATGTGCAGGGTTGATGGCTCAGAATAAGTTTAATATTAGGGGTGTAATCATCGATAACGAAACGAGCGAACCCATGGAGGGTGCAACCGTTCAGCTGTTGTCGTTGCCCGACAGCGCGTTTGTGAGCGGAACGACAGCCAACGACAAGGGAGGATTCCGCCTGGAAGACGTGAAAAAGAACAAGTACACCATCAAGGTGTCGATGATAGGTTATCTGACGATGTTCATCGACCTTAACCTCAACGACAAGAAGACAAAGGTCATAGAACTCGGTACGCTGACCATGATGGACAATGCCCATCTGATGAACGAGGCCGTGGTGTCGGCAGCCGCATCGAAGGTGCAGGTGAGTGGCGACTCGCTGGTGTATAATGCCTCGGCTTATCGTGTGCCCGAAGGCTCGACGCTGGAAGCCCTCATCAAGCTGCTGCCCGGAGCGCAGGTTGACGAGAACGGCAAGATTACCATCAACGGCAAGGAGGTAACCAAGATTCTGCTCAATGGCAAGGAGTTCTTCCTGAACGATATGGAGACCGCCATGAAGAACATCCCCACCGATATGATTGAGAAGATCAAGTCGTATGAGCGCAAGAGCGACTTGGCGCGCATCACCGGCATTGACGATGGCGAGGAGGAAACCGTGCTCGACCTCTCGGTGAAGAAGGGTATGAACAACGGATGGTTCGGTAACCTGACGGGAGGCGTCGGCACGAAGGAACGCTATGACTCGCGCGGTATGGTGAACCGCTTCAACGAGACGACCAAGGTGTCGCTGGTGGGTAATGCCCGCAACACACCCAACCGTTGGGGATGGAACAACGGTCAGCGCTCGGACCACAGAGTGGGACTTAACCTTACCGACACCCGCAAGAAACTGGATACGGAGGGTAGCGTGATGTTCCGCCACAACGGAAGCGACGTGATGAACGAGTCGTCGAGCGAGAACTTTGCAGCCGAACGTGGTGCATTCGGCGAGAGCCGAAGCCAAAGCTACACGCGCAACTACAACTTTGACGCCAATGCCAAACTGGAGTGGAAACCCGACACGATGACCAACATTCTGTGGCGACCCAGTTTCAATCTGTCGCGCAACAACAGTGCAGGAAGCAGTCGCTCGGGTTCGTATGACACCGATCCCAACGACATTACTCCATCGGTACTTGACTATAACGAGGAGGTGGCTGATTACAGCGTGCCCGGTGCCCCAGAGGCAACGGATGCTGTGCTTCGACACCTATTGGACGTGGTGGTCAACACCAATACCAGCCGCAACCAGTCGTACGGAAAGAATATGGGTGGCGGTATGCAATTGCAGTACAACCGCAAGTTCAACAACAACGGACGCAACCTGACCCTGCGCTTCTTTGGCAACTACAATGAGTCGCAGAACCAGCAAATATCGGCAGCCAACATTACCTATAACTCGCTGGGCACCATGCGTCAGAACAACCGTTACTACGAGACGCCATCGACCAATGCAAGTTTGTCGGGACAGATGACCTACAACGAACCCATTGCCGACCGCACTTATCTGCAGTTCAGCTACCAGTATCGCTACGGCTACAATAAGAACGACCGTATGGCTTACATCTACGACTCGAATGCCTACCGCGACCTGTACCAGAGCATCGATAATAACCGTTACGACATTGACGCCGTACTGCGTTTCATGGAGGAGGCTAACTACATGATGCGCGACACGGTGGCGCTGAGCCAGTTCTCGGAGTACCGCAACTTCAATCAGACCATCAGCGCTCAGTTCCGCAGGGTGCGCGAGAGTTATAATTTCAGCATCGGCCTGGATGCTTATCCACAGCACACCATACTGAACTACCGCTACATGGGCAAGGAGTATCCCAAGGTGAAACGCACGGTGTTCAACATGTCGCCCCGTACCAATCTGCGTTGGAACTTCGACAAGCACACCAACCTACGCATCCGCTATCAGGGACGCACTTCGCAACCCTCGATGACGAATCTGCTCGACATTACTGACGACTCGAACCCCTTGTACATCTCGAAGGGTAATCCCAACCTGAAACCTTCGTTCTCGCATCAGGTAAACTTCAATTTCAATGGTTACAAGCCCGAACCTCAACGAGGCATGTGGATGTGGGCTAACTTCAATACCACGCAGAACAGCATCAGCAACAAGACCACCTACGACCCCACGACAGGTGTGCGCACCACTATGCCCATGAACATCAACGGCAACTGGAATACGGGTGGAGGTGCTGGTTTCAATACGGGTATCGGCAAGAAGAAACTCTTCAATGCTGGCGCCAACGTTGGTGTGGGTTTCAATCACAACGTGGGATTCTACAACAATGTGTCGGCCGGAGCGGTGGATAACCTCGACATCAAGTCTGTCACCGGCAACCTGTGGGCAAATGGTGGCGTGAACGCTTCGTTCCGAAACGATAATTTCAATGCTGATGTGCATGGCGACATCAACTACGGTCACATCCGCAACAACGTGAATGAGTCGGCCAACCAGGATACCTATAACTTCTCGTATGGCGGACGTTTGCAGTGGATTGCTCCTTGGGGCACCCAGGTGGCAAGCGACATTCGTATGAGCAGTCGCCGTGGATACGCTCAGAAAAACATGAATACGGATGAGTTGCTTTGGAATGCATCGGTTTCGCATTCCTTCCTGCAGGGAAAGGCGCTCACCCTGAAAGCCGAGATGTTCGACATCCTGCATCAGCAGACCAACATCAGCCGTCAGGTCAATGCCTTCTCGCGTACCGACTCGCACAACAACGCCATCTATCAGTATGCCATGTTCAGCGTCATTTACCGCTTCAGTGTTTATGGCGGTAAAAACACGATGGGTACGGATAAGGAGAGAAGATAGGATTTGGAGAGTTTAGAGTTTAGTGTTTAGAGTTTAGTGTTTAGAGTCAGTTGGGGGAGTTTAGAGTTGATAGAAATTATAGATTTTATAGAGTATAGAGAAACTTTCAGCTGACTCTAAACTCTCAACTCTAAACTCTCAACTTTTAATTGACTCTAAACTTTCAAAAGTCCTCTTCGTCCAGCCTCTTCCATCATGAACTGATAGGCAGCATCGTGTGTGTTCTCGATGCGGCTCTCCCAGATGGCATCTTTGATGGCTTGCTTGAGTTCGCCCACCTCACGGCAAGGGCCGAGGCCAAAGGTCTGCATGATTTCTTCGCCAGAGATGGGATTCGTCCAGGTACGGTAATTGTCGCGTGCCTGAAGGTCTTTCAGTTTCTCGCGTACCATCTTGAAGTTGTCAAGGAAGCGTTGCTTCTTCTCGCGGTTCTTGCTGGTGATGTCTGCCTCGCAGAGCGTCATCAGGTCGTCAATGTCTTCGCCTGCCTCAAAAAGCAGACGGCGGACAGCACTGTCGGTTACTTCCTCGTCGGCAATGACAATGGGACGCATGTGCAAACCTACCAACTTCTGGACGTACTTCATGCGCTCGTCCATGGGGAGCTTTAGGTTACGGAAGATGTTGGGCACCATCTTCTCGCCAATAAAATTATGGTTATGGAAAGTCCATCCGGCACCATGCTCCCATCGCTTGCTGCGAGGCTTTCCGATGTCGTGCAAGAGGGCTGCCCAGCGAAGCCAGAGCGGATGCGAACCGGCAGTCTCTTCGTGCTGTTCTTCCTGTCCTTCCTGTTCCTCTGTAGCGTCAGGGGTTTCCTTGGAAGGTCCGTTCTTCACGACATTCTCCAGCACCTCCATGGTGTGGTAGAAGTTGTCCTTGTGGGCACGGCCGTTCATGGTCTCAACGCCTTCGAGGGCAGAGAGTTCGGGGAATATAAGGGGCAACAAACCGCAACGGCTCAGTTCCACCCAACCTTTGCTGGGGTGGGGCGCCATCATGATTTTGTTGATTTCGTCGATGATGCGTTCCTGTGAGATAATCTTGATGCGCTCTTTGTTGCGCTCAAGGGCTTCGAAGGTCTCGTCGTCAATCTGGAAGTTGAGTTGCGTGGCGAAACGGATGGCGCGCATCATGCGCAGGGGATCGTCGGAGAAGGTAATGTCGGGGTCGAGTGGGGTGCGGATGATGCCGTCCTCCATGTCATACAGTCCCTCGAAGCGGTCAATGAGTTCTCCGAAACGGTTGCGGTTGAGGCAGATGGCCAGGGCGTTGATGGTGAGGTCGCGACGGTTGAGGTCGTCGTCGAGCGTGCCGTCCTCCACGATGGGCTTACGGCTGTTGTGGCTGTAACTCTCTTTGCGGGCACCCACGAATTCCACTTCTACGTTGCTCTTGACCTGTGCCGTTCCGAAGTTCTTGAAAACGCTGAGGTAAGCCTTGCGGTGAAGGCCCTTGAGTTTGCCAACGAGTGCCTTGGCAACGGCAATGCCTGGAGCCTCGACGGCACCTTGTCCCACCACCACCACGTCAATGTCCTTTGAGTGGCGTTCAAGGAAGATGTCGCGCACATAGCCTCCCACCACATAACACTCCACGCCCAGTTCGTCGGCAGTGTCGCCTATGAGGTGAAAAATATCATTACGTTCCAGTATTTCTGCCAATTCGGCGTCGCTCAGGGTTGTATTCATCGCTATTATGTCATTCTTTTCTATTTGCAAAGTTACGATTTTTTTTTGTTTTTCAAGGCTTTCCTTTAAACCTTTTGACTTTTTGCACGTCAATAATGTTGTAAGACAATACAAACTTTAAATTCTAGAAGGTTATGAAAAAGTATTTTATCATTTTGGCTGCAGCGTTGATGGCGTCTACGTCAGCCAATGCACAGCGTCGTCAGATGAGTGAGGCAGACATGCAACAGATGCGTACTGAAATGGTTCAGCGCCAGACTGAGCGCATGGCTAAGGAACTTGACTTAAAGGGTGACGAGAAGACATCTTTCATGGAGACTTATGCCAAGTATCAGACCGAATTGAACGAGGCCATGAGCATGGGCAATATGTTTGGCAACCGTGGTGAGGAAACCAAGGCAGAGAAGATGAGCGACGAGGAGTGCTACGAGAAGATCAAGGAGAGCCTTGACATGCAGGAGCAGCAGATAGCACAGAGCCAGAAGCGCTTGGAGATTACCAAGAAGTACATGGCTGAGTTCATGGGTACTTTGACTCCCCAGCAGCTTTATAAGGTCTTCGGACAGCGTCAGCGCGGTCAGCGTGGCCAGAACGGTCAGAATGGCGGTGGCATGCGTGGCGGTTTCGGCGGCGGCTTTGGCGGTGGTTTCCCCGGTGGTGGAATGCCTCCCATGGGCGGTTTCTAATCGCTGGTTCCGAAATTCATTGTGAATTAAACCTTACTTTTATATAAAAAGTAGAGTGCTGCAAATCTTTTTGGATTTGCGGCACTTTTTTATCGTTTTTTTTGTTACGGTATATTGATTTTTTTTGTAATTTTGCCTCTTGTTAAAACAATGTATAACAAAAATAATTTCGCTTATGAAAAAACTTTTACTTCTTTTCGTGGCAGCCATTGCCACACTTTCTTCTAGTGCAAAAGTTGTCAAGGTTGTCGTAGACAATGTAAAGGCTGACTTTGCAGCAGCAAATGATGAGAAGATGGGCGCTGGTTTCGCTGCATCTGTTGAGGGTTTCAACATCTCGTTCTACAAGAACCAGAGCGGTAATGACTTGGTGGCTCCTACCGATTTGCTGAAGTTGTACAAGAATGCCACAATGGTAATCGCTACTACTGGCGAGGAGGATATTACCTCTATCATCCTTAAGTGTACTGAAAAATATGTGTACAATTGCACCTGGAGCGAGGGTACTGAGGCAATCGACGGCACTCAGATTACCTGGGAGGGCAGTACAAAGACTTTGACGGTTTCTGCTTCCAACGGGCAGATTCGTGTCTCTGAAATCATTATCTGCACCAATGGTGACAAGCCCGCTGCTGAGGCAGACATCACCAATACTGCTGAGACTGCTTACAGCGTTTCAAAGGCTGTTGAGCTGATTGAGGCTGGCGAGGGTCTTTCTGCAACTGTTTTCGTAAAGGGTATCATCTCGCAGGTTGACAGCTATAACGAGAAGTATGGTTCTATCACCTACTGGATTTCAGAGGATGGTACTACCAACGGTCAGCAGTTTGAGTGCTACAGTGGTTTGAACATTGGTGGCGAGGAGTTTACTTCTGCAGAGAACCTCGTTGTAGGTTCTGAGGTGGTTGTAAAGGGTATCATGAAGAAGTACACTCCCAAGGAGGGCGACCCCATCTATGAGTTCGACAAGAACAATGAGGTTGTGTCAAATGTTGCTCCTACCGCTATCAGCGCTGTTTCGGCAGACAAGGCAAAGGTTGCGAAGGTGCTCAAGAATGGCCGTATGGTCATCTACAGCAACGGCAAGATGTTCAATGCTGCTGGTGTTGAGGTAAAGTAATTGCGATTAAACGTATAACTTGGAGGGTATTGCTCAAATGGGCAGTACCCTTTTTTTGTACAAAAGAAATCAAAAAACACCCTGCATGTTTGCTTGGTATAACATTTTTCTGTATCTTTGTCGCAATTATGGAACAGAATCAGTTTAAAGAAACCGTACTTTTGGTTGATGCCAACTATTTGGATCAGGTAAGTTGCGGAATGCGTGATTTCTTTGCGAACGAGACAGGGAAAGACGTGTGCGATGCAGACTTGCCTTCGTGGATAGTGTATGTTATCGCCAATTTGCTCTGTGACCCCGCCAAGACAGAACAGCCGGAGATGATGAACACGCAGTTTCAGGTTGTGTTTGTGTGCGGAAAAGGACAGGCAACCCTCAGCAGTTTCATACAAAAGGATTTGCTGAAAGAGGTTGACGGATTTGCTTTCCGCGAGGAGCAGTTCAATAGTGAGTTCCTGATGAGTGTGGTGCAGGATGAGCAACTTGTTGAGGGCGATCCCTTGATAGTGCAGTCTGTAGATGTGTTGCTGACAAGCGGCAATGTGAAGAACCTTTTCGTAGTGCCCAATCCCGATACCGATTATGACACGATTATGCAAAAGGTGAAGGGCAGCGACAAGCGTGTTGAGGTGCTTAACATCAAGGCCGACAATGCGGCAAGGAAACCAGGCGTATTAGGCGTTTCACTGCTTTGCTCAATGGGCATCTCTGTCGACGACCTTTCTGCTTGAGGGCAGGGCGAATGGCTTGTCATAACCATAAACCATAAAACAATCCAAAATTGCAAAACTTAATAAAAAAATAAACGATGGGAAGAGTATTGATTATCGGTGCTGGTGGCGTTGCCACGGTAGCAGCACACAAAGTGGCACAGAACAAGGACGTGTTCACCGAGATTAAGATTGCCTCTCGTACTGAGAGTAAGTGTAAGGCTTTGGCTGCAATTCTCAATGAGAAGTACGGCACAAATGTTACTACCGCTCAGGTTGACGCAGACAGCGTAGAACAGTTGGTGGCTTTGATGTCTGACTATAAGCCCGAATTGGTGATGAACCTTGCATTGCCTTATCAGGACCTCACTATCATGGAGGCTTGTCTGCAGACGGGTTGCAACTACCTCGACACAGCCAACTACGAACCTAAGGATGAGGCTCACTTCGAGTACTCATGGCAGTGGGCTTACCGCGAACGCTTTGAGAAGGCTGGTCTTTGTGCCATCCTGGGTTGCGGTTTCGACCCCGGCGTAACCAGCATCTATACTGCTTATGCTGCCAAGCATCACTTTGACGAGATTCAGTATCTCGACATCGTGGACTGCAACGCTGGTAACCACCACAAGGCATTTGCTACCAACTTCAACCCCGAGATTAACATTCGTGAGATTACCCAGAAGGGGCTGTACTACGAGAACGGCAAGTACATCGAGACCGAGCCCATGGAGATTCACAAGCCTCTGAACTATCCCAACATCGGTCCCAAGGAGAGCTACCTGCTTCACCACGAGGAGATTGAGAGTTTGGTGATCAACTTCCCCACCATCAAGCGTGCGCGCTTCTGGATGACTTTCGGTCAGCAGTATCTTACCTATCTTGACGTGATTCAGAACATCGGTATGAGCCGCATCGACGAGGTGGAGTACAAGGCTCCCAAGGCTGACGGCAGTGGTGATGAGGTTGTCAAGATTGTGCCTCTGCAGTTCCTCAAGGCAGTTTTGCCCAATCCTCAGGACCTTGGTCAGAACTACGATGGCGAGACCAGCATTGGTTGTCGCATCCGTGGTCTTCGTGGTGGCGAGGAGCATACTTACTATGTGTATAATAACTGCTCACATCAGGCTGCGTTCGAGGAGACCGGCATGCAGGGCGTAAGCTACACCACTGGTGTTCCTGCTATGATTGGTGCCTTGATGTTCTTCAAGGGTTTGTGGAACAAGGCTGGTGTGCACAACGTAGAGGAGTTCGATCCCGATCCCTTCATGGAGCAGCTCAACGCTCAGGGTCTGCCCTGGCACGAGATTCACGACGGAGATCTGGAACTCTAATTTTTAGTGTAGAGTTGAGTCTTTAGAGTTTAGAGTCAGTTCGCGAGGTGTAGAGTTTAACGTGTAGAGTATAGAGATTGGTGTTTAGTGTCAGTTTGTAAAGTTTATGGCTTATGAAGTTCATGATTCTTTGAACTTTCAACAGCCTCTAAACATTCAACAGTCTCTAAACTCTCAACTCTGAACTCTCAACTCTAAACAGTTTCTCAACTCTGAACTCTCAACTGACTCTAAACTATAAACTTTCAACTCTGAACTCTCAACTGACTCTAAACTATAAACTTTCAACTCTAAACTTTTTATGGCAAAGAAAGAAATAAATACAGAAGGTCTTGATCCAAAGGCACTCAAGATGAAAGCCTTGATGGATGCAATGGGCAAGATTGAGAAGGACTTTGGCAAAGGCGCCATTATGAAACTGGGCGACGACAAGATAGATGCGGTAGAGGTTATTCCTACCGGTTCTATCGCCTTGGACAATGCATTGGGCGTAGGTGGTTATCCCAAGGGACGTATCATCGAGATCTATGGTCCTGAGTCATCTGGTAAGACAACTCTTGCAATCCATGCCATTGCCGAAGCACAGAAGGCTGGTGGCATTGCTGCTTTCATTGACGCTGAGCATGCTTTCGACCGCTTCTATGCGCAGAAGCTGGGCGTTGACGTGGATAACCTCTGGATCAGTCAGCCCGACAATGGTGAGCAGGCACTCGAGATTGCTGACCAGCTGATCAGTTCGTCGGCTATCGACATTATTGTTATCGACTCTGTTGCAGCTTTGACTCCCAAGGCTGAGATTGAGGGTGACATGGGTGACAATAAGGTGGGTTTGCAGGCACGCTTGATGAGTCAGGCGTTGCGTAAGCTGACTTCAACCATCAGCAAGACCAAGACTACCTGTATCTTTATCAACCAGTTGCGCGAGAAGATTGGCGTAATGTTCGGTAACCCCGAAACCACCACGGGTGGTAACGCCTTGAAGTTCTATGCCAGCGTACGTCTCGACATTCGCAAGGTAACAACCCTTAAGGATGGCGATACTCCTATCGGTAATCAGGTACGTGTGAAGATTGTCAAGAACAAGGTGGCTCCTCCTTTCTGCAAGGCGGAGTTCGAGATTGGCTTTGGCGAGGGTATCAGCCGTGTAGGCGAGATTGCTGACCTTGGCGTTGAATACGGCATCATCAAGAAGTCGGGTTCATGGTTCAGCTATGAGGATACCCGTTTGTGTCAGGGCCGTGATGCTTTGAAGCGCACCTTGGCAGACAACCCCGAGTTGTGCGATGAGATTGCTCAGAAGGTGGTTGCCCAGTTGAAGGGTGCTCCCGCAACCGAGGAACCCGAAGCAGAAGAGGATTAATACTCCTTCGTGTTATAAATCCGACGCGTATTTTGCAGATATTGCGGATTATTCTTCTACTCAAAATCCATTTGCGTATACTGCGTTTCTTGAATATTAAAAGCCTGCTCCATTGTTTGGAGCAGGCTTTTAATATTACTGTTCTTTCGAGGGTTTGGGAGTAGCCTTGACCTTTGTGGCGATACCCTTCTTGTTGAAGGTAATCTCTGTACCGTCATCATACCACCAAGTGACGCTGCCGTCCTTGTTGGTCCATTTCTTGTCGGGTTCACCCTTCGAGAGTTTTGTCATTTCCTTGGTCTGACCTTTCTCTATGAGTCCGCTCACAAGACCGGCATAGTTGACGTAGCGGGTGTTGGAAGGACTGGTAGGACCTGTGCGGGGTAGGGCAGAGAAGTCCTTGGTGGGGTCGGCCTTCTGGCGTGCCTTCTCGTCGGCGTATCGCTTGTTGAAGCGGAATGACTTGTCAAAAAGGTGCTGTTCGTTGTGTGCAATGAAGTCGTTGTCGTTCATGCCACTATTGGTGTGACTCATGGCGCACATCTGGAAATACTTGCGTCCCATGCCGTCAGTCACAACTATCTTCACGGGATACTCGCGCGTTCCTACACCAACTCCCGTTACAACCAACTTGGTGTCAATGGGCAGGGCTGCTTCTCTGTATCCGTTGCGTGATGATGAGTCGTCCTTGTAGAAAATCTCGTGGTTGCTGTACACCTCACGTCCCATCAGCAGATTCTTGGCAACGTCCACCTCGTCCAGATAAGCCAATGAGGGTACGCCGCCACCGGCTTGCTTGCGACAATAATCATCGAAGGTGAAGTTGTGAACCTCGTGATAGATGCGCTTCTTGCTTCCTGTTACCTCAAAGTGCAGACGAATCCATCCACGCTCGGTAATCTCGTAACCCTGATACACCACGATGTTGTGCTTCAAGGCTCCGGCAGCAATCTCGTTGCCAGTCTCGGCATCAATAAATATATTAATATAGGTGTCCTTGTCACCGGGGATGACCATGAAACGCATGCCTGCCTTCCAGTCGCACAATGACCGGTAAGGGAAATTCTTGTTGAGGAATTTCTGTTCTGCCGACATATCTGCGTTTTCGTGTGCCACGCTGTCATTAACCACGGCACCTTCGGTCGTTACAAAGTATTCGTTCTGTGCCAGTGCTTTTTGCGAAGTGCCAAAACAAATGGCAAGCATCAAGGATGATATGAATGATTTATTTGTCATGCTGATATAAAAAAGTAATTATCACCTCTATCTTTTGTCGGCAAAGGTACACAAAATTACACAAACAATGTTCATTTGGCAGTCTTTTTTTCATTCCATTGACATTTTTTCTGCCTTTTTTGCAGAATATACTTTTTTTTACGCCAAAATGTCCTTTGGCATACGCTTTGCACAATTTGGGGTGTGAGAAATTTATAAAATTAAAAATTGAAAATAAATTAAAAACAATACAATTATGGGAAAGATTATTGGAATCGACTTAGGTACAACAAACAGTTGTGTATCTGTATTTGAGGGCAACGAGCCCGTGGTTATCACCAATAGCGAGGGTAAGCGTACCACTCCTTCTGTGGTTGCTTTCATCGAGGGTGGCGAGCGTAAGGTGGGTGACCCTGCTAAGCGTCAGGCAATTACCAACCCCAAGAACACCATCTTCTCTATCAAGCGCTTCATGGGTGAGACCTACGACCAAGTTCAGAAGGAGATTACTCGCGTACCTTATTCAGTAGTACGTGGCGACAACAACACTCCCCGTGTTGACATCGATGGCAAGCAGTACACTCCCCAGGAGATCAGTGCTATGGTGCTCCAGAAGATGAAGAAGACCGCTGAGGATTATCTCGGTCAGGAGG
>JAZUKS010000068.1:0-2362 GCA_045643405.1 Bacteroidaceae bacterium | reverse complement strand
GCTAACAGGAAAAATTTATGTGCGAATTATTTGGAGTAAATACAAAAACAAGAATTAAGGTAAACCGTTACCTTAAGACATTCTTTTCTCATTCCGAGATACACAAGCATGGATGGGGAATGGCAATGTTCTATGGCAATGCAGCATCTATAGAGAAAGAACCGACAAGCGCCAACCAGAGCAACTATCTGCGTGAGCGCATCAAGCATCCCATCATCGTAGATAATATGATGGCACATATACGACTTGCTTCGGTCGGTCGTATGCTTTGGGCAAACTCTCATCCGTTTGCCAAGCACGACAACTACGGACGCTCGTGGACATTGGAGCATAATGGAACCATCTTCAACTTCCCCGCTCTCAACAAGTATATAGAGGTGCAGGAAGGACAGACAGATTCTGAGCGCATACTCCTATACCTCGTTGACAAGATCGATGAGCGTCAGAATGAGTTGCAGAGAGCGCTCACCGAGCAAGAGCGTTTTGCCTACATGGAGGAACATATCACCACGCTGTCAATCAACAACAAACTCAACCTCCTCATCTGGGATGGTGAGAACATGTACGTACATACCAACTATGCCAACACGCTGTATATGCTCAGGCAGAGTGATGACACTGTTCTTTTCTCCACCCAACCGCTCACCGATGAGGACTGGCAGCCAGTGCCATTCCTACGTCTGCTCGTCTTCCGTGATGGAAAACTGGTGTTTGAAGGTGAGAGTCGTAGTCAGCAGTACTTCGATCCGGAAGAGAACTATGAGTACAACAACTGCAACGAATATGAATACGCAGCACTTTGATTTAGTTCTTTTTTAATTTCTATTGTCCGGTAAACCATCATAACTAGCAATATTTTAAAGTTTTACATATGGTAAGCCCCAAATTTCTTGTGCTTTAAGGATATTCTAGCGAAGAAATAGTGTTGACTTGCCCTCCAGGCAAAACTCTCGGATGGCAAATTGTGCATATGCAAGGGAGGGCGTCTTTCTTTTTACCGGACAGTAATAGTTCAAAATAGGTAATTTGTACCTTGTAATTTGTAATTCAGGGTGAAGCTACGGTAATAAGTTTTTTCATTTCGTTCTGATGATGATTCTGCGATAGGCTGGCAAAGCGTATTTGCTGTTGTCGTGAACTTCGCAGATGATGTGTATCTCGTCGTCATGGAAAGTGTCGGGAATGGTAACATTTACCGTCGATAGGTTGTTGATGAACTCATACATCCCGACTTCTGTCTTTCCGATACCTTTCTGCTGATGCCAAAAGAAACTCAGTTCGTCGCCATCAGGATCATACGATTTTGAAGCATCAAGCTTGACGGTTTGCCCTGCCTTTGCCTTGATGACGATGGCGTCTGTTCCTTTCTTTCCGTTGACGATGGTCACGGGATTGCGGTTACCTTCTCCCTTTTCTGCCCATTCTATGCGGGCGATGAAGTCGTTGAGATTGTCGAGATAGAAGTGATGGTAATACCCTTCCGAAAGTTTCTGTACGGATTCTTCCACGCTTGTCCATGCATAGGTCGTAGAATCCTTGGTCAAAGCCCATGTGTGATAGCCACCCCAACCAGCCTGTATCGGTTCTTCGGGATTGTGAAGACCGTTAGGTATGACATTAAGGAACGAAGGTGTATCACCCTCCACACCATATTTATAGTTAGGGTATTGCTTGCCCAAAGCTGCATGACCTTGGATTTGCTGCTGTATCTTCTGCCAATGCTGCTTTCCAAGTTCGCATTGCAACTGCCACGCACCTTCGTCCCACACAAACTTCAGGTCATCGGCAAACTCGCGACGCATCCATTGATGAGAACTGTAGGCAAGGTTCTCGCGCATAGCCCAGACCATATCCTGATCGGTTATCGTGTAAAGGCGCAACTTGTGCAAGAATGCCTTCAACTGCTCAGGAGTGCGTGTCTGCTGCACCTTCCATATAGCTTGTGCCAAAGTGTTGGCTCCACCCCATGCGCATACCCAGATAGGGCGGTCGTCATTCTCATCTGCCAGACGGATGATGAGGTCACTGCCCTCCGAGTCATTGTCTTTGCCGATAACTCCGATACCAGCTCGCTGGCTACCCATCTTGCAGCGGCTGCGGATGTATTCAGCACTTGGCCAGTAGCCTATTCGCTGTTTGCCATTCTCCTTTTCGCGAGTATAAAAATGCTTTTGCCCAGAACGAAGTGAAAGATTCTGAAGGTCTTTAGAGTATGCTTCGACCACAGAGTCACGATAGGCGGCACTCTCGGTAGGATAGGGGTCGCAGTTCCAACCTGTAGAGGTGATGATGCCCTCGATCTCCAGCCTATCGGCATAACAAAGCAGATGAACCAGAGACTCAGTATCATCAGGCTCAAGGT
>JAZUKS010000067.1:0-3991 GCA_045643405.1 Bacteroidaceae bacterium | reverse complement strand
AGGAGATCAACGTCGTAGACCTCAACTACAAGAAGGAGCGCTACGACAAGTGGACACCACTCCCATCCGGCCTCTGCTCCCCTGTACGCCTCATCCCAGCCGTACTTCGCTGATTCAAATGACTTATAGACGAATGAATGGTTTGCAATGCGTATTGCAAACCATTCATTTCGTTATGGGGGGAGGATATGCGGTCCGTGTTATACTTGGGTCAACAGTACCTGTCCCTATGATTCTCAGACGCACATTGCAAACCATTCATTTGTTATACGGATAGGAGAACCGTCCCAACAATCCCAACGATGGCAACCCACGCCACACTTTTATCATTACCTCTTGAAACAGGTCTGCCACCTCATCCTCATCGTTGGAGAACATGTAGCAAACCGTATAGATGGTGCTTTTATGAGCCTTTACCATCCGCGCAAATTCTTGTTCTGATATTTCCATCTGTTGCTCTTGTTAATGTTTCTTTTCTCTCGTTAGACTCACATACTGTAACGTTTGCTACAAGAAAAATCATTTTTTTTCAAAAAAAATTTGGCTCCTACTTTTTAAGGAACCAAACGTATAAAATATTGAGATAATTTTTACAACTGCTTTGTGAGGACTTCATCCATAATAGCAATTGCCGTACGAGCTTCACCTGGTTGCGTATAGGTGTTGAGGTTTGATTCTACCTCGTCGTAATACTTTTGCGCATCTTCTGGCGACTGGTTGTTGATGAGTTCGTAGGCAAAAAGGCCGGCGCATTTCATTGGGAGATATTTACGATACGTCTGTATGTAATTTTGTAACGTCATGTTTCCTACTCCAATTTTTTTGTTCCATAGCTCGTTTACGACTTCTATGCGATTGAGCGTGGCAAGTTCGAGAAAGAGAAGATCACTTGCTACTTCCATCTGGAAAAGCTGCGGCAGCGCCCTGCCTATCGACATCAATTCTTCTGCCACCTCTCGTGCTTCGTCAAAGCGCATCTCATCCATCAAACGAGCGTAGTGGAGGTTGCGTGCCGACATCTCCATTACCGTAGAGTCCTTTGTGACGGGAGTGGATGCAAACCATTCATCGGGCAATTCGCTCACACGCTTTCCCTGGCTTTGCTCTGCCGCTACAGCAAGCATATTGTGGAAATGTTTGCGCTGTTCAGGATGACGCCAGAGAATAAGGATATTCTTGCCGTCGTTCGGTACCCCACCTGGTGTCATCGGTATAGCGTTAGTCAATAGGAACCAAACACCAGTAGCAAGGAGCATTACGCAAATTTCAAAGGGCACCATCGTTAAATCGAAGGCATACAGCATTGTGCCGCTTATCACGCAAATGATGAGATTTACCATCACGCCACCTACGTTGTACCAGAAATAAGGTACGTTCTGCGTATGTGGTGGACACATAAGGCATTGCCCTAAAGTTCCCATAATGCTGAACTTCTTCCAATGCCAATCGTCATCCTCCTTCTGCAGAGTGAGGTTGAAGATACGGAATGACAGAAATTTATACCCCGTCAACAAACCGCCAACCAGATGTCCTGCTTCATGCAGAATGGTATTAGCAAATACACCAACAACAAGTGCTGCAAATGCAATGAGTACGGCTTTCGCCATTTTTATTTTGTCGATACTTTCACCATCGCCTCCACCACCCAGAATGTGGCCGAGCCCCCAACCAACTCCATAGCCGATAAGCATGCAGAGCAGTATTATGCCTGTTATACGTAGTGCTTTCTTCATATTTCGTATTGATATATCTTTGCAGAATGATCAATATAATGTTCTACATTATCTGGTTTTACAAGGCTGATAAGCACTCGTTTATCCAATTCCTGCCCTGTTATATCTTTGACAAACGCAAGGTTTGTATTGTTGATAATGTGTCGAGGGGCACTTCTGGCCTGTGCTTGCATATAGAATGATGTTTCATCCCAACTGCGTACACGATTACGCGCCATCTATTATAGTAATTGCCATTCTCCTTTTACTTTTGACTTATCTGGATTGATGTAGCCGTTTTCTTTGAGCCAACTAATAGCACGCAGTATTGTACTTTCTGATACGCCGAGATTGTCCTCAAGTTGTGAATATTTTGACTTTTTATTCATCTTGATTGCCTGGTAGACATTTTGAACCATCAAGTTGGGGAATGAAGGTTTTTCTATTTCGGTGACGGTTTTTGATTCATTTTCCGTCACATTTGACGGTTTTTGATTATCCTTAACCTCATTTTCCTCCATTTCTGACGGTTTTTGTGCATTTTCCTTCAACCAACCATTCCTGATAGCTTCCTCTTTTAACCGTTCTCCACGTGGGGATTTCTTCTCGCAGACAAGAACGGCCGTCTGGTAGCCGAAGTCGTAAATAGCCTCGCCATTTTCGTTTTCACGTAGTTCACGTTGCACCTTCAGCACACCACGGCTCTGACGATTGACAAAACCAAGTACCTTCATGCCTTCAGCTACAATGAGATTGCGGTAATCGTTCACATTCGGGAAGTTCTGCTCGTTGGCTCTGCCAAACAATCCTCCGTGATTCTCTATCTCAATGCGGTCGGTATACTGATAGAACTGAATAGGACCATTCGACTCATAATCGCGATGGCAGATGGCATTCATCACAAGCTCTCGGGTTGCCCAGTCAGGATAATCAACCACATTCTCCTCACGTGCCGAACTTACGGGAACAGGACGACGATTCGTGATGGTGGTCTTTATGAAAGTATCTATCTCCGGCAAAATGGTGCATAAGTTATCCTTGAACTCGTGTTCGCTTAGAATGTCCGATGCACGATCCTTGCCGGCAAACCTCACATACTGAATGTATGCGCCACCGATAAAGCGACGGAGATTCTTGGCAAAGAACAGCATTCCTGCATTTGTAGGGCAATCGTATCGGGTATCATAGAATCCGAATGCACTCAACTGATAACGGATGTCACGAGTGTCTTCCTTTATTACATCATCATCAACTGCTTTCGGCAAGAAATAGTATTTGAACAGTCTTGAATCCAAGTCATCAAGTGTGGCATTCAGACAAGGCATAGAGTCAAACGAAGTCACATTGGTTCGACGTTTCTCCATCAGTATGCGCTCATCAGCTTCGCTCGCAATTCCCTTGCGTGGACCTACGCGAATCCATACTCTGCCTTTATATCGAACCGGAGGAAATACGTGCGGCAGAACCTCCACCATGATGATGTCGCCCTCTGGCATGGGCACTTTCTGCACCACCATCGAAGGCTGTGGTTGAATGTTGCCATCGGTACGGATGGCTGCTATGTTCTTCAACAGCTCATCCGTAACGTTGATGCCCGAGACTGTACCATCATCCGTCACCCCAAGGAACAAATACCCTGGCAGATTGTGATTAGGCAGATCATTAGCAAAGGCACAGATCGCTTGACCGAACTTATCAGTGTTGGTCGTAGAGATGGTACGCTCTACACGGTCGTTCTCAACGTCCAAAAGCATTGTGCGTATTTCGTCTTTTGTTATCATAATCTACGTGTACTTATCTTCGTCTATCCCAACGATGAGTCCATCTTCTAAATCTTCCAAAGGAATATATTCGGCTCCAACAATCTGTTCCATGGACAAGTCCTCAAATAATCTTCTTGCTTCCGCTTCTGATTCCGCTTGAATTTCAGTTGAAGTATGATAGACAAACTCGCTTGTAATACAGTATGTTTTCATTATTAATATCCTATTAACAAAATACCTTTCAATGGTAATTGTAAGCGACTTGAAATGTACAAAGTTTCAAGAAACGTAAAGCAGCGTTGAAAATCATCGTGCTTTCTGTAGATATTTCTAACAGCAAGTCCAAGGTATTCAACATCAAACATCATGCATGCTTCGAAAATGTCTTTCAAGAAGCGATGATTCTCAGTTGCTTCTCCGGCTTCCACTTCAATAACAATTCTGCCATCTGCACTTAATGCGGCGGCATAAAACGATTTGTCAATCTGATTGTACTGACCGAACAGTACAGGAACA
>JAZUKS010000066.1:0-37631 GCA_045643405.1 Bacteroidaceae bacterium | reverse complement strand
TACGGTCTTACCAAGGGACAGTACAGTCCTACCAGCCCACGCGGTTTTGTCAGCAAGTCATCTCCCTACGGAACCGTAGAGGATCCCTTCCGTCCCGCTGAGCTTTGCTTCGGTGCTCGTGGTCATTTCTTTGCCCGCGCCGTTGCCACCGATGCTCCCGGTACCATTGACGTTTTGAAGAAGGCCTATGCTCACAAGGGCAGCAGCGTTTGCGAGATTCTGCAGAACTGCGTCATCTTCAACAACGGTACACACGATAGTGTTTACAGCAAGGAAGGACGCGCTAAGAATGCCATCTATGTAGAGCATGGCAAACCCCTCATCTTTGGTGAGAACAACGAGTTCGGTTTGGTTCAGGAAGGTTTCGGACTGAAGGTTGTTGAGATTGGCAAGGATGGCATCACCGTAGATGATATCCTCGTACACGATGCACACTGCCAGGACAACACCCTGCAGCTCAAGCTCGCTTTGATGGGCAACGACGATGGCTTCCCCGTAGCATTGGGTGTAATCCGAGACGTTGAGGCTCCTACCTATAACGATGCTGTTGAGGCTCAGATTGAGGAAGTGAAGGCTAAGAAGCCCTATCACACCTTCGCCGAATTGCTCGAAACAAACGACATTTGGGAGGTAAAGTAAAGCAACTCAAATATCATAAATAAGAAAAATCGGCGTTACTATTCGTAATGCCGATTTTTTTGTCTAACTTTGCATCATAAAACTTAAAAACATAAGACAATGGATTTTGTAGAAGAACTCACTTGGAGAGGCATGATTCACCAGATGATGCCTGGAACAGATGAAATGCTGAAACAAGGAATGGCAACTGCTTACCTGGGCATCGACCCCACAGCAGACAGCCTTCATATTGGTCACCTTTGCGGAGTAATGATGTTGCGTCACTTCCAGCGATGCGGACACAAGCCCCTCGCATTGGTAGGTGGAGCAACTGGTATGATTGGAGACCCCAGTGGCAAGAGCCAGGAGCGTAATCTGCTCGACGAGGCTACCTTGGCACACAATGTAAGTTGCATCAAGGCACAGTTGAGCCGTTTCCTCGACTTTGATAGTGATGCACCCAATAAGGCCGAACTGGTTAACAACTACGACTGGATGAAGAACTATACCTTCCTCGATTTCGCTCGTGAGATTGGTAAGTGCATCACAGTAAACTATATGATGGCAAAGGATTCTGTAAAGCGTCGCCTCAATGGCGAGGCTCAGGACGGTATGTCATTCACTGAGTTTACCTATCAGTTGCTTCAGGGTTACGACTTCCTTCATCTCTATGAGGAAAAGGGTTGCCGCCTTCAG
The DNA here is from genome assembly GCA_045643405.1 of Bacteroidaceae bacterium. GTDB lineage: Bacteria > Bacteroidota > Bacteroidia > Bacteroidales > Bacteroidaceae > Physcousia. The sequence goes on along the minus strand of JAZUKS010000066.1, from coordinate 36,317 downwards.
TTGGGTGGAAGCGACCAGTGGGGTAACATCACTACCGGTACAGAATTGATCCGTCGTAAACTTGGTAACGAGAATGAAGCCTTCGCTTTGACATGTCCTCTCATCACAAAGGCCGACGGTAAGAAGTTCGGCAAGACCGAGAAGGGCAATATCTGGCTTGATCGTGCTCGCACATCACCCTATGTATTCTACCAGTTCTGGTTGAACGTAGGCGATGAGGATGCAGAGCGCTACATCAAGATCTTCACCTCACTTGACAAGACAACCATTGATGCCTTGGTTGAGGAGCACAAGCAAGATCCCGGTCTCCGTGTATTGCAGAAGAAACTTGCTGAAGAAGTAACCGTGATGGTTCATAGCCGTGAGGATTACGAATTGGCACTTGAGGCTTCTAACATCCTCTTTGGTAAGGCTACCAAGGAAAGTCTGGTTAAACTCGATGAGCAGACACTTCTTGACGTCTTCTCAGGCGTTCCTACCTTTGAAGTATCGCGCGCTTTGCTCGAAGGCGAAGGCATCAAAGCAGTAGACCTGGTTGCTGAACAGGCACAGTGTTTCCCCTCAAAAGGCGAGATGCGTAAACTTACCCAAGGTGGTGGCGTATCTATCAATAAGGAGAAACTCGCAGCCTTCGATCAGATGATTACAACTGCCGACTTGCTTGATGAGAAGTACATCCTTGTTCAGCAAGGAAAGAAAAAATACTTCCTGATTATAGCAAGATGAAAACAGTTCATAGTTCATAGTTCATAGTTCATAGTTTAGAGCTTAGAGTTGATAGCTTAGAGTTGATAGCTTAGAGTTGATAGCTTAGAGTTGAAAGTTGAGAGTCAGAATCTATAGTTTAGAGATTAAAGAACAGATTTGAAATCTCATCAATCAAAAATAAAATCTCATCATTTAAAACTAAAAGAACGAAATTCAAAACTAAAAGTTCTTAGACTATAATTTGAACATCATAAATCATAATTATGCCCTTCAATTGTATGATTGAGGGACATAATTGTATACAGCCAAGCCGACTATTTGTATTGAATTATACTTTTTTTGCTAAAAAAATAAAAAACTATGAACTATGAACTATGAACTATGAACTTTTTTTATTACCTTTGCACCGCAATCCGAAAGGAGGCTACAGGATTGGGCTATGGTGTAATGGTAGCACAAGACATTTTGGTCGTCTTAGTTCTGGTTCGAAACCGGATAGCCCAACCAAAAAAATGGCATTGAATTTAATATTTCAGTGCCATTTTTTTTATTTTGATTTAATTTGTTTGTTTTTTTAGACATTTATTAGCATAGATAAAAAAAATAAGTTACCTTTGCGTTAACTATACCAAAAAGTAAACCAAAATACTGAAAAAGTATAATACTATTATATTCTTTTTTACAATCAATTATTAACTAATTAACCAATTTACACAAGTATGAAAAAACAACTACTTGCAATGGGTATGGGCCTTTTTGCTACTGCTTCAGTAGCTCAGGTTACTTTCCCTGTAAAGATTGGCTTTGAAAATGCAGACAAGAGTGAGAACTATCACTGTAAGTATGCAAACAAAGTCGGACTTAGTGAATTCGGCGACTGGGTTAATCCCCACGACGGCGACAGCTGGGTAGAGCAGAGCCCCGAGGCTTCTGTTAATGGTGACTATGGTTTCATGGCAGCAAACAGCGCTGAAAAGCTGAATCCATGGGATCGTGGTTTCAAGTTGGCTAACCTCCCCATTCAGGAAGGCAAGTCTTATCGTATGAGCTTCTGGCTCAAGGGTGAGCAGGGTAAGGTTTTGAAGGCTTACATCTCAAAGGGTGTTGAGCAGCTCGACAAGTCATTCGTTAATCCTTCAGGTTCTGCCGTTTACGGTTTGAACGGTGAAAACGACTACACCATCCAGGACAATGAGTGGCACCACGTATCATTCGTAGCATACAACCATGGTGCAGCTCCCTACAACACTGTATTGGCTAATACAAGTTGGATGGGTACCGCTACTTTGGGTGCTAACATTCCCGAGTCACTCTGGGCTGGTATCGGTCTTACCGATGCTAACAAGGACCAGAGCTATCGTGCTTTCTTCAATGAGCAGATTCCTGAGATTTACTTCGCAATCATCAATATGTATGATGAGGGTACTTTCATGATCGACGATATTATGATCGAGGAGGATAAGACCTTCTCTCAGGCTACTTACAATGGAAGCGCCATCAAGCTTGATTTTGGTTACAACACCAATGCTAACTCTTTGGTTAGTGCCAACAAGCGTGGTTATGTAAAGTTGGATCCCACACAGTTCAGCGTTAAGAAGGACGGTAAGGAAATTGAAATCGCTTCTGCTGAGATTCAGGGTGATGGTGTTTATGTATTCTTGAAGGATGCTGATGCTGAGGGTGCAACCATTAGCTTCACTCCCAACGCAGAGTGCCCCTTGCAGTATGCTGAGGATAAGCGTCCCTCAAACGAGACTGGTGAAATGCAAATTCTCGGCTTTGCTGATGAGACTCTCTATGAGGATGCAAACATCACTGCTGAGGCTAATCTTACCGAGCTCCCCGAGTTGTTGACTGCAACTCCCGAGAATGGTTCATTCGACCTTCCTCTTACAACCAATGCCTTCACTTTCGACTTTGATATTGCTGTAGATCCCAATTCATCTTATGCAACTATCGTAGTTAACGGTAAGGAGGTAGAGTTGACTTGCGAGACTGGTGAGAATGACAAGCAGATTATTGTTAAGTATGATGGTCAGTTGGCAAAGGGTACTTACACTATTAACCTTTCTGTAAGTAGCGACGGTTACAACAGCAAGGAAGTTGCATACAAGTTCAGCGTAGGTTACATTCCCATGGGTGACTCTACTCCTTATACCGCATTCCAGGATGCATTCAATGAGGAGGCTGACCAAAGTTGTCCTCACCACTGGGTACACTACGAGGACGGTGCTGTTAAGCAGGCTGGTAGAGACTATAACTACACTGGTGGTCGTCTCTTCAAGTATGCTGATGGTGGCGACTTCGTAACCGGTATGTACTTGCGTTACAAGAACGGTACCTTTACCTTCGGTGACCTTTGCAACTATGCAGGTCAGAATGACAGAGAGAATCAGGAAATTCCTGAGGCTGACGAAGAGGCAGATTACCTGAAGCTTGAGGCTGGTAACTATCGTTTGTCTTACAACTTCATCGGTTGGAAGGAAGATGGTAACACCCACACCGTAAGCTGCAGTCTGTATCCTATCGACAATGCTGACGCTACTCTCTTTGATGTAACTACTACTACTACTGCTAATACTGGTGGTAACAGAGGTAACAAGGTTACTGGTTCTGTTGAGGAGATTGTAGAGTTTACTGTTACAGAACCCGGTAACTACGTACTTAAGTTCTACGATTACTTCAATGAGATTATCATTGGTAACATCAAGATTGACTTTGTTCCTGGCGACGTTCCTGGTGTAGCTGAGAAGAGCGCTTTGCAGGCTGCTTACGATGCTGCAATGGCACAGTTGGATGTAATGGAGAACTTGGAGGAATATGAGCGCTATACTGGTGCTGAGACCGAGCTTCTTAATGCAATCTATGAGAAGTACACCAACGAGTTCGAAGGAAATACCGACGTATTTGCATACGATGGTAAGGTGCTGACCGCTCCTTCTGAGTTCAAGGATTATGAGAACATGTTCAAGCAGGCTGTTCAGGATGCTAAGGAGCACGTTGTAAAGATTGACAACTATTACAAGCTCGTTGAGGAAATCCAGAATACCATTAACGTAGAAGAGGGCGAAAAGATCACCAAAACTACTCAGTTTGCTAATGCAAAGGAAATCGCAGCCAAGTACATGGTTGAGGATGAGCCTAAGATTATTAAGGAGACCGAGGAGTTGGCAACTGCTGTTAGCGAGTTGCAGAACGCTATCGATGAGGTTAAGTACATGAAGGGTGTAACTGGCACTTATGTTGGTAACACTGGTATTCCTGCTCTTACTGCTCGTATTGACATGGGTCTTGCTACCATCAGCGCTATGGGCGACATCGCTAAGACTGAGGAAGAGGAGAAGGTTATCGAGTTGGGTGAGAATGCTATCACCGATGACGATAACATCGCAAATGCTTTGAAGAAGATTGCTACTCTTAAGTACTACACTGCAATGCAGAATGCTGAGACCGCTGAGAACTTCTTCAAGGAGAAGTATAGTGAGTACGACGAGGAGACTGAGACTGGTGGTGACATGGTATTTGATGGAAGCTACAACTTCTCATTCTTCTTGAAGAACCCCAATATCTACATTAAGACTGACAATGCTGCTGGTAACATTGCTGGTACTCTTACCGCAACAAATATCGGCACCGAGGATGAGCCTGTAAATATCTATACTGGCGATGCATGTCCCGGATGGACTATCAGCGAATATGGTAGTGGTACTTGGAGTACAGGTTGGAATACACTCTTCAGAGCTGACATTCCCATCGAGGCTATGGCAAGTAACTGGGGTGGTGACTACACCATTTCTCAGACTATCGAGGATCTCCCCGCAGGTCTCTATGTTTTGAAGGCTGGTGTTAACGAGCGTGATAACTATCAGGAGGATAGCTACTTCTTCTGGCAGACAAGTGGTGACGAGGATCGTATCACCATGAATGTTCCCAAGACTGGTCAAAACTGGTTCAACGATAACATTTCTTCTGCACGTCGTGACGCTGTACTTGACAGCAACGGTGCAGAGGCTACTACCGATGAGGATGGCAATGAGATTGAGGCTGCTCCCGATGCAGAGCCTATTGAAATCCTCGATGGTAAGTTGACTATCGGTGCTCACGCTGGCGCAAGTTCACACATCTTCATCAACAAGTTCGGTATCTATTTGGTTGGTGGTTCTAAGACCTACAACTACAAGGAGAACGACTTTATTACTGGTATCGACACCAAGTCTGCTCAGTTGCAGAGCGTAGCTGTTTACGACGTAAACGGTCGTCAGGTTGTTCGCGCTGGTAAGGGTGTTAACATCGTTAAGCGTACCTACAGCGACGGTTCAGTTAAGGTTGCTAAGTACATCGTGAAGTAATTATCACATTACGATAAACTAAAATTAAGTATGGAAGACGAAAGTTTTCCATACTTTTTTTTGTTATGTAAGATAGGTTTCGTATTTTTGCGAATGAATAAAAAAATAATATTATGAAAAATATCTTTTCCCTTGAAGGCAAGAATGCCTGGATTACAGGTGCAGCCTATGGTATAGGTTTTGCCATTGCAGAAGCTTATGTAAAGGCAGGTGCCAAGAATATCATCTTTAATGTACGAAGCGAAGAAGCTGTACAGAAGGCTTTGAAAGCCTACCACGAAGCCGGTATAACCAACGTAAAGGGTTATGTGTGCGATGTAACTGACGAGGTGGCAGTAAAGGCTTTGGTAGAGAGAATACACGCTGAAGTAGGACAAATTGATATTCTTGTCAACAATGCTGGCATTATTAAGCGCATACCCATGCATGAAATGTCAAGATCAGAGTTCCAGCAAGTCATCGACATTGACCTTGTAGCACCTTATATTTGTGCCAGTGCCGTTCTGCCCGAGATGATGGAACGTAGAGCAGGCAAGATAATCAATGTATGCTCTATGATGTCGGAATTGGGACGCGAAACAGTGAGTGCTTATGCAGCAGCCAAAGGTGGTTTGAAGATGCTTACCCGCAACATTTGTTCCGAGTATGGTGAATATAACATTCAATGCAATGGTATTGGTCCTGGTTATATTGCTACACCCCAAACTGCTCCTTTGCGCGAAAAGCAAGCCGATGGCAGTCGCCATCCATTCGATAGTTTTATATGTGCCAAGACTCCTGCCGGTCGTTGGTTGGATCCCGAAGAATTGGCTGGTCCTGCCGTTTTCTTAGCCTCTGAAGCCTCTAATGCAGTCAATGGCCACATACTCTATGTAGATGGTGGTATCTTGGCTTATATAGGAAAACAACCCAAATAGAGGAATTTATTACTCAACGTTTTGAAGATAGAGTGAGTTAAAAGGAATTAAAGGAGTTAAGGAAGTTAAAGACGATAGTTTTTACTTAAGTGCGGAAGTTAAAGAAATATCGTCTATTTTTGGCGCAAGCTAAAAAGTTAACTTCCCTAACTTCTAAACTCCTTTAACTTTTTTTCGCTCGGCTTGTCTGCAGAAGAACTCCTACAAGTTATCAAGTTACAACTTGATAAACTTAGATTACTAACTCTCACTAAACAATACACTATAATTATTCATTATAGCCTTAGTCAAATCCTCCTTTTCTAAAATCAAATCTGATGCTATCTTATCATAAATCTCATTAATAGATATAGAGGAATCATCAGTTTCTAAAAGCATTCTTTCGAGCGGACAAGCTAAAAGAGATTCCTTATTATATTTTAATCCGAAAGAAATATAAAAGCCAGCATTAATAAGTTGATTCAATTGTTGATATTTACCTCTGAATCCATGCCAAATCCATGATTGGGTAGGGGAGACAAGTTTTCTTATTTGCAATAACTCCTCCTGTGCTTTTACACCATGAATAATAAGTGGAAGTTTGAATTGTTCACTTAATAGAACATGTTGAATGAAAATCTTCTTTTGCCATTCTATTGAACTTGTGCATAACTTGTCAATTCCGCACTCTCCAATAGCTTTAACTATCTTATTTTCATTATTTTCAAGTTTGTGCACAAAACTGTGCATAACTTCTTTTATTTTGTCTTCATTTAAAGATTCTAATGCCCATGGATGAATGCCTATACTATTCTTATCCTGAATAATAGACATTACTTTTGATTCATCTGAACCAATCAAACAATCAGGTTCAGATTGATGAGTATGAACATCAAAATAAAACACCTAAATAATAAAAAAGTTATGAACAATTAGTTGTTTATTATAAATTGTCTGGCCACTTCCCAAATAATCATACCAGTCGTAACTGACACATTCATACTATGTTTGGTTCCGAACTGAGGAATTTCCAAACAACCATCGCTGTTGTCAATAACTTCTTGCTGTACACCCTTAACTTCGTTTCCCATGACTACAGCATATTTTTTTGAAGCATCCACTTCAAACTCGTGCAACATGGTACTTCCTTCACATTGTTCTATGGAAATAATAGTGTAACCCTCTTTTTTGAGACATTCAACACAATCCAACGTTTGTTCATAATGTATCCACTCAACACTATCTTCAGCACCCAAAGCAGTCTTATGTATCTCAATATTAGGCGGACAAGCCGTTATTCCGCACAAACAAAGTTTCTCTATTCTGAAGGCATCACAAGTGCGAAATACACTTCCTACATTATATAAACTACGAACATTGTCCAAAACAACAACCAGAGGCATCTTTTTGGCTTCCTTGAATTCCTCTATATTGAGGCGATTCATTTCAGTTATTTTCAGTTTACGCATATTGATATGTTCATTATTCAATTGCAAAGGTACAAAAAGCGTTCAAAACTTGTTGAAAACTTCTTCAAAAAAAAACGCTAAAAAATTTGGTAGTTAACAAAAGATGCACTCTAAGCCATGTTTTTATATCACAAAAAAAATAAGCTAAAACTTAAAAATTATTTTTAGACACATTTTTACCTACTTATATACCGCATTTTTAGCATAAAGTTATTAACTTTGCAATTGTAAACAGATGTGCATAACTCATAAATAATATGCCATAAAATACGTATAATGAGCAAATAGTAAATGATAGTTTAATTGTTCATATCAAGTAGATAAGTATTTTTCTCAATTTAATAACTTAATGTGCAAGAAAATTGAAAAAAACTTATCTACAATATGCACAGGCAAACATCATCATAAAACTATCTTTTTATAAAAATAAAATAATAAATAATAATATGATTACTGTTGATAACAAGTGGAAGCAGTTGGGATATGTAGGCGAAGCCATTCCTGAAGGCGTTGACATCAAGGCAGAGATCCGTAAGATGTGTAAGGAGAAGAATGCAGTCATTATGGCTCACTATTATACCGATGGCGAAGTGCAGGACATTGCCGACTTTATTGGCGACTCTTTGGCACTGGCCCAGAAGGCAGCACAAACCGATGCAGACATCATTGTGATGTGTGGTGTTCACTTTATGGGTGAAACCAACAAGATACTTTGTCCCGACAAGGTAGTATTGGTTCCCGACCTGAATGCCTCTTGCTCGTTGGCCGAGAGTTGCGATGCCAAGGAGTTCAAGGAGTTTGTTGAGGCGCATCCCGATCATACTGTTATCAGCTATGTAAATACTACCGCAGCTACTAAGGCTGTTACCGATATTGTGGTTACCAGTGGCAACGCTCGCAAGATTGTAGACAGTCTTCCTGCTGACGAAAAGATTATCTTCGGTCCTGATCAGAATCTGGGTGGCTATATCAACAGTATTACCGGTCGTAATATGTTGCTTTGGCATGGTGCTTGTCATGTACACGAGCGTTTCTCAGTAGAGAAGATTGTTGAACTTAAGAAGGCGCATCCCAATGCCAAGATACTCGTTCATCCAGAGTGTAAGGGTCCTGTTGTTAAATTGGCAGATAAGGCTGGTTCTACTGCTGCCTTGCTGAAATACTCTCAGGAGAGTGATGCTACCGAGTTTATAGTTGCTACCGAGAGTGGCATTCTTCACGAGATGCAGAAGGCTTGTCCACAGAAGACCTTCATTCCTGCTCCTCCTGAAGTTACGGAGCAGTTGGATGAGAAGGGTAATCCCATAACCTGCTCATGTAACGAATGCAACTATATGAAGCTTATTACTATGCAGAAACTATATAACTGTTTGAAATACGAATGGCCTACTATCGAGGTTGATCCCGAAGTAGCAGAAAAAGCTATTCGTCCTATAAACAGAATGCTGGAGTTGAGTAAGTAAGAAATGGAGAGTCTGCCTCGCATCATAACCGACCTTGCCCTTATTCTTATAGTTGCCGGCCTTGTAAGTATCATCTTCAAGCGTCTTAAGCAACCTTTGGTGTTAGGTTATATAGTAGCTGGCTTTTTAGCTGGTCCACATATGCCTTATACTCCTTCGGTAAGTGATTTTGAGAGTGTAGAGACATGGAGTCAGATAGGCGTCATCTTTATGATGTTTGCCCTGGGACTTGAATTCTCTTTCAAGAAAATCTTAAAGATGGGCTTCGGCCCAGTCATTTCTGCCCTATGCATCATGGCCTGCATGATAAGCATAGGTAGTGGAGTGGGGTGGATATTTGGATGGAACAGCATGAACCGCCTTTTCCTGGGCGGAATGCTGGCCATGAGCAGTACCACCATTATATATAAGGCTTTTGATGACTTAGGACTACGGCAAAAGAAGTTCACCAAGAGTGTAATGAGTGTGCTCATCCTTGAAGATATCTTGGGCATCTTGCTCATGGTGGTGCTTTCGGCCGTGGCTGTAAGCCGTCAATTCGAGGGTGCTGCCTTGGCAATGAGTTTGGTTAAACTGGGTTTTGTACTCTCTTTATGGTTCTTGGTAGGCATCTTCGTCATTCCAATTTTCTTTAAGAAGAACAGCCGTTTTATTAACCAGGAGACGCTTTTGATTGTTTCAGTAGGTCTATGCTTCCTTTTGGTTATTTTAGCCTCTCAGGCAGGCTATAGTCCCGCTTTCGGAGCTTTTATGATGGGAAGCATATTGGCTGAGACAATAGAAGCAGAACGTATAGAGAAAGCCATAGGTAGCGTAAAGGACCTATTCGGTGCTATTTTCTTTGTGTCGGTAGGTATGTTGGTAGATCCGCATGTTTTGGTGGAGTACTGGTTGCCTATTTTAGTCATTGTTATAAGCATTATTTTGGGTCAGAGCATCTTTGGTACGATGAGCTTTATTCTTTCGGGTAATAATCTTCGTAGTGCCATTCAGTGTGGTTTCTCAATGGCTCAGATTGGAGAGTTTGCCTTTATCATTGCTGCTCTTGGAGTTTCGTTGAAGGTTACCGATAAGTATCTTTATCCCATCGTGGTGGCAGTAAGTATCATCACCACTTTCCTTACTCCTTACATGATAAAGTTCTCCCAGAAACTGAGTTATAGTAATCTATCTTTATTCTCTAATGGAAATAGCGAGAAAAAAAGCATTTCATCGCATCTCAGTTTCTCTCCTCAATCCTTAATTTCAAATAATGAGTCAGCCTCTACATGGATGTCTTTCATAACTCAGCTTATACGTCAGACGGCTGCTTATTATATTCTCACCATTGCTGCCATAACGCTTAGTTTGGCTTCTTTATTGCCTTTCTGCCGTTCTATTTTTGGCCACTGGACGGGTAATATCATTTGCGGACTGGTAACCATCATGGTTATTGCTCCTTTTCTTCGTCCTGTTGTGATGCGTAAGAATCATTCACCCGAAGCTCTTTATATTCGCAAGCAGAGTACAGTTCATCAGGCTGTTTTCTTCTTTATGGTCTTCGTACGCTTCTTCTTGGCTACCTGGGCAGTATATTATATATTTAATTTTCTTTTTCCCTTGTGGTGGGGATTTAATATTATTTTATCTGTTACAGTTATAGTGTTAATCATCTATAGCCGTAGAGTAAAACTTATCAGTATTAAGTTAGAACGTACTTTCCATCAAAACCTGACTCGTCGTGATCGTTTGGCTAATGAAAATGATGAGAACAATTCAAGTTATGCTCGTCGTCTTCGTGGCCGTGATCTGCATATTGCGCGCTTAACTATTCCCGATAATTCCCGTTGGGGAGGTAAGCGGTTGTCGCAATTGCAATTCAGTCGCGAGGATAATGTCATCGTTGTAGCTATTTTGCGTGGAGAACGCCGTATAAACATCCCTGGAGGCAATTCTTTTATCTTTCCTCGCGATATCATAGAGGTTGTGGGTGATGATTCCAGCATTGAGGTTTTCTCCAAGAGAATGGAAAGTGAAGTGCATGCTGACGTATCATCCAATAAGCAACTCAATATTTCTCGTCTTATCATTGATGCTTCTTCTCCCTTCCTCAACAAATCTATCTTGGAGAGTAATATCCGTCAGCAATTAGGTTGCATTGTTATTGGCATTGAAATGCAGGACGGAACGCTTTCTATTGCCAATGCTTCTTATGTCTTCAAACTTGATGATGTTGTTTGGTTGGTAGGATAAGTAAGACTTACTTAGAAAAAAATATTGTCAATGTAAGTAGGGTCTTTATATAGATTATTAGATTTATAATCTTCGTTCTTACTCCGTAGTGTGTTCGGAGATTGTCCATCGATTCTCCATCGAATGTCCATCGATTGTCCATCGAAACGATGGAGAACCAATGGTGATAGTATGGAGATGTTACGAATCAATCTTAGAGTAAGCACGAGGAAAAAGGGTAGGAGAGTTTTGTATTTTTAATTGACAGCATAAGTTTTTTATTTTCATTTAAACCTTTTTTACTTTTTAGTGTCAAAATAAAAAAAGTAAGTAATACAAAATAAATAATCCAAAAAACAAAACTTAGATCATGAAAAAGAAAGCAATTTTATTTGTCGCTCTTCTTTGCGGTTTCAGCACCATAAAGGCTCAGGAGCCTCAGATTGGTATGTTTGGCATGCCCAAGGCAGCAGACTGTAAGTACGACCCCTATGTAGCAGCTCCTGCTGGTTACGATCAGGAGCGTCAGGGCATAGAGAAGGGTAAGGTTGAACTTATGGAGTATCAGTCAGAGTCGGTAGGTACAACCCGTAAATGTAACGTATATCTTCCTCCCAAGTATGATCCCAACAAGAAGTATAGCGTACTTTATCTGCTTCACGGTATTGGTGGTGATGAGTGGGAATGGGTTAAAGATGGTGGTGTGCCCAACATCATTATGGATAACCTCTATGCAGAGGGTAAGGTAGAACCTATGATTGTGGTTATGCCCAACGGTCGTGCTCAGAAGGACGATTCACGCAACGGTGGTATGGGTTCATTCATGGCATTTGGTGCTTTTGACAAGGACCTTATCGGTAGTTTGATTCCTGCCATTGAGAAGAAGTATAGCGTATATACCGACAAAGAGCATCGTGCCATTGCAGGTTTGTCAATGGGTGGTGGCCAGTCATTGAACTTCGGTCTTGGCAACATGGACGTATTTGCTTATGTAGGCGGTTTCTCATCTGCTCCCAATACAAAGCAACCTGATCAGCTCATTCCCGATGTAGCAAAAACCAAGAAGGAAAACAAGTTGTTGTGGATGGTTTGCGGTGGTGCTGACGGTTTGCTCTACAATAGCGCTAATCTGAAGGCATTCTGCGAGAAGAACGATGTTCCTTGTACACTCATTAACTATCCTGACGAGGGTCACAACTTTACCGTATGGAAGTACGGATTGTACAAGTTCTCACAGTTGATCTTCAAGAAGTAAAAATTGTAGAAATTAAAGAAGTTTAAGACGATATTTTTGTCTTAGTCGCAGAAATTAAAGGAGTTAAATAAGTAAAGGCGATAGTTTGACTTAAGTGCAAGTAAAAAAGTATTGTATACTTTTGATCTTGTTTTAAAAGTTAACTTCCTTTACTTCTTTAACTCCTTTGAATTTACTAATAGTTAAAAGAAGATCCACCCATAAATTCGCGAAGCAAGCTGGTTCGTGGAACATCGCTGGCAGGAATGGGACGGAAATAGCGTAGGAATTTGCGCAAGCGACTGGCTTCGCTATACTCTGGAGCCCGTTCACTTACCTGTTCAAGGATGGGCATGATTTCCGTACGAAGCACGCCCAATTCAAAGAGTAATGCACTATTGAAGGTAGCATCGGCATTCTCCTGATAAGGCGTTATCCATTTGCCCTCGCCAGCCGTAACGCTGGGGCAACGCTTGATGGTTTCAAGAGCAGAATAACCACGGTAGTTATAGTCGCGCAGAATGCGACGCAATAGTCGAATATCGATGGTAGGCACATAATTGTGGTCATCGAGTGCTACGGTGGTACAAGCCGATACATAAATGCGATATTTATCCTCCTCGCGGATTTGTTGCGAGAAGAGAGGATTCAAGGCGTGATTGCCTTCAAGAATGATGATATCATTATCACCTATCTTCAACTTACGGCCTTCGAAAACACGCTCACCAGAGGGGAAATCATAACGAGGCAGTTCTACCTCTTCGCCTGCCAGGAGTTGCTTCATCTGCTTCTGGAAGAAGGCAGTATCGACAGCCTCGATGCACTCAAAGTCGTACTCGCCATTCTCATCCTTGGGTGTATCTACACGATTCACGAAATAATCGTCAGTACAAATGGTATGGGGACGAAGTCCGCAAGCCATCATAAGAATAGAAAGTCGCTTTCCGGTAGTAGTCTTGCCACTACTGCTCGGACCAGCTACAAGTACCAATTTGGCACCACGAGCCACAATCTCGTCGGCTATGTCTGCCAGTTTCTTCTCCTGCAATGCTTCGCTCACATTGATGAGTTCGGTAGCACGTCCTTGGCGAACGGCAGCATTGAGTTCACCCACTGTACTCACGCCAAGGATGTTCTGCCAACGATGATACTCGCGAATGACATCAAACATCTTGTATTCGGGTTTGATGGGAACCAGTTCGTTGGGATTGGCAATGGAAGGCGTACGAAGTAATAGTCCCATGCCGTCTTCGGGTTGAATGGGCGAGATAGGAGCCTTGTCGTTGACGGGAAGTTGAGTCAATTCGAAGGTTTTGAGTTTGCCAGTTGAATCCAACAGGCAACTGTAGAAATAGTCAATGGTATCGCCTAAACGATAGTAGTAAGTATAGAGGTTGCCTTGTTCCTCAAGCAGTAATGCCTTGCTCTCCATACCTTTGGCACGGAACATGGCAATGGCTTCCTCAATGGGGCATTGTACACGCTGAATGTCCATATCAGCCTCTACAATTTCGTGCATTCTGCGTTCAATGGCCTCAATGTCTGCCTTCTCTACGGGACGACCGATAGATAGTTTACAATAGTGTCCACCGCAAAGAGGAGCGCCAATGATGAGACGGCCACCCGGAAAGACATCTTCTACGGCCTTGGCAAGAACCAGGAACAGAGAGCGTTCATATACACGCATTCCCGAAGGTGAGGTAAGGTCAATAAACTCCACATCCTTGTTGTTGTAGAAGCGGTATTTCATACCTTGCACCTTGTTGTTGACACGGGCACTTACAGGTCCGAACTCCATTTTGAGTTCCGACATTTCATATACATCCCACAAGGTAGCACCCATGGGGACAGTAAGTATTGTATCGTTGTTTTTAAGGCGGATAGTAACGGATTGTGTATTCATTTGAAAAGATTTAAGGGATTGTGTTTTCGGTTTCCCGGCATTTCGGTATTCAGGAGTCACTCAAAGGCATGTTAAAACCTTTGAGTGACTTGATGTTATTATTTACTTATTCAGGCTCCAGGTCTGTCCGTCCTTGGTGTCCTTCACTTCAAAGCCAAGGGCAGCAAGGTCGTCACGAATCTTATCAGAGAGGGCCCAGTTCTTGTCTGCCTTAGCCTGCTGACGCTGTTCCAGAATCATATTAACCACTGCACCAAATGCCTCTTCGCGAGCCTTGTTGCTCTGACCGCTATCCTCCTTCAAGCCGAGGATGTCGAATGCAAAGGTGCGATACATCTCAGCAAGAGCCTGAGCCACCTCAGCGGTGATGCTGGCCTTCTTGTCGATAACGGTATTGATGATGCGGCATGCCTCGAAGAGGGTACTGATAACCATGGGCGAAGCCAAGTCATCGTTCATTGCCTCATAGCAAGCTTGCTTCAGTTTCTCAACGGCTTGCATCTCAACCTGAGGCTGTCCCTTGACCTTCTGACCCTCTTGTAAGCGGTTCAAAGCCTTCCAGCCGTCCATCAGACGGGCAAGACCCTTTTCGGCGCTCTGAAGTGCCTCGTTTGAGAAGTCAACGGTACTGCGATAGTGAGCCTGAAGGATGAAGAAACGGATGGTCATAGGACTGTATCCGCGTTCCAAACGCTCGTGCTCGCCAGCGAAGAACTGGGGTAGGGTGATGAAGTTGTTGTATGACTTACCCATCTTCTTGCCGTCGATGGTAATCATATTGTTGTGCATCCAGTAATGAACCATCTGGTCGCCCTGGCTGGCAACTGCCTGTGCAATCTCACACTCATGGTGAGGGAAGACGAGGTCAAGACCTCCACCGTGGATGTCGAAGTGCTCGCCAAGATATTTGCGTCCCATAGCCGTACACTCGCAATGCCATCCGGGGAAACCGTCGCTCCACTGGCTGGGCCAGCGCATGATATGCTCGGGCTGTGCCTTCTTCCAAAGGGCGAAGTCGGCCTGGTTGCGCTTCTCGCCCACACCGGCCAACTCACGACTGGCATCCTTGATGTTGTCAAGGGTGCGTCCTGAGAGAATGCCGTACTTATGATCCTTATCGTACTTCTCTACATCGAAGTATACCGAACCGTTTGACTCGTAAGCATAGCCGTTGTCAAAGATTTCCTTGACGAGTTGCTGTTGCTCCATGATGTGACCACTGGCATGGGGTTCGATGCTGGGAGGCAGACAGTTGAGTGCGTCCATAGCCTCATGGAAGCGGTTGGTATAGTATTGAGCCACCTCCATAGGTTCAATCTGCTCCAGACGAGCCTTCTTGGCAATCTTGTCCTCGCCTTCGTCAGCATCGTGCTCAAGGTGACCTACGTCGGTAATGTTGCGGACGTAGCGAACCTTGTAGCCAAGGTGCTTGAGATAACGGAAAAGAAGGTCGAAGGTGATGGCGGGACGGGCATGTCCCAGATGAGCATCACCATAAACGGTAGGACCGCAAACATACATTCCCACGCGACCAGGAGTAAGGGGCTTGAAAAGCTCCTTCTGGCGACTCAGGGTATTGTAGATAAGTAGGGGTTGTTCCATATTCTTTGAGTTTTTAATTTCGCGCAAAGATACGAATAATAGTTGAAAGTTGAAAATTGAAAGTTGGAAATTGAAAAATGAAAGTTGAAAGTTTTGTGGTTTGCATGGCTTTTTGTACTTTTGTAACCACTAATTTTAGGTAATGAAACGCATTTTTTCCATAGAAAGAAAACACTATAGCAGTTTACTTGCTTTCGCGCAAAACATGTTATTGGCTTATTTTGTATACATGCTTTGCCGAGTGATATTTGTGTTCGAGAACTGGAGTTTGTATCACGATACATTGTCCGAGAACAGTTTGGGCAGCCTATTGGCTGGTTCGCTCAAGTTCGATACTTCAGCCATTCTTTACACCAATGCACTCTATGCCTTGATGATGCTCTTCCCTTGTCATCTCAAGGAGAAGAATGGTTGGATGAAAGTTGCTTGGTGGGTGTTCGTGGTGGTCAACAGCCTAGCCATAGTAATGAATCTTTGCGATAGTGTTTATGTGCAGTTTACGGGCAGAAGAACTACGGCTACCGTATTTCAGGAATTCTCGAATGAAGGAAACCTGTTCAGCATTTTTGGCAAGGAACTGTTCAGGCATTGGTACTTGGTGCTGACCGGAATAGGCATGATTTGGGGTTTGAAGAAATTAGCAAAGTGTTCTGATTCCGAACTTATGAATGAGGCAAAAGGATGGAAATGCGTCAAGAAAGACGCCATCCCTTATTATACCCTTCACGTCCTTGCCTTTGTGCTTTTCATTCCCCTGATGTTGGCCGGAATGCGAGGCGGATTCACCAAAGCGGTTCGACCCATTACCATCAGTAATGCCAATCAGTATGTGAATCATCCCAACGAGGCAGCGGTGATTCTCAATACGCCTTTCTCGTTGATTAGAACCATTGGCAAGAAATCGTTTGTCAATCCTAATTACTTTGAAAAGGAAGAACTTGATGCCATCTATTCGCCAGAGCATTGGCCTGGCAAGAATGATGCCACCCTGCAAATGCAATATGCTGAAACGGATAGTGTTGCTCAAACTGATACCATTGTCAATCACGACTTTATAAAGAAAAATGTAGTGGTACTCATTGTAGAGAGTTTCGGAAGGGAATTCATTGGAGCATACAACGAACAGCTGGATGACGGAAAGTACAAGGGATTTACGCCATTTGTTGATAAACTTTATCAGGAGTCATTGAGCTTTGACTATACCTTTGCCAACGGACGCAAGAGCATTGACGGTATGCCCAGCGTCTTGTCTAGCATACCTATGTTCCTGGAGCCTTTCTTCCTCACGTCGGCCTCGCTCAATGATGTTAGCAGTCTGGCGGGCGAACTGAACAAGAAGGGCTACGAGAGTGCTTTCTTTCACGGAGCAGAGAATGGCAGTATGGGATTTGAGGCCTTTGCCAACTCGGTAGGCTTTGAAAAGTATTATGGCAGAACGGAGTTCAACGAGGACAAGCGTTTCCGTGGTGACAAGGACTTTGATGGTACTTGGGCTATTTGGGACGAGCCTTTCCTGCAGTTTTATGCCCAGAAGATGAGCGAGATGAAACAACCCTTTGTCACGGCTGTTTTCACGGCTTCAAGTCATCATCCTTTTGCCGTTCCCGAGGAATACAAGGACATCTATCCAGAAGAGGGCAATAACGAGTTGCACAAGTGCATTCGCTATACCGATCATGCATTGGAGGAGTTCTTCAAGACAGCTAGTCAGCAACCTTGGTTCAGGAACACTATTTTTGTGTTGACCAGCGACCATACCAACCAACCCGATCACGAAGAATACAAAACTGACCTGGGTCTTTTTGGCGCTCCCATCCTTTTCTATGATCCTTCGGGCGAACTCATCAAGGCTGGTCGCAGGCATTGCATTGCAGAACAGATTGACATCATGCCTTCGGTGCTGGGATTGCTCAATTATGACAAACCTTATGTAGCTTTTGGTCAGGACCTCTTTCACACAAAGGACAAGGATATGCGTGCCATTCATTACAACAATGGCATCTATCAGCTTGTCAAGGACGACTGGATGATGCAGTTTGATGGCGAAAAGGTCAAAGCCATCTATAACTATAAGACTGATTGGATGCAGAAGAATAATCTCGCCGGCAAAATGCCGGAGATTGAAGCTCAATTAGTACGTCTTGTCAAGGCCATCATACAAAGCTACATGGAGAGAATGAACGAGAACCGACTGACTGTGGTTGATGATTGACGGTTGATGATTGACGGTTGATGATTGACGGTTGACGATTGATGGTTGATGATTGATGGTTGACGGTTGATGGTTGATGATTGATGATTGATGATTGACGGTTGATGATTGACGGTTGACGATTAACGGTTGATGGTTGATGATTGATGGTTGATGATTGATGATTGACGGTTGATGATTGACGGTTGATGATTGATGGTTGAAAGACTTTTCTTATGCTTTTGTTAGAATAGCGAATTATCAATCTTCAATCCTTAATCTTCAATCGCAATGCTTTACGGTACACATCCTCGGTGCGTCGTGCAGTCTCTGCCCAAGTAAAGAGTGAAAGGCGTGCAGATCCCTTTTGAATGAGTTGCTTGTAATAATCTTCATCGCCCAGCACTCGTAACATGGCACGAGCCATGTCGTCAACGTTGTCCGTCTTAAAATATTCAGCAGCATCTCCTGCTACTTCCGGGAAGCAACTGGCATAGCTGAGCACCACTGGACAATTCTGCGAGAAGGCTTCGAGAATTGGAATTCCAAATCCTTCATATTGAGATGGATAAACAAACAATCGTGCATTTCTGTAAAGCTGTGTAAGAGTGATGTCAGTAATGTCACTTTTTACAATGACATTGTCTGTTATGCCATACTTTGAAAATAAAGCTTTTTCATTATTTGACAAAGGACGTCCTGTCAGCACAAGGTTCAAGTCAGGATAGGTTTCACGCACCTTGCAGAAAGCCTCTACCGTACGATTGAAGTTCTTGTAACCTCGACGCTCGCCAACATATAGGATATAGTTGTCAGGAATGTTACTGGGCCTGCCTTCTGCCAAGGGTTGCGGATTGATGCCGTGATACACCACGTCTATCTTTTCCTCAGGCACTCCAAGCAATTCTATGATGTCGCGCTTTGTACACTCGCTGATGGCAATGATGCGTGTAGCACGCTGGGCCAGCAGGCGCTTGTTCTGTGAACTTAAATCCTTGGGCGAGAAGTACTCAGGAAGGCGCTCGTGGGTCATGTCGTGAATGGTCAGCACGAAAGGCTTGTTGCCCAGATAATCCAGGAAATAGGGGTCGTAATAGGTTGGGTGGAATAGGTCGAAGTCATGGCGTTGCAATGCCTTGACTGATGCCTTTCGGTTTGCCTTGCGAAATAGACCTTCAAAAATCTTGAATAAGCGTTTTGGTACGCCAGTATAGCGCACAAGTTGCTTGTCGCAAATATACTGGTTCATGGAATAGCTGATAGCCACTTCTACGTCGGTCTGTTCAAAGCGCATCCCTAATTCGTAGAAGTAACGGGAAATGCCTCCGAAGCGTTGTGTGTGAAATGTCTGATGGTCAAAGAGTACCTTCATGAGTTTTTAATTTATGTGCAAAGTTACGAAAATAATTATGAAAAGCGACATAGCGTTATCATAATTGTTGTTTATCGAAGTGTATAGTTGGGTTATTAGATTTTTTTTGTACTTTTGTACCTTAAAATCAGTAATATGAAATTGATGGATATAAAAAAGTATTTCAGCAAGCAATCCACAATGCTATTCCTGATCAGCACTTTTGCGTGCTGGTTGGTTATTTTTGCATTGGGTAAATTGGGATTCATATTATACAACCATGCTGAAAATGAAACCTCGATAGGCGATACGTTTGACGTGCTTCGCCATGGATTTTCTATGGATATGAGTACGGCAGGCTATCTGGTTATCATTCCATGGTTGGTGAGTTTCATATTTGTACTTTGTAATAAAGGGTCGGATAAGGCTCGCAAGATTTGGAGTCGCACCCTTATCTCATACTCCATTGCAGTGGCTATTGTGGTGGCACTCGTGCTTTGCGGTGATACTTTCCTTTATGAGTACTGGAAGACTAAGCTCAATGCTTCCATCTTCGTGTATATGCAGAATGTTGAGGGGGCTGCTAATAGCGTAAGTATGTGGTTTGTCATATCGCGCATTCTTGCTATCCTCATTTCGGCGGTGGCTTGTGCAACCTTGCTCATTTTGCCCGTCAAGTACTTTGCAAAAAAGATTCAGCATGAGCAGGTAAAGAAACCTCTGTTTATAGGCATCATGGTTCTGCTGGGAGGCTTTGATTTCCTTGCTATACGAGGTGGTTTGAGTCCTGCGGTTCAGAATGTAGGAACGGCTTATTACAGCCAGAACCTCTTTCTCAATCATGCTGGAGTGAACCCCGTTTTTTCAGTTTTCTCAAGCATTAAGCGTGCCGAGAACTACGGAAAAGAATTCCAGTTCTTTTCAAAGGAACATATCGAAAAGAATTTCAAAAGCGAGTATATTCCCGTTTATCCTGGTACTTGTAAGGACTACTATATTGCTGACAGTCAACTTACTGACACCTTGCTCACGACCAATCGCCCCAACGTGCTGATTGTGTTGATGGAGAGTTTCGGAAGCAAGTTCGTGGAGGAGTTGGGTGGCATTCCCAATGTGGCTCCCAACTTGTCGCGCTTCATCAAGGAGGGTGTGTTCTTTGACAATTACTACAGCAATTCTTTCCGTACCGACCGTGGAACGGTAAGCCTGTTTAGTGGTTGGTTGGGATACCCAACAGTGAGTTTGATGCGCGTGCCCAACAAGATGGAGCATTTGCCAGGACTGGGCAAGTCGCTGATGCGTGAAGATTATAAGACCTACTATCTCTATGCTGGCGACATTACCGTTATGGGCAAGTCCAGCTATCTCATCTCATCAGGTTTTGAGACCTTGTTTAGTGACAAGGATTTCTCAAGTGCCGATGCCAACAGTAGCAAATGGGGTGTACCCGATGACAAGAGTGCTACAAAGACGGCGGAACTAGTAGATAAATTATACAAGGAGCAGAACGGAAAGCCCTTCCTTTTCGGCTATCAGACCATCTCAAGTCACGAACCTTTTGAGGTTCCGTATAGCCGGCTTGACGATAAGGTTGCCAATGCCTTTGCTTACACCGACGAAAGCGTCGGAAAGATGGTAGACGAATTGAGAAAAAGTCCTGCATGGGATAACTTGCTTATTGTGCTGGTTCCCGATCACGGTATGCTCTATGAATTAAGTTACGAGAATCCCGAGTTCTTCCACTCGCCCATGATTTGGGTGGGCGGTGCCGTCAAGGAACATAAGGTGGTGCATAATCTGATGAACCAAAGTGACTTCTGTGCCACTTTGCTGGGACAGATGGGCATTGATGCCAGCGACTATCCCTACAGTCGCAACGTGTTCTCCAAGGGCAGCAAATATATGGAGAAACCCTTCATCTACAGCACCTTCTCAAGCGGAGCCGTCTACATCGACTCAACCGGTACCATCGTCTACGATACCGATGCAAATCGTGTCATCAAGGATGTCGATACCTCACCCTCGAATGGCATCTCTCGTGAGGAAAAGATAAAGTTACTGCTTCAGAACAGTTATACGCAATTGAGCGAGTTATAAAGATATGAACCAAGAGAGGGAAAATTTCACAAAGAATCTCAGCATAGGGCAGAAAGTGTTGTACTATTTGCTCTATGGCATTGTATATGCACATTCCTTACTACCTTTATGGTTGCTTTATAGGTTTTCCGATTTTCTCTACTTGCTGCTTTATTATGTGGTGGGTTACCGCAAGAAAATGGTGCGCAAGCATCTCAAGGACAGTTTTCCGGAGAAAGATGAAAAGGAATTGCGCAGTATTGAGCATCGCTTCTATCATTGGTTCTGCGACTATATCTATGAGACCATCAAGTTGGCTTCGATGTCGAAGAAGCAGATGAGGCGTAGGGTGGCTTATCACAATCTGGAGTATATCAACAAACTGACTACCGAAAAGCGTAATATTGCACTCTATCTTGGGCACTATTGCAACTGGGAATGGGTGACCAGTATTGGTCTTTACTTGCCCGAAAACATGATGTTAGGACAGGTTTATCACCCACTCGAAAGTCCAGCTTTTGATGCTTTGATGCTGAAGGTCCGTTCGTCCATGGGAACAGAGAGTGTTTCTATGCTGAACGTCCTTCGTCATATCCTCAAAGAACGCAAAGCGGGTAGGAATTGCATCATTGGCTTCATCTCCGACCAGTCGCCACTCTTCCCCGCTACACGCTATTGGACAGACTTCCTCAATCACAAGGATACGCTTGTCATCACCGGCACCGAGCAACTTGCCAAGAGTTGCGACTTCGCATGTGTCTATCTTGACATAAGCCGTCCCAAACGTGGTTATTATGACATAAATATCGTGCCGATGACCGATACGCCCAAGGCTCATGCCGATTGGGAGATAACCGAGATGTACTTCCGACTTTTTGAGAAGACCATTCAGCGCCAACCCGAGTATTGGTTATGGACACACAACCGATGGAAACGCACCTTAGAGGGAATGCATGAGTGGGAAGAGTACATGAAACAGAATAAGAAGTAGCATATCATGGCACAGAAACCTCTCATAACCATAGTAACCGTGGCCTTCAACGCACTTGATGCCTTGAAGCAAACTGCCCGAAGTGTATGGGAACAGGACTATCCCAACACCGAATACATCATTGTAGATGGTGCTTCGACCGATGGCACTCGGGAGTGGTTGGAAAGTCAACAGGTCAACGAGTCAACGAGTTGTTTGGTACGCTGGATTAGCGAGCCGGACAAGGGTATCTATGACGCAATGAATAAGGGTGTTGCCATGGCCAACGGTGAATACTGCATCTTCATGAATGCGGGTGACACGTTTGTAGATGAGCATGTCATCAGCAAGATATTCGGTGAGGTAGAGAAGAGGATTGAAGGTGGGCATTCTTCATCCATGCCTGATGTTGTCTATGGCGACATCATGAAAGACGGTCAGTTAAAGGGATCGTTATCGCCTCGTAACTGTCACAAGATGTTCTATTGCCACCAAAGCGTCTTCACCCGCACTCGCTGTCTGCGCGAGTTTCCATTCGACATCAAGCATCGTTACTCGGCAGATTTCAAGCAGGCAAAACAAATGTATTTAGCAGGAAAGGCATTTCAGCATATCTCCATGCCTGTTGCCAATTTCGATACCCATGGAGTGTCGAATACACAGCGTTCAAAGGGATTATGGGATAATGTAAAGGTGGTTTGCGAGGTTGATGGCTTTGCCGATAAAATGCGCTTTCTTCCTCATCTCCTCTTCCCTTGGTTTATGTGTAAACTAAGGGGAAAATAACCTTCAATCGGAAAGGTCTATAACCTTTAACCCTCAATCTTTAACCCTCAATCTTTAACCCTCAATCTTCAACCTTCAATCCTCAATCCTCAATCGGAAAGGTCTATAACCTTTAACCTATAACCACTAACCCTCAACCCTCAACCTTCAATCCTCTTATACACTTCCATGAGTTGATGCGCCAACACCTTTGGATGTAGTGTTGCGATGGCCTCTTTCATGCTTTCAAAGGACATGGTGGCGTGTAGGGTATCGTCGGTGATGAGGCTTTGCATAGCCTGACTTATTGCAGACGTTTCGTTGGGATCGACCAATAAAGCGTGCTTGCCTGAGGCTTCGGGAAGCGAAGAAACGCGACTGCTTATTACGGGACAGCCCGACAGACGGGCTTCGACGAGAGGCAATCCGAAACCTTCGTAGAACGAAGGATAGACAAAGAGGCGAGCCTTGCGATAGAGTTCGTGTAACGAATCGTTTGACACGTTGGTAAGGAACTTGCACCATGCCTCTAATTGGTGCGCTTGAATGTACTGCTCCACCTCATGCTTGTATTCTCTTCCACCGCCTACAATATAAAGAGGAATGCGCACACTCTCGGGCAACATCTCCAAAGCCTTTACACAACCCAGGAGGTTCTTTCTGCTATTGATGCTCCCCACATAGAGCATGAAGGGAGGTTCATCGGTCTTTCTCAATTGTTGCAGTTTCTCTGCTGATGAGGCTTCTCCCAGCATCTTCTCTGCCTGTTCGTAATAGAAGGGAGCAACGGGCTGGTACACTACGTCTATCTTGTCCTCAGGTACATCGTAGAAACGCAGGATGTCCTGCTTGGTACATTCGCTAATGGCAATGATACGGTTGGCATGCTTCACGGCATAGCGCCACTTGATGTCATAGATCTGGCGGTCTTGCCAATGATACATGTCGGTAAATGTCTTGAAAGCAACATCGTGAATGGTGACAACCGATGGCACTCCGCAACGACTGATGCCCACGGGCAGTTCGTTGCTCAAACCATGGAACACATCTGCCTGGGCACGTTTTACATCACCCGCCAAACCGAAGGTGCGCCACAGTCCGCCCTTTATCATGCCCGTAGGTTGTATGGTTTTCAGTTGGGGATGATTCAGGTAGGGAGTGGTGGTCTCGTTCTGCTTGATTTTTGGGGTATAAAGCAGGTACTCATTCTCCGGGAAATACTGCGTGAGAATGTCAAGTGTGGTTCTGCTATGATTACCCAATCCGGTGAAGTTGCAGTATGCTCGTTTTGCGTCAAAAGCAATTCTCATCTGCTATTTGTGTTCCAAGTTATTTTTTTATCATCACTTCAACTATTTCTTCGGGAGTGATGCCGTTCAGGCAACGCCAATCGCCATACTTGCAGGGCTTGTTGCCAAAGATACTGCACGGACGGCAGGGAAGGTCTTTCTGAATGCATCGGCTCATGGGCTGCTTCCATCCTAAGAAACCTCCCAATGGATGTGTAGCGCCCCAAATGCTGTAAACCGGGGTGGAGGTCAACGAGGCAAGATGCATGTTTCCGCTATCCATGGTCAGCATAGCATCCAGTTGGGCGATGAGTTCCAGTTCCTTTGCCATATTGCCCAGTTTCCCTACGGTTGAATGAGCATGCTCGTACTTCTGCTCCCACTCTTCCATCAGGGACTTCTCCTTATCGCCGGCACCAAAAAGATGTACCTCAATGCCTTTCTTGTCAAGCAGAGAAACCACTTGCTCCATCTTTTCCAAAGGGTAGATTTTGCCTTGATGTGCGGCAAAGGGAGCAATACCGACTGACGTAGTTGTTCCTGTCATTGAAACAGGTTCCTTGGCCGATGACTCGTCAATGGACGAGAATCCCAATTTGGCAAGCGCCTTTGCATATCGCTCAAAACTCGTTTCCTGTTGTGTCTTGACCTCTGCATTGAGGAACTGCTTGCGTGCCTTTCTGTCCTTTACAATATGGGCTGTGGGTATGCCTGCCAATTTGAACCGCATGCGCAGGTATTTGGTACGAAGCACGTCGTGAAGGTCGCAAACATGGGTGGGGTGCAATTCGCTCAGTTCTTTGTACAGACGGCCCAGTCCTGTCAATCCGCCATAGTTGCGCGGGTTGATACCCACGAATTTCACATTCTTGGGCAAGCGTTCAAAGATGCTCTTCACAAAAGGTCGGCTCACCATTGTAATCTCCATATCAGGATACTGGCGAGCCAATGCTTCCACCACGGGGACTGTCATCAGGATGTCGCCCAAGGCAGAGAATCTTATCAATAAAAGGGATACCCCATCCCGTTTTTTGCTTTCGCAAGAGTCGGGGTGGGGCATTTGTTTTTTATTTTTTACCATACAATATGGGGTTCGTACTGGGATCGTTGTACATCTTCATCTGCTTGTACACTTTCATGTACTTGCGACCAGCCTTGAAGTCGTCAATGAGTTGGTCGATGGCAGTTGAGAGGTCTGTACGTTGCTGTAACAGTACATCCAATTTCTTTTGGCATTGTGCCTTGTGCTCGGCGGTGGCGTCAGCACGGTCTACCTGCTCCTGCATGTGGTAAATCTTCAGGGCAAGAATGCTGAGGCGGTCCACTGCCCATGCAGGGCTCTCGGTATTGATGGTGGCACCTTCCTGAGCCTTTACCTCATGATAGAGGGTGTAGAAGTAACTGTCAATCTGTTCTACGAGGTCGGTTCTGTCCTGATTGCTCTTGTCAATACGACGCTTCAAGGCCAATGCCTCAACAGGATCAATTTGGGGGTCACGAATGATGTCCTCCAAGTGCCACTGAACGGTGTCAATCCAGTTCTTCAGGTAGAGGTCTGCCTCAATGGTACCTGCCTGGTAGGGGTTCTGGATGGGAGCATCCACGTCGTCTGTCTTGTGATAATCGTTAATTACCGCCTGGAAAATAGGATTAGCGAGTTCTGTAAAGTTCATTGTCTATGTGAGGTGGGTTTATTTATTACATATTGTATTTTCGGTGCAAAAGTAGCATTATTTTTCGAGATGTGCAATCGTATGCATTTTTATTTGATAAATGTTTGGTATTTCATGCTTTTTACCTATTTTTGTACAATCGTTATTCAAATTAATGCGATGAATTAGGTAATATAAGCCGAAATTCAGTCAAAATGAGGCACATGCTCAGATGCCTGCTTTTGAGAGTCATTCTTATGGCGGAAATGCATTGACCGCCTTCTAATCATTAATAAATACATGAAAAGAAAACTGTTCCTTTCTCTCGCGCTATTCGGTTCATACCTTGCAAGCGCCCAGCAACCAGTCATCTCTCCGTTGCCACAAAAGGCAGAGTGGGGGAAATATGCTTTCAGCAAGGCTACGCATTATCGTTTGGTAGGCGATGTACAGGCCGATGCTGATGCAGTAGAGTTGCTTAGGAATAATCTTCTTGTCGAGAATGACAAAAAGGCCGGTGGTGCAGTTCGCCTTACCATTGGCGAGGCAGGCGATAAGTCTGTGAAAGCGTATGCTAAAATGATTCCCAGCAAGGCAGAGGGATACTACCTGAAAGTTACACCCAGCGAGGTTGTCATTGCCGGACGAGATGAGAGGGGAACCTACTATGGCGTGCAGACTTTCCTGCAGATTGCCCAGCAGAATGAGGTGATGCAGGTTGAGATGGCAGACTGGCCCAGCGTGGAGTGCCGTGGTGTTATCGAGGGTTTCTATGGCAACCCCTGGAGTCACGAAGACCGTCTCCGCCAGTTCGACTTCTATGGCAAGCAGAAGATGAACACATACGTCTACGGACCGAAGGACGACCCTTACCACCGCAAGCATTGGCGCGACCCTTATCCAGAGGATGAGGCCAGGAAACTGAAGGAGTTGGTGGAGTGTGCTCACAAGAATAAGGTGCAGTTTGTCTGGGCTGTCCATCCCGGTGGCGACATCCAGTGGAATCTTGCCGACTCAATGGCTGTGGTGAATAAACTGGAGAAGATGTACGACCTTGGTGTGCGCACCTTTGCCGTCTTCTTCGACGACATCTGGGGCGAGGGAGCCAAGGGCGACAAGCAAGCCGGACTCCTGAACTACGTGACCGATAATTTCGTGCGCAAGCACAAGGATGTGGAACCCCTCATCATGTGTCCCACCGAGTACAACAAGGCTTGGGCGGGCAAGGAGTATCTGCCCACATTGGGCGAGAAGATGTACCCCGAAGTGCGCATTATGTGGACGGGCAACTCTGTCGTCGATATGATTGAGAAGAATGACATGGAATGGATAAATGCCCAGATAAAGCGTAAGGCATTTATCTGGCTCAACTATCCCGTCAACGACTATTGCCAGAGCCGTCTACTTATGGGTAAGACCTATGGCAACGGACTCGACATCAACGATATGGTGAGCGGTTTCTGCTCCAACCCGATGGAATATGCCGAAGCCTCAAAGGTGAGCCTCTACAGCATTGCCGACTACACCTGGAACATGCCCAAGTACGACAGCGAAGCGTCGTGGCTTCGTGCCATGCAATACCTCATGCCCACAGCTTCTGCTCAGTTCAAGGCGTTCTGCGAGAACAACATCGACCTGGGCAAGACAGGACACGGCCTTCGCCGAGAAGGCGAATCACCAAAATTCAAGAACATAGAGAACGACACAGATGAGGTCATGTGCTACATCGATATGCTACAAGCTGCCAATCTGCTCCTGGCCGACAGCGTCAACCATCCCGAGATGATTGCCGAGATAAAGCCCTGGCTAGAGAGCATGAATCTCTTGGGACAACGAGGCTTAGCGGTTGCTGAGATGAAGGGGTCTCTTGAGCGTGGCGACACGGTGGCTTTCATCGGAAAGTATAAGGCACAACTGGCCATGGAACAGGCCCAGAAGGCCATCACTTCGCGCAACTTCGAGGGTTCTATCGTCAAGGCAAAACCCGTGGTGAGTGGCGATGTCGTTACGCCATGGGTCAATGAGAAGGTGGCAGACCTCATAAAGGAATACAGGAAGAACCATACTTACGGAACGGAATACTTCCCAATACAGAGCATTGCCGATGGCGAGTACTTCATCAAGGTCAATGGCGAGTATCTGACCGATGCGGATGCCAACGCCGACAAGGTAGGCGATTTCCCCGTCTTCCAGGCAGAGCGCGATGTCATCAATCCGCAACGTCAGCAATGGGTAATAGAACTTGAACCCAAGACTGGTCGTTACAAGATAACGAACAAGCAGGACGGACGTTACCTCAACGAAGCCGGCGCTTTCTGGAAGAGCAAGAGTCTCAATCCTTACGATGCCGGTTGGCATTCCTTTATCCTTACGAAGCAAGGCGATAAGTGGAGCATCCAATGTGCCGGAAATGCCGGAAATAAGTTCTGGAACCGCAACGCCAAGAGAATAGGAAACTCGAACGATGAGCAATTCGTATTTGAAATAGAACCAATAAGATAGAAAAAAAGATACAATATGAAAAAAACTGTTTTAAGTTTGATGTTTATGGGACTTGGTGGCATGGCTTTTGCTCAATCCGCCATTACTCCCGACGTGCTTTCCGGTTTAGAGAAAGCCCAGACCAACACCCCTGCCGACCGTGCCTTGCGCAACGCAATCAGCAGTAATGGTATCAGCAAGATGGCACTCGACATGCAACATTCAAGTGCCAAGCCCGACACGTATTTCAGTATTGAAACAAAGAACTCGGGCATCAGCGACCAGCAGAATAGTGGACGTTGCTGGCTCTTTACGGGACTCAACGTGTTGCGCCACCAGGCCATGAAGAAGTTGGGAACAGACAATTTCTTCTTCTCGCAGATTTACTGCTTCTTCTACGACCAGTTGGAGAAGAGCAACCTCTTCTTGCAGGGCATTATTGACACCCGCAAGCAGGACATCGACGACCGTGAGGTAAGCTGGCTCTTCCAGAATCCTCTCTCCGACGGTGGAACCTATACCGGTGTGGCAGACCTTGTCAGCAAGTATGGTGTTGTGCCTCAGGAGGTGATGGCTGAGACTTATGTGAGCAACTCAACAAGCGAGTTCAACAGTCACCTAAAGCGCAAACTCCGTGAGTTCGGCATCCAGTTGCGCGAGAAATCGGCTCAGGGTGCCACCGTCAAGCAACTCGAGGCTGAGAAGGTCGAGATGATGAAGACCGTTTACCGCATGCTTACCTTGGCGTATGGCGAACCGGTAAAGACTTTCACTTGGGCTCCTCGCGATGCCAGTGGCAAGAAGATAGGTGAGGAAAAGACCTATACGCCTCTTGAGTTCTATAAGAAGATAAGCGATGGAACCGACCTCAATGCCGACTATGTGATGTTGATGAACGACCCTTCGCGCCCATATAACAAGGTTTACGAGATTGCCTATGACCGTCATGCTTACGATGGTCACAATTGGCTTTATCTTAACCTTGATATCGAAGAAATCAAGCCCCTCTGCATTGCCTCTATCAAGGACAGCCTGCAGATGTATTTCTCATGTGATGTGGGCAAGCAACTGAACCGCACCAACGGTATGCTTGATGTCAAGAACTACGATTACGAATCGCTCTTCGGCACAACCTTTGGCATGAACAAGAAGCAACGCATCCAGAGTTTTGACAGCGGTTCAAGTCATGCCATGACCTTGATGGCTGTTGACCTTGATGAGAACGAGCATCCCACCAAGTGGAAGGTTGAAAACAGTTGGGGCGCTGGCAGTGGTGCATCCGGCTATCTCATTATGACCGACGAGTGGTTCAACGAGTACATGTTCCGTGTAGTGGTCAACAAGAAGTTCCTTAACGAGAATCAGAAAAAGCTTCTTGAGCAGAAACCCATCAAGCTTCCGGCTTGGGATCCTATGTTCATGGAGGAGGACTAAAAACAATTAAACAATTAAACAATGAAAAAAATATCTCTTTTTAGAAAAGGAATGGGTCTCTTGATGGGACTCTTGGCACTCGTCTCTTGCGACAAGGGTGGTGGCCGATACACCTTCACCTGGGATGGTGATATTTTCACAGATAATGCCATCACGGTCGATTCGGTTCAGATCATCGATGAGGATGGAAACCTCATCCAGACGGCCAAGAATTTCAAGAAAAACAAAATCTACTTTGAGGGTGAGGTAGAGGAACCCATGTTGGTCAAGATGATTCTCTTCCTGAATGTTTCGGGCAAGAACCAGGAGAGCGAGAGCATGATTATTCTTGAACCCGGAAACATCGTGATGGACAACGAGGAGTCGTGCCTCAAGGGAACGCCTCTTAATGATGTCGTGTTTGACTTCGAAAACAAACTTTTCCAGGTCTACAGGAATCCTGACTCGCTCAATGCCCACATTGATGGTTTTGTCGATGCCAACAAGGACAATCTGGCTGGCGTGCTGGGCTTCTGCAACGAGAACCTACCCATGCTGATCAGCGCCAATAAGGCAGACGAACTATGGAACAAGTTCACGCCCGAAATGCAGGCTTACAAGTGCATGCAGGAGTTGAAGAAGGAGATTGACAGTTCAAAGCAGTCGGCCGAGGGAGAGATGTTTGTCGACTTCGAAGCTGAATACGATGGCAAGGTGCAACGCCTCTCCGACTATGTTGGCAAGGGCAAGTACGTGCTTGTTGACTTCTGGGCAAGTTGGTGTGGTCCCTGTCGTCAGGAGATTCCCAACATCAAGGCTGTGTACGAAAAGTATGGTGGCGACAAATTTGAGGTTGTGGGTGTTGCTACCTGGGATGAACCCGAGGCAACCCTCCGTGCAATCGAGGAAGAGGGAGTTACCTATCCACAGATTATCAATGCACAACAGGCGGGTAGTGATGCCTATTCCATTCAGGGCATTCCCGAAATTATCCTTTTCGGTCCCGACGGAACCATCATCAGTCGCGGTCTTCGAGGCGAAAACATAGAGAAGGCTGTAAGCGATGCGTTGAAGTAAGTTTTCACTTTGCGAAAGTTAAAGGAAAAATATAGCGTAAGTCCCCCAAAATAAGACTTGGGGGGCTTTTTTTGCAATTTATTTGTTTTTCTATTTCTCGAACGAGTTTCTTATCATGTGTCCCGCCGGGGCGGGACTGGTTATTACTTCGTTATCAGTCTGCATGTTTGCGAACTTATTTCTTATGTCTTCTGTGGTCAGTATCGTGCCCTTCTTTTTGTAGAAGTCGATGTATTCCTTCATGCCCACATTCTCCATCATGATCTTCTTGATGATGATGACTGGATTGCCGTCAAGTTTCAGTTTGTGTACAAAATCCAGTTCCTTGTCCGTGGGTTTCTCTATCTCGTCATAATACTCTGCTTGTTTTATGTCCATGCAGTTCGATGCTATTTCTTTCAGCGCTAAGGGATATGCTTCGCTCCACTGGTAGCCGTCTTGTATGTGATCTATACCGCTACCTTTGTTTTTTTTCGTGTTACCTACTGAACCATCCCAATTAAAATATCTGTCTGCATTGTACCAAAATGAACGGGGTGTGAAACAGCAATCCTGGCAGATGAGTTGTTTTTTTGTCTTGGCATCGTAAAGCTGTATCAAGTCGGCTGTCACTCCAAAATGTGAATCATAATTTACGATGGTTGATTTTGTCAGAAATCCTCGTGCGTCCAAACCATATTCTGCATCATTCTCCCAGAACATAATGTTTATGTTGTCGCTGTAAACGGCAGGGAAAACATCCCTGTGTGCAAGGTTTTTCGACATATCGTGCTTGGCGGTTGTATATATGTATGACAAAGCACCACTCATGTTCAGTCGGCATAACTTTTCTTCTCCGCGAAATACATATCGTGCAACTGCTTTTTTTGGGGTGATTTGCCATATCGTGTCAAGCTCTTCAATCCACACGCATCCATCACCTTGCGAAATGAGTCCGAACAGATACCCATCATTATGATCGATGCCGCCCTGACGAATGGATTTCTTGCCAAGTTCCATCTTGAACATGGGTTCATTATCCTTTCCGAATCCCATATAGTAATAGGTATTCCTGTATCCCGTGGTTTTTACAGTCATCATCCTTGAATCATCGAGAAAATTCTGTTTCTCGTTGTACATAAGCCTGCTGTAGTTGACCTTCTCGCTACGCAGGTGTTCACCCTTGTATGAGAAGTAGTGCAACTGTTTGTTTCCGATGTCTGTCAGCACCACCTCCTTGGTCTTCTTGTTGAGCGACATGGGCATGTGCATATCTGATATGTCCAGTTTGGCAATGAACCTGCCTTTTATGTCAAACACGGCATTGCTCAGCCCGGTCTTTATATCTTTATTGAAATTATCATCATTAAATTTTTTAATCACTTCATACCTGGCCCTTTCTGTCCTGATGGGTGTTTTGGTGGACACGTAGCACACAAAGATTTTGTTGTCATCTATTTCCAGCGATTTCACCTTGGCTATGTACTCGCCGGGGATATCGCCCAATGCAATCAACCTGTCCACCTTCAGGTAGTCGTTGAAGGCATTTCCTGTTTTGGGATGTAGCATGGGGTTGTTCTTGTCAACATCTTCATCAGGCATGTCGATATATTGTATGTGCGAGAGGTCTCGAATCAGACTGGGCACTTCCTCTGCATCTTCATCGCTCATATCCTCCGAAAATTGTGTTGTAAGCATGCTCGACTGGCATCCCATCATCACCATCATTGTGGTTCCTATCAGTAATCGGGTTAGTTTCATAATTGTTGCTTTTTGGTTTGATTTGATATGGCAAAATTAGTTTATCTCTTTTTTTCGGACAAATATTTCCGATAAACATTTATAAACAAACGGAAATTTTGATGTTTTGACGATGATTATAGGCTTCTTTACGACGGTAAAAAGCGTTGCTATGCCTTATTTTCTTACATTTTTCCTTGTTTGCGGTTAAATAATCACGGATAGCAGTATACTTGCTTTCAAAAAAAATGTATCTTTGCATTTAGCAATGAAACGTCTGGCTTGTATATTTACCATAGTTCTGGCATTCTTGGCCTGTCAGCAAAAGGTCGAGAAATCGCATGATGTCCCCCTCCAGCTCACCTATGCCGAGCAACTTATTGACGAAGGGAACAACATGGCCTTTGCCCTGTTTCTTCTTGACGAACTCGAGGATTCCATTGATATGATGTCCGACTCTATCCAGACTCGCTATCATGTGGCTCGTTCCATTGCTTTCACTCTTTATGAACTGAACGTCGATGATTCTGTCCTGGAAACTAATCTCGTCAAGGAGATGCAATCCATCAATAAACAGACACGCAGTTTTCACCAGCGTAACACTCAGGAGGCACATACCAGGCAACTCATCTTCTATGGCATCCTGGGATTCTTGATCCTCGTCTCTCTGGTCTTTGGCTATCTGTATTGGCGAAAAGCGCGTAAGACATCAGCCTTGCAACAACAAGTAGAGCAAACGCAGGCAGAACCTGCTCCGTTGTTCCAGAAGATGGAGGACACCTTTGAGCAGATTGCTGATGTGGGTCGATGCCCCAACGTAGAAGAATGGGAGCAGATGCATTGTTATCTATGTTCCACTTATCCTTTGCTTACCCCTTTCCTGGAGGAGCACCAAGATACGCTTAGTACCACCGAGTTACGTCTTTGTCTGCTTACTTGTACCAGTATTCGTCAGAAACAGGTAGCCACCCTCTTGGGGGTTAGTCAGCAAAACCTCCGCAACATTAAGGTTCGTCTTTGTGCCAAGCTCACAGGCAATGAATGTTCTTCCGTGCAAGTCTTTTCTGAGTTTATGGAGAAGGTCATCAAGGGCGCTTCTCCCGAAGAAGCAGTCTAAGGCTTCCCCTGGGCATTCCTCTCCCTTCACTCTTCAATCCCCAATCCTCAATCCTCAATCTTCAATCTTCAATCTTCAATCCTCAATCTTCAATCTTCAATCCTCAATCTTCAACCCTCAATCCTCAATCTTCAATCCTCAATCCTCAATCTTCAATCCTCAATCCTCAATCTTCAATCTTCAACCCTCAATCCTCAATCTTCAATCCTCAATCTTCAATCCTCAATCTTCAACCCTCAATCTTCAACCCTCAATCCTCAATCTTCAATCCTCAACCCTCAATCTTCAATCCTCGATCCTCAATCTTCAATCTTCAACCCTCAATCCTCAATCTTCAATCCTCAACCCTCAATCTTCAATCCTCAATCTTCAATCCTCAATCCTCAATCTTCAACCCTCACTCTTCAATCCTCAATCTTCAATCCTCAACCATTCACCCTTTTCCTTTCTTCTTCCTCTTTCTCCTTTTTTTCTTCTCGCTCAGCAATTCTTCTTCAACCTTTTTGCGCAGTTCTGGCATTAGCACCTCTGCCCAAAGTCTTTGCCCATAGCCTTCGGGGTAGGGAGTCACATGTCCCCACACCCCGCATATCGGCTTATTTTCCATCTCTTCTTTTTCCATAGGTCTCACACGTTTTGAATATCTATTTTACCGCAAGAAAGTTTTTTCGCCCTTTGTCCCTTTTTAGTCTCTAATCATCAATCATCAATCATCAATCGTCAATCATCAATCATCAATCATCAATCCTCAATCATCAATCATCAATCATCAATCATCAATCATCAATCATCAATCGTCAATCATCAATCATCAATCGTCAATCATCAATCATCAATCATCAATCGTCAATCATCAATCATCAATCGTCAATCATCAATCATCAATCGTCAATCGTCAATCGTCAATCATCAATCAGTGTACTCTCTTCCCACTTTTATCTCACAAAAGCACCATGCCATGAAGCATCCAACAAGAAATCCAATCAGTGGTTTTACACCGGAAAAGCAGGTCAAAAGGCCTATTACAATGAAAATATAGCAGTTGCCATAACCAATTCTTTTACTTATTTACGTTTTGCTTCTACGTATTCGTCGATATCCTTGAATTTTATGACTTCACTCTTTATGAATTCCAGTTTTCCCTTACCGAGATGTTTATACCCAGAAACATTATATGCGCTATCTTGTCTTGAGACGCTTAATTTAGCTTCCTGTGGGAGTCCCATCATCTCTTTCAAAATAGCCTTTACTCTTTCATCATTAGCTTCTTGTTCGGGAGTTCTTTTTAATGGACAGACGAAATCCTTTCCTGTAATTCTGCCACTTTCTATGTCTCCCGGATTAATGATGATTTCCTTTCTCCAAAAGAGAAATTCAGACAATCTGTTATTGAGCACTTTCTTCTCATTAGCATTAGCATTGTCGTTACTTTGTGCACTCATGTTTGAAGCACACATCAGCATCATTACGATAGCAAATAAAATCCTTTTCATAATTCAGTTTTTATAAGGTTAAACAAATAAGTTCTGCAATAAACGGGGCTTATATCTCGTTTGTTTTTCTGATGGCAAAGTTACGCAAATACCTCTCTTTCAGCAAATATTTCCAATAAACAAAAATAAACACCCCGAAATTTTGTCGTTATGACATAAAAAACATAGCAAATAGGTTTGAAGTCCCATCATCTTCTTTGCAAGAAACCTTTGAAAGAGTCCATTACTATAAAATATACTGCGTGTGTAAATAGGGAAAATAGTTTGCCGTCAACATAATTTATTAGCGTAAAATTAGGTAATTTGGGAAATCGTAAAACCACATTAGCTGGTGCTTACATGGTCTTCAAATATTTCCTTAACAGGATATCTTCTAATAGGGTGACAGAAATGCGAACGGAAATGATAAAAGCCTTTGATAGAGTTTCTTATCCTGCAGTAAAGGACATAATTGTCAATAATTCAGGATTAAATAATGAAATCATTTGATTTTTTAGACAAAATTTTGCGGATAAGAAAAAAAAGTACTAACTTTGCTCACGAAATAAGTGCACTTGATTATTGCGATTTTCATACTGCACTATAAAACGAACGTTTATAAGGTCTGTCTTTCGAGACAGACCTTTTTTTGTAGTATTACAATAGGATGACAAAACTTTCACCCTCTAACCTTTCATTTTTATCTCAGGTTTCACTATTCTAATAGTAGAGTGGTCTCCTCCTTGTTGATGGATTGGAATTTCTCCAGGTAACATCAGTTTGTACACTTCGTTATTTATGTAGTCGCCCAACGTTGCCACATTTCCCTTATTTGCCCCAAAGTTCAATAGATTGAGGATGGTGCGCGAGGAGGATTCCACCACCACCTTGCAAGTCTGTGTGCTGGTT
>JAZUKS010000065.1:0-5255 GCA_045643405.1 Bacteroidaceae bacterium | reverse complement strand
GACCTGCCGTGAGTCTATGACGTTCTGCGTCGGATTGTTGTAAACGAGTAGTACCCTCCACGAAGCCCTTCTTGCCATCGCTGTGGTTGTCCATGTAATCGTAGCGGAGAAGATAGCTGATGCCGCCCAAGAAGCCTTTCTCCATTGGCATCTTGTAGATTGTCATGACATCAACGGCATTGCAGTCGTCAAAGGTATCCTTTGCATAGAACTTACGGAGGTATTCTGCTTCAACATGAAGACCATTCCACTCATAGTAAGCTCCGAAGTCAAACGATGTGTACGAAGACTCACGACTCGCAATAAGCTGGTGCTGAACGCTTGGAATAAGTGCTAATCCCTTGACAGGGAAGTATTGAAGACGTGCAGAATATGCAGGAGAGGTAAACCAAGCTGTTTTCTGGTTGTCGAGGTTGGAACCATTGTATATACCTGCATCAACGCTCAACACTTTTCGGTTGTTATTGTTGACGAAATCATATCCAACGGCAGCACCCACATCACGCATGTCGCCTACCTGTTTGGCAATGAACGAGCGATTGGCAAAGTATTGTGCCGACGGATTGCGATGGGCATCGATGGAGAACGGCATGCGCTGCTGACCGAGAGTGATGCGGAGAGTGCCCCAAGGATTCACGCGCACCCAGGCATCCTTCATCTTGATGGTTGACTCATCGTACAAGTCCACCTCCAGCTTATAGGATGAGCGCAAAGGCAGGTTGCCCTCCGTAGAGAGGCGGGCGTTGCGCACCTCAAAACGGCTGGCGCCAAGATCTGGTTCATACTCATACTTACCACGGAGAATGCCGTGGATCTGTGGCATGTACTTCTGCTTCTGTGTTTGTTCCCGTAGTTTCTCTTCGAGAGTTGAAACCCTTTCTTCAATCGTCTGAGCATTTGTCGACTGAAATGCACAAACTGATAACGCGGTTAATACATACGTTTTTACCTTATTCATTATTGTAGCGTCACCCCGAGGTTTTGGTTTGCTCTCAGTAATGACGCTGCAAAGGTCGGCATACGTTGTTACATGATGGTTACAACGATGTGAATTTTATGTGAAATCAGCATAAAGTATTACATTGTTGTTAAAGTTATGCATGAAGAAACGGCGAATGAAATATATTCGGTTGGAAGTAGGTAGTTTTTACACGAGATTAGAACGTTGTACCCATAGTTTCTTTGGCTAAACGTTCCTTATGCCCAAGCGAAAAAAACTCATTAATCCATCAATATTTGATATTAAACAAATGTTAATTTGGTGTTAATAAATGTAAAGACTGCTTTCCTGGAATTAGCATCTTTTTAACGTCCATTCTTCTAACTTGGGAAACGACTTTAGGCTCCCAAAAAGTTTGGGAACATAAAGGTATCAATAATGCGATGATGTAATCGGTATGCATTGATAATCAGCATAAAAGAACTTTTACAAGAAGTCCGGCGTGAGCTTCATCTTCCACTCCAAGCGATTCTTCCCCGTAGAGAAGCGCAACAACATCATGCTTCCCGGTGAGTCGTACATGACACGTGATAAGGGGCAGAGTAACCAGAGGGTCATGCAGGATATGATGGACGTTCTGTTTGAGTACTACAGCAATGAGGAGAACGCAAAAGCGCTTTCGCGTGAGATGTGCGAGGTGTCGTTCCCGCAGAATGTAGAGGATTCGGTTACGCAAGAGTTCTACAATGAGATGCAGACACTTTGGAAAAGCCATATTCCCGATTGGAAGGTGTTGCCTGTTGGTACGGAGCGCTTTAGTGTGGCCGATCCACGCGTGAAGCTGTTGCACCCCGATTTCTACAAGAACCTGACTCCCGAGCAGAAGGACGCATACAGCCATACGCTGGCTCACTATGCAGGCTATCCCACATGGCGAGGTGCCGTATCTGATGCCTGATGCAGACCTGGTAAGGTGGTCGGAAACGGTTGCCAGATGGAATTGCAACAGAGATGCAGAATTCTTCATCTCCATATCAGATGTGTGTCAGGCCATAAAAAGCGATGACGGGAACTTACACGCGTTCCTGCAGCTCATGAATGATGGTGGCAACGGAAAGGTGATGGAGGACTATGCCCTTCTGCCCAACCGTAATGGTGAGTTGTGCTGTAAGGACAAGCTCTTTCATGCGGATTTCTTGACTACCGACGTCTTTAATCTTGTAAGTGTTCTGATGGGTGACGACACCAAGAAGATACTTAATGCATACTATCACGATGTTTGCAAAGTAAGCACTTATTTGAAGGAGGATCTGCAGAGAGCCATATCGGGCAACATGTCGAACTGGAGGGAAAAGACCATCACATCTTCCAACCCCGTCTTGTTGACAGACGATGAACTGTCGGCTCTCATAAAATTCTGCTCCTCAACCTGCCAGTCAGAATTTCGCTGTATGCGTGCAGACATCATGCCACTGGTTGCAGAGTTCTTTGGTAAGCCGGGTCCATCTCGTAGGCATCGTCTGCATCGTCGTAGTAGTCAAAGCCGAACACGCCATCGTCCAGAACGTTATCTACTGCAAATGTACGTAATTAAGATTATAAAAACTCAAGTTTCGCAAGCTTCAACTTGTTAGATTATAAGGTTTTGAGGTTATGAGGAGATAACACCAGTAATACTAAAGTGGATGGTATTTTCCTTAAAACCTTATAACCTAAAAACCTAAAACTTGAGCACATGCGAAAGTTGAATTGTAAAAACAAAAAATCTTGCAAGAAAAAGGCGTTTGCATGGTCAGCAAAAGGGTTATTCGGCCTATTTTTTACCTTCAATTCAGAAGTGAGGGGGGCGGATGAGCATATTTGCAGAAAATGCATCCTCTTAATCTTAATAAGGAAAATGACGGACAAGCCGACCTTCACACGAGGAGCCTTGATCATGCTCCTCGTCGTTGCTTCATCTTCCTGACGGCGGTGCGGTAGGTGGCGGTGACGAGACGGAGCGAGAGGTGCAGGTGTCTGGCAATCTCGCCCATCGTGTGCGGTTGCGTGCCGATGCCGTGAAGCATGCTGACGATGCGTTGCTCGCGCTGCGTGAGGCATGACAGCAGCGACTCCACACGGCGGAGGAGGCAGGCGGACGCTTCCTCATCGCTTATGTCGACGTCATCGAGGTCGGTAACGCACTCCACGCCGCACGAGGAGAGCGGTTCGTTCAGGAGTGTCCGCATGATGTACTTGTAGCACCAGGCATAGGCATAGGTACGGAAACTGACGCCCTTGGCAGGATCGTAGCGGAGCGCTGCCTCGCAAAGGCCGAGGGCAGCGTCCTGCTGCAGGTCGTCCATACTGATACCCTTGCTGCGTGCCATAGCGCCATAGTGC
The DNA here is from genome assembly GCA_045643405.1 of Bacteroidaceae bacterium. GTDB lineage: Bacteria > Bacteroidota > Bacteroidia > Bacteroidales > Bacteroidaceae > Physcousia. The sequence continues at coordinate 1,933 of JAZUKS010000065.1, read as the reverse complement.
TGTGCCATGTGCTGTGCAAAGGGCAGGTGGCGCTCTGCCAGCCTGCGCTGCTCATCATTGAGTGCCGTAGCACCCTGCGTGGGTTGTTGTGGTGTTTTGGGCATTGTGTAGTAGTGTTAGTGTTTCGTTTGCCACAAAGATACAGCAGACGGAGCAGAAGGGAAAAGACAAAAAGACCCTCTCCGCCACTCAGTGGCACCTCCCCCATAATGGGGAGGAAAGACCCCCTCCCGTCCCCCTTTAGGGGGAAGCGGTCACCGAAACTCGCTGAAGGTAGCCCCCCTTCATCTCCCCCCAAAAAAAGGAGGAAGCCCCCTCCATCTCCCCCCATAGGGGGAGGGCTCAGACCTCGGGAGGCATTCTGTCACACCGTCACTCTACGAAGTACTTTTCACTCTTCACTTTTCACTTCGCGAAGCGGTGTTTTTACGATGTATCTAATACTCAGTAGTATTCTGAGAAAAGTGAAAAACAGTAAGAAAAAAATGGCGTTGAAATTTCGGTTTCTCAGGTAAAATTCGTACCTTTGCATCAAACAACATACTATGCCTATGCAACTGACTGAATTTGAAGAGAGAGTAATTACTACTATAAGGAAGGTGATCAACATACCATTGGAGTACCATAAGAACACACATGGACAACTTCTAGTGAAGGTAGCGCATCCTGTAAGGCTGGACTGCGATGCCCTGGACCACGCCATTACGGATGATTGTGGCATAAAGACCATGACCATGGGAACGGACGTGGATGGTGTGTACTGGGTGAGTCTCTCGCAGAACGTATTCGTGTGAGTCTCTTGCTTGATCATATAGAAAGCAAAAAAAATCCGAAGGCGCTTGCCCCCGGACTATACTGATAAGAAAGTAATGCTAAGCCACCTCGGAGATTCGTGGCAAGGTATAGGTTTGAACTCCATGTGTATGATTTATGCCAGTTATTTCCAATCCAACTGTCAGAATGTTTGTTGTAGAGTGTTCGACATAATGCTCCTAATGTAATTGCGGTGCAGATACCGGACGGAAAGAAAGCGGATGTATATAAGATTCCATCCAGTGTAACAAGATTAGATGGATATTCTGTTTGCTGTAAGCACATCAAGGCATTATACATTCCTGCATCTGTAAATGGGATAGACTGGCATTCTATTTATGCAGACAATATCCAGGAGGTATTCATCTATCACGAACACCCGGAAGGATAGATGTAGATCTCAAATACTGGGATATTATGCAAACGGATTGCATCCTTTATGTCCCTGTCGGTACGGTATATGCATACAGACATCATCCTTTCTTTGGAAAGCATTTCAAGGAGGTAATTCCCATCAGGATGAAACCATACGACGAGGAGCCCGATTAAGGCTCCTCGTTTGTTTGCTGTTCTTCTGGGAAGAGGGTCTCCTCTTCGAGGTCTGCCTCTTCCCATTCGATGTCTTCGATGTCGATGGTTTCCTTGCGATACTTATCGATGAGGGCATGGATCTTGTCCTGCAGATTGGGGATGGGTTTGATGCCAAGAGGTGATGTTATCGCCAATGGTGAGGGTGATGCGGGTGATGTTGGGGTCGTTGTACATGATGATTATTGTAAATGAAAACTATGCTTTCTTCTGACGGAACAGTGTGCCCTGGGCACTACGCTTGCGCAGGTAGATCTTCTCGATGGTGTGCCAGTTGGTGTCGGTGAAGTCGATGCCGTGACGGTCCATGAAAGACCAGATGAGCGTCTTTACTTGCTTGTCGAAGTTCCTCTCCGTGAAGAGTTCCATGTAGAGCTGGTGCACGAAGCGCAGGCGGATGACGTGCTTCAATGCCTGACGGCCGGTGGGGGACAGGTAACGGCAGACGGTTGTGTCCTTGTGCTTGAACCGGGGTAGGGTGATGAAGACGTTGGGGGCATCGTCGTCCTCTTCTTGCTCCTCTGCTTTGCCG
>JAZUKS010000064.1:0-20876 GCA_045643405.1 Bacteroidaceae bacterium | reverse complement strand
CAACTCGTAGAATGGAATGGATGTAAAGGATTTGAAACCCATCCTCTGTCTGTTTCAAACAGAATATCACTTGAGTTGGCACTTGTACATGCCAAACATATAGTAAAAACAAAAAATAGCGAAAAAAAAAGTTTCCTCATATTTATTGTATTAAAATCCTTTTTTGAATCCGCTACAAAAAGTAGCATTTAAGTTAGACATTTCTGCTTCATCGGGAGTAAATCCCGAGTCGGCAGGTTAATTTGGGACGATGCAAGATTTTCCTTTTGGGAGTGTCAAAGCATCGTATATGAGCTCTTACGAGCGATTATATGCCCAATATATGGGTCTTTTATTGGTCCGAAGCGCTCTTTGATTTATTGTAGCGATAATAGAGAGTCCTTTCTTCGTAGTTGTGATTCCGCCCTGGCTCAGGCATCCTCAATGGAAAACTGCGGCGTGGGAAACTTCAACAGGCAATCTGAAGTTAAGGAATTAAGAAAGTTATTACAAAAAGAGGACGTGCCTGACACGCCCTCCTTGTATGTTTCATAGCCCTTCGAAGAGCTACTTATCAATAAGTGATGATAGCCTCGAGCTCCTTTGCCTGAGCCACCATCTTCTCTACCTCAGCCAGGTTGGGCACGCGGTTCACCAGGTTCTTGACCTCGTTCACCTCAGCCATCTTTGCCTGCAGATTGGCAGGAACACGATGCTTGAGTTCCTTAACGGTATCAACACCCGATGCCTCGAGCAACTCGGCAAACTGACCTGCCACACCATTGATACGCATAAGGTCTGCGTGGTTGGTCCACTTCAGGATGTAAGCACTACCGATGCCAGTTTCCTCTGCCAATGCCTGACGGCCCTTGGGTGTTGCACACTTTGCGAGAAGATCCTCAGTTGTCTTGATACCAGCTGCGTTCAGTTTCTCACCGTAAACAGCACCTACACCCTCAATTGTTTCTACATTGTAAGCCATTGTAATGTGTTTTTAAGTTATTAGATAAAAAATAAATGTATTTGCTTCAAATCATTGTCGCACAAATATAGGAAGTTATTTTCACAAAAGCAAATATTGCAACCCATTTTTTTGATTTCAATGCAATAATTTGCACGTAAAGAGAGAATTGACTACCTTTGTACGTCAAAACAAAAAGGCAATGGAATATCAAATCGAGCCCCGAACCCTTCACTTCAAGCAACCGGCAGGTACCAGTCGTGGTGTCTACCGCACGCGCGATGTGTGGTACATACACCTCACCGACGGCGAATGGCACGCAACGGGCGAGTGCGCTCCACTACCCGACCTCTCGTGCGATGCGCTTCCTCATGAGGAGTATGAGAAGCGTATTCACGAAGCCTGTCAACATCTATGCAAGACGGGCGTCATCGACTACGACTTGTTGCGCAACCATCCCAGCATCCTGTTCGGTCTGGAGTCGGCCATGCAGAAGGGTTCCGTTCCTGCCACAGGCAGTCCACTCTGTCGCATCAACGGTCTCATCTGGATGGGCACCTACGAGGAGATGAAGATGCGCCTGGAGGACAAACTGCAAGCCGGTTACCGTTGCATCAAACTCAAAATCGGCGCCATCAACTTCGACGATGAGATGCGTCTCATCGAACAAGTTCGCAAGGACTTTCCCCGTGAGCAGGTGGAGTTGCGCGTGGATGCCAACGGTGGCTTCGGAACCACCTTTGCCGAGGCGATGCCCAAACTGCAACGTCTCTCTGCCTTCGATATTCACAGCATAGAGCAACCCATCCGCCAAGGCAACTGGAACGAGATGGCCTCACTCAGCAAATCCACCCCTCTCCCCATCGCACTCGACGAGGAACTCATAGGTGTCAACACGCTTGCGCGCAAGGTGGAACTGCTCGACACCATCCGTCCCCAGTACATCATCCTGAAACCCTCCCTGCATGGTGGACTCCGTGGTTGCGACGAATGGATCCGCCTGGCTGAGGAACGCGGTATAGGTTGGTGGGCCACCTCTGCTCTTGAGTCCAACGTTGGACTTGCCACCATCGCCCGTTGGGTGGCACAGTATCATCCCACCATGCCACAGGGACTGGGCACCGGACTGCTCTTTACCGACAACACCCCACCCCAAACCGAGATTCGTGGCGACGAACTCTACCTTCTACCTTAAAACAACTAAAACGTCTTAAAACAAGTCAATTATGAGAATACTGTTTTTTAACATTCTGTTAGCATTTTGCCTTATTTCAAAGGCAGACCCCATCGAGTTCAAAACCTTCAAATTGAACAAGGCAAAGATTTTCACCCCTAAAGGAGAAAAGGCATCCCATTACAAAAAGCCCAGTACAAAATCACCGGTATTGCACTACGGAAGCGTTGAATGCGAAGTCTGGGAGTTTAGATGGAGCAACAAACTCAAGGACGTGGATCTGCCCGAATATATATTGGAAACAAACGAACCCGTATTAGCCATCGACTATAACAATCAGTTCTACAAGGTGATTGCAGGCAACGAGGACTGTTCAACGGTTGCCTATATTGCCAAAGATGAAGTAAAGGAAACCGTCTACGACCACATCACAATGGAGGACGTCAAGGAGGACTTTTACACGTACAACACCTTCTCGGACAAAGGGTTTGAGCGTTTCATCATCGGTTACAACGAAAACGAACCCGAAGAAAGATACGAGATATTGTTAGGCACGATTCATGACGGATTGATAGTCTTCTCGCATGCCACAACAGCCACGTTCAGGTACGACAAGAATGCAACGTCAATAAGATACGAGTACGACACGGATACAGAAGGCTTGCTGAAAATATATTTCGGAACCGACCTTATCAAGACTGACATCAAAACATTAGACGTCCTGAACCTTGACAAACTCACCCGCGAGCAAAAGATGGAACTGCTCAACACATTAGGTGTAAACAAAGAACCCAACACTTGCATCATTCGTGCCAAGCATACCAACAGCGCACAAATCGGAAGCGTTTACCTTGGCAACGGAGAGGGTAATGAGTTTGTAACAAAGCAAACCATTACTGTTGACTATTAAGTCTCCCCTCTTTTGGGGAGGCAAGGACTGTAGTTTATACTTACGACTAAAAAAATACTTATATTTGGGGATTGTATATATAAAGAAAACGTCGTAACTTTGCCACCGAAACAACAGGCACTCTTCGGCACACAACGCACGAAGGCAGAGTGCAGTAGACGGCAAAAGAAAGAAGTACATGAAAAAGATGAAACTCTATGAGGCGGACGACAAGATGATCGAACTCATCCGCGACAACTACAGCGTATTACAAGGACTGGGTGCTTTCGGTATCCGATTGGGCTTCGGCGACAAGACCGTACGCGAAGTCTGCAAGGAACAGGGAGTAGACGTCTACACGTTCCTGGTTGTCGTCAACTACATCATCAACGGATATGCTCCCAAGGATGAGGACGAGAAAATTTCCGTCAGCACCCTGATGACCTATCTGCGTGCTTCACACCGTTATTACCTCGACTTCCAGTTGCCCTCCATTCGCAAGAAACTGGAGGAAGCACTCAATCCCGACCATAACCTTTCCAACCTCATCCTTCGCATCTACGACGAGTACGCACGTTCCATTCAACTGCACATGAAGTACGAGGAGAAGACACTCTTCCCCTATGTGGAAGCTTTGCTGAGGGGTGAACAGATAAGCAACTACAACGTGGAAGCCTTCTCCAAGCATCACGGCGAGACTACCAGTAAACTATTGGAACTCAAGAGCATCATCATCAAGTATCTGCCCGACGATGGTCTCACAAACAACAAACTCACCGCAACGCTCTATGACCTCTACAACAACGAGGAGTGGCTCAACAACCATAGTCAGGTGGAGGATGACATCTTTACGCCCGCTATTCGAGCACTCGAGCAGAAGATAAAGAGCGAAGACATGAGCGCCAAGATATCCAACATGATTGGCGGAACGAACAGCAATAGTGAAACCATTTCTGAACGTGAGAAGGACATCATCATCTGCCTGGTGCAGGGCATGTCGAACAAAGAGATTGCCGAACACCTATTCATCTCTGTCAACACGGTGATGACGCATCGTCGCAACATCGTGCGCAAACTCCAGATTCACTCTCTTGCCGGTCTCACCATCTATGCCATCGTCAACAACCTCATCGACATTACTGCCATCCAGTAAGGAGGCCGCTCCAAGCACGAAGGGAAGAGCGAAAACCAGAATACTATAGGTTCGTGTGACAGTGTGACAAGTGTGACAGAATCCCCTCTCTAATCCCTTGTCGATCTATCTGCCATTTGCCTCCTGAGGAACTGAACCCTCCACCCTTTTGGGGGAAATGGATGGGATCTCCTATTCCATTCCCAGGAACCTATTGACTTCTGCGGGGAAGTCGTCAGCAATACCACCGCCACGATTTCCGCCATACCATTCTGCATAGGCTGTTGTGCCACTTATCTTTACCGAACTACAATACTCGCTGTACATGGGATCACCCATCATCTTGTTCAGCATCTTCACATGCTTGGGATTGGTAACAACAACATTGTTCACGGGAATTTCCGCTGTGCCATTCGTTACCCATTGGTCTTCTTCCTCGTCATACTCAACCATTCTGTCGTCCGACTCGTCTGCCTGAATCTCCTTGGCAGTAGCCTCATCCACCACTCCCGAGAGCGAGCAAACCGCCGTAATGGTGACCTCCCATTTCGTGACAGCATCCCATTCAGACTCATTGCCATTCAACGCCTCCATTTCCTCGGCACTAAGAGTGTCGTTTTTAACGTCAGCCTTTGCCTTTACTTCCTCTTTCACCACTTCGGTCGAGTCAGCACCATTGGTTGTTTCCTCTGCCTTTTTACTACATGCCATCAGCAACAATGAGGCACAAAGCATTCCTGAATATTTAATGATAGTCTTCATGATTTTAATAGGTATTCTCGTAAACTTCAACAATTACAGAGAGAGCACTTGAAAAGTGCAAGATATCACTCGCCTTGGACAGGGCCTGAATAGAAGAAAACGAAGGTTGCCACCAAGATGTCGGCCACTGACAGCAATCGAGGTTCGACCTATTGAGTGATTCTCTTCAACAGACCTCCGATTTTCTTCTATTTACAAAGGTACGGAGAATAATCTTATTATGCAATCAAACCTGCAAAAAGATTCATTTTCTTGATGATTAATAGCATATAAAACTGTCAACATAAAGAAGTTTGCAGAAAACTTCCCCCTCACGCATAGGGAAAATCCCCGCTCGTATAGAGATTATCCCTTTGAAATCTTTTGTAAACGCCCTACCTTTGCGGTAGATAAATAAATCAACCGCAATTTAAAAAGAAACAAAATGTTGAATCATTAAAACGATACGATTATGAAGACTATGACAATGATAAAGAGCATGATGCTCGTAGCTATGATGAGTGTTTCAACCACGATGAGTGCAAACAACGCTTCTAAGCCCGCAGTAAAGAACGATAAGCACATGACTGAGGTTACTGCTACCGGTCACGGTCACCAGATGGTTGTTGCTCCTGCTCCCGCGAAGGTTGTCATCACCCCTGCTCAGCAGACCTACACTTGCCAGTGCAAGGAATGCAAGAAGCACGACAAGCAGATGAAGCACAAGAAGAACGATAAGAAATACGACTGCAAGTGCCGTGAGTGCAAGAGTCACAAGACTGCACAACAGACTCGCGGACACCGCTAAAGAGACATATAACAGAATGAATGTACTACTTTGGATTTATTAAATGTATGCAGAAAGGGCGTAAGGTCAGCGATGATCTTACGCCCTATGTTTTATAAAATTCGTTCGTGTGACGGTGTGACAGGTGTGACGTAACCGCTACGTACCGAAAGCCGATGCTTAACAACTTGTCCGCACAAGAAACGTAACCATTTGACTATTGTTCCGCAACCATATTGGGAGCAGATTGGCCGAACATGGGATAAAGACCTTTCTCCTCTATCAAAAGTTCGTAAACGTAAGACGGACTTTGAACATATAGTTCGCCCTCTTCCTGTTGCAACAATGTAAGTACATGCGACGTATAGATCGTATCAAGTGCTTTCTCCAACGTATAGCCATAGTCATCAATAAGAAACTGCGTCATCTCATTGATAATGTTATCCGTTAGGAAATCTGCTATTTGCGCATGTGTTGGATTTAACATATCTTCCATACATCTTTCTTAATCAAAAATTTAAGAGATGTTTGACTACCGAAGCAATACTGTTGGTCGAGATATTTATCTTGCAATCGACATGCAGCTTCCTCTGGCGTGAGTATCTCGTTACGATAATTTGTTAATTGAAGCACTACTCCATCATCAGCTATGGGACCAATAACAATATCGTATCCATGATGCGAATATGGCTGGTGTCTATCTCTGTTTCTGTCGATAAAACGTATCCATTCTACCGAAGCCTTTTCAGGAAATCTTTTCACTTTGATTCCATCATCATTTACATATTCTTCATCAAACTCATAAACAATGACAATGGGTTGTCCACCAAAAAGACGTGCTTTCTTACGTGCCATTCGCTCCGCTGTCACCTTATCTGGAGTCAAATAGAATCCCTGTCCGAAATCCTTATATCGATGTCCAACAGAAAGGTCGATGACATCAAAGTCCAGGTTTGTGCCATGATAGAGATTCATGATAATTGTCCTCCATTTTTCTCACACACAACCATGAGATCATCAAGCGTGTCATCTATCGACTGCAAATGTTCCACATCATAGAACTCTATGAGAAAAGCGAGACCATTATGCTGGCGCAAATAATCGTAGGCGACTTGACGTGTCATGTCAAATCGTCGTCCAAACTCACGAACACATAGGTTTATAAAAGGAATCTCGTATTTACTCATATCATATCCGGGTCACCAAAACCATTTAGTCTGTGGCAAATATACGCAATAATATAATACCAGCAAAGCATTCTTGACACTTTTTCTTATTTCAAATGAAAAAGTAACTATTATGAGTTTTTTTTTGTGATTGAGTAAGTGGCAAATACACTTTCTGCTACCATCGGATTGCAAATCAAAACCATTTTCGTATTTTCCCGAATATTTGATTGTAAATATGAATTATTCTCCGTACCTTTGCATTAGTGGAAGAGTAGTTCGGCTGTCGGATGCAGGGCAAGCCTGAGAAACCTCGTCAGTGGATTGCTCTTCTATTTTTTCATCTTAAAGTAGTACCATTATTTTGTTAGAACTTCATCGATAATATTTATTATCGCTCCTACCTTTTGCATCAACACAAAAATCGCGCTACAAAACCTTAGGACTGAAAAATATGCATTTTATTGAAGGTTTTGTTGTGGATTTGAAATATTATCTATACATTTGCAGAGTGATTCGCCATTGATTTGGTTTGGTTGCGCAACAGCCTCGTTCGCCACACTATTGAATTGAGGTTTAGAAACATTTGTAGACGTGGCATCTACAGCAGAAGTCCTATACGCGCCCTTCTCCCATATCAATGGCGAATCTTTTCATACACTTTTTCATTTAGAAATTTTGCATGTCCACATTTTCAGGTTAATTCTGGACACCTTTTCAAAGCCTTAATACTTTCAACTTTACATCACGAAGATCTCCCTACTTTTCATTGTTCGAGGCGATTCTGTCACATTTGTCACACTTGTCACACCGTCACACGAAAAAAAAGCGCAAAAAAATGTGCCTATATATATTATAATTATTAGTACATCATAACTATTTCATATTGATGCGCGCACACACCCTCTCACGCACCCCCATCATGCGCTCGGTCACGCGCGCTCGGCCACGCACGCGCATTAAACCAACTTTTGTGTGACTGGAATGCTGATGTGACGTGTGACAGGTGTGACAGGTGTGACAAAATGCCTCTCTGCGTCAAACAGCGAAATATGCCCCCAATGGGGAGGAAAGCGGGTGAAATTGGACAAAAAACAAGGAATTTCAAACGACCCGTTCGGCACACGACAAAACAACCGTTGCCACTTCGCCACAAGGAGTGGAGGGGTACAGAACGGCAGAGGGAGTCGTTTCTGCATATTTTTCTTTACATCAAGAAAAGTAATATATATTATCTCATAAGATAAAACCGAAAAAAGCACCCTGATTTTATCAATATTTCAGAATTGCAACACATTGATTAAGAGGCAAGTTTCCGAGCATTACACGAGCAACACCCGACGTTCCTCCGTAGTGCCTCCGCAAAACACGGGGAATCATCGTGCAAACACAATGTTCACCTATGGTGCTGGACGAAGGAGGGACGACCAAAACACGGCACGGAAAGAGTATTACAAAAACAAAAAGCGACAAGGAGGACACGGAGAAACCCGCACATACACATGCAAATGCGCAAACAATAAAACCTTTCATTTTTTCCGCCATTTTATTTGCTAAACCGGAAAAATTATCGTACCTTTGTAGAGTGATAAAGAAGTCACTGCGAGGTGACGGAAAACTGACTAACAAATCCATATCATTATAACAAACTCACATCCAAACTAAAACAAAATACTAATGAAGAAAGTCATTCTAACTACCCTTACAGCATTCGCCATTGCCGGTTCGACACAGGCACAGAGTGAACTGTACCCCCAACACTTCGACCTGGAAGAAGTCCGTCTGCTCGACGGTCCGCTGAAATCGGCACAGGACCTCAACATCAAGCACTTGCTGAGCTATGACGTGGACTGCCTGCTCACCCCCTTCGTGCGCCAGGCCGGACTGAGTGCCACCACCGACACCCAGAGCAAATACTACAAATGGGAGGAGAAGCACCCCAACCACGCCAACTGGGGACGCCCCGACTTTGACCTGAGCGGACATGTGGGCGGACACTACATGACCGCCCTTGCACTGGCCTACGCATCTTGCGACAACATCAAGGACAAGGCAGAGATACTGGCGCGCATCGACTACATCATCAAGGTAGTGAAGGACTGTCAGGACGTCTACGACAACGATGAGGAACGCCTGGGAACAGGCAAGGCAAAGACCGGCATGTACGGTTTCATCGGCGGACAGCCCATGAATGACAACTGGCGCAAGCTCTTCCAGGGCGACGTGGCAGGTTTCTGGAGAGGTGCCAAGCCCGTGCCCTTCTATTGCCAGCACAAGATACTGGCCGGTCTGCGCGACCTCGCCATCTACACCGAGGACAGCAACGAGTTCAAGCGCGCCACCATCGCCAAGGAGATGTTCCGCAAACTCTGCGACTGGAGCATCAACGTGGTCAGCAACATCAGCGACGAAGACATGGAACGCGTGCTGGGAACAGAGCACGGAGGCATGAACGAGACGCTGGCTGATGCCTACGAAATGTTCTGGGACAAGAAATACCGCGATGGCGCCAAGCGTTACAGTCACCAGGGCATGAAGAACGGCATGCAGACGGTGGACAAGAACTTCCTGAGTGGCAAGCACGCCAACACCCAGGTACCCAAGTACGTAGGTTTCATCCGCATACACCAGGCATCATGCCACGACAAATCAGAATATCAACTTAAAGGCAAAACACAGAAGGTATCGGTCACCGCCGAGGGAGCAAAGGACTACCTGACCGCGGCCCAGAACTTCTGGACCGACGTGACGACCAACCGAACCGTGTGCATCGGTGGCAACTCGGTAGAGGAGCACTTCCTGGGAACCGACAACTGCAACCGCTACATCGACAACCTGGACGGTCCCGAGAGTTGCAACACGAACAACATGATGAAGCTCACCGAAGACCTCTTCGACACCTTCCACGAGGCCAAGTATGCCGACTTCTACGAGAACGCGATGTACAACCACATCCTCTCTACGCAGGACCCCAAGACGGGCGGTTACGTGTACTTCACTCCCCTCCGTCCCCAGTCGTACCGCATCTACAGCGTCCCCAACCAGGACATGTGGTGTTGCGTGGGAACCGGTATGGAGAACCACGTGAAGTACGGTCACTTCATCTACACCCATACCGACGGAACTGAGGTTGCCGGCGACCAGAAGAAGTCGAAGAAGTTTACGCCCGTGCTCTACGTCAACCTCTTCACGGCATCAACCCTGAAGAACAAGACCTTCGCCCTGACACAGACCACCGAGTTCCCCTATGAGCAAGGTACCAAACTGACCATCGACAAGGCCGGCAAGTTCACCCTCGCCATCCGTCGTCCCTCATGGGTTACCGATGGATTCGCCGTGAAGTACAACGGACAGGAAGAGAAAGCATCGGCCAACAGCAACGGCTATGTGATGATAACGAAGTCGTTCAAGAAGGGCGATGTCATCGAGGTGAGTCTGCCTATGGAGATGCGCTACGAGGAATGTCCCAACCTGAAGGACTACATCGCCTTCAAGTACGGTCCCATCTTGCTGGGCGCCCGCACCACCAAGGAGAAGTCAACCGACTTCGGCAACCTGCAATATGCCGAACTGCCCCACGAATACGCATTGGGCGAGCGCATGGGACACGCTCCCGGCGCATACACAGCCAAGTATGACCTCCGCACCATGCCCATGCTCATCGGCGACCGTAGCAAGGTATTGGAGCGCATCAAACCCATGCAGTCAAAGCCCATGGCATTCAGCATCGACGTTACACGCAAGGACGAGGGTGCCAAGGACTACAACTGGACAACCCTCACGCTGGAGCCTTATTTCTCGTTGCACCACAGTCGCGTGAACAACTACTTCTACCAGGCTACCCTCGACGAGTTGCAGAACAGCACCTGGGTACAGGCAGAGCGCGAGGCAAAGGCACTCGACGAGCGTACCATTGACCAGATCGATATGGGCAAACAGCAGTCTGAGGCAGGCGTTGTGACCTTCTCAAGCGACTCGGGCAAGGGTTCGTACAAGGAGGAGGATTATCGCGACACCCAGGCCAACGGTTGGATGCAGATTGAGTTGACCGACACCGTCAAGAACGTCAAGGATCTGGCATTGATGCTCCGCTACCAGGGCGACGACAGAGGTCGTAGATGCAAGATCTACGTCAACGACACCTTGTTGAAGGACTACACCATGCCTCGTCGCGTTGAGAATACCGACGGCAAGAACTTCTTCAACCTCGAAATCCCCCTTGGCAAACTGGCATTCGACGAGAAGGGCAAGCCCGTCACCAAGTACACCGTACGCATCGTGGCTTCCGAAAATACTCCCAACCCCGGCCTGTACCTCATCCGACTGGTAAAGGACAGCAAGGTCAAAGTGGAGGAATGATGGTGACGGACAGAAGGACCGTTGACTAATATCCGTCGACTGTTGTCCAGTATGTGTTGTCCGTTGTCCGTTGACAAACTAAAAATGAACTTAAACGATTTTCTAAGCGAATGGAATAGCGCCCGTACTACCCTGACGGTTCATACCAGTGGTAGTACGGGCGTTCCCAAAGCCATCGAGGTCGAGAAGACCAGAATGAGGGCTTCGGCGCGTATGACGTGCCGTTTCCTGGGACTGAAGGAGGGCGACACAGCCCTGCTCTGCATGCCATTGCGCTACATTGCCGGTATGATGATGGTGGTGCGCGCCGAAGAGGTCGGCATGCGACTGCTCTGCGTTGAACCCGACGGGCATCCCTTGGCATCGTGCAACGAGCACGTTGACTTTGGCGCTATGGTACCCTTGCAGGTTTGGAACTCGCTACAGGTTCCTGAAGAGCGCGAGCGCCTGAAAGATATCGGTACGCTCATCATCGGAGGCGGTGCCCTCGACGTACAGTTGGAGGACGAACTCAAGACTTTCCCCAACCGCATATACGCCACCTATGGCATGACCGAGACGCTCTCGCACATCGCCATGCGACGAGTGGGCGAACCGTGGTTCTATACCCTACCCGGCATCTCCATCCACAAGGATGAGAACGACTGCCTTGTCATCGATGCTCCCAGTCTGACGCCCGACACCCTCTTTACGCACGACATAGTGGAGTTCAACGAGGACGGTGGTTTCAAGATAAAAGGCCGTATCGACAACGTCATCTGTTCGGGTGGCATCAAGATACAGATCGAAGAGGTGGAGGCATTCCTTCATCCCCTCTATGGCGACACGATACAGGTTACCAGTCACCCCCACCCTAAGTTCGGCGAAGAGGTGGTTTACCTCACCACACAACCCATTGACGAGGCTCTGCTTCGCTCACAACTGCCCAATCCCTACTGGTTCCCCAAGCAGATCATCCAAGTGGACGAACTGCCCAAAACCGCCACAGGAAAGCCCGACAGGGCAAGAGCGAAAAAGACCCCCTCTGAAGGTTGACGATTGAAGATTGAAGGTTGAGGGTTGAAGATTGAGGATTGAAGATTGAAGGTTGAAGGTTGAAGGTTGAAGGTTAAAGATTGAAGATTGAAGATTGAGGATTGAAGGTTGAGGGTTGAGGGTTGAAGATTGAGGATTGAAGATTGAGGGTTGAGGGTTGAAGATTGAGGATTGAAGGTTGAGGATTGAAGGTTGAGGGTTGAGGGTTGAAGATTGAAGGTTGAAGGTTGAGGGTGGAAAACCAAATGATTATTAAAATCAAAAGCAAACTGATTTATTTCTCGCAAAGAGATGATGTTCTTCGAACTTGTTGGCAAAGGTTTTAAGGACGCAAAGGAATTGCCTTCGGAAATACTTTCTGTTTCATCTACAGACGGGTCGAAAACCATTTTCTATCTTTGCGAGAAAACAAGAGAATGATATCCAAAAACACTTTGTGAGGCAAACTTAGGGTATATCATTTCCCCAAACAGACAAAAATGAAAAGTACTTCGTGATGCGGTTTTGTCACAGTTGTCACACTGTCACACCGTCACACGAAGTACTTTTTACTTTTATTTTTCACTTAACGCGAAAAACGTATCTATCGGAACACTCCCCCTTGGGGGAGTTGGAGGGGGCCATACACTGCACCCTTCCTTTTACTTAACCGCGGTCTTCTTACCGTTGATGATGTAAACACCCTTCTTGGTAGGACGGCCATTGAGCTTCGTGCCGTTGAGCGTGTAGATGCTGGCCTTCTCAAGGTCAGGAGCATTGATGTCACGGATGGCATCCACCTTGCCCTTGATGACGAGAACACCCTCGGCGAGGCGATCGGTATCCCATTCATACTGAGGATCGAGGTCGAGAACGAGGTTCGCACCCAAAGTAATCTTGCTGGCCTCAATAATCTGCAACTCGGTGCCCTCTGCAAGGTCGATGCCCTCCTTGAGGATGACCTTCAAGGTGCCGTTGAGCTTGAGAGTTCCGATGTTGGTGAACTTGCTGAACATTGTCTTTGATGACGCATAGGTCTGCATCGTACCATTTACGGTGAGGTTCTTGCCGGCGAAACGCAGGTTGCCCGAAGGATTCGAAGCCGTGATACCCGAACGGATGGTACCACCTGCTGCCACGGTGACGCTGCTGTTGCCCAGCACACCCTTACCGCTCAGGGTAGCGCCCTTGCTTACGTTGAGCGTACCGGTACCAAGACTGGCAGTTGTGGTGTTGGTGTTGTTGACACAAAGCTCACCCTCTGCCACCGTCACAGCACCTGTACAATCCCACAGGCCCGATGCAGTCATCTTGCCAGCACCCTTCTTGGTGAACTTATCAGCGCTGGTACAGTAACCATCAAACTTGAAGTCCTTGGCGTTACCAAACTCCCAAGTGTTCGTGCCGCTGGCACCATTGTTGCTAAAAGTACAAAAGCCACCCAATCGACCCGAGCCAGTAAGCTGGCCGATGCGCAGTGTCTTACCGGTGTTCTGCACATAACGGTCGGCAGGAATATTGAGCGTCCAGGCATCGCCACCGTTGCTGGTGTCGAAGGTGAAACGGCCATCGGCAGCATAGGTAGCCTGAGGCACGAGCGTACCCTCGAAGGCCTTCAGATTGAGGATGATGGGTGTACGTGTAGCGTAGTAGTTGGAACCCTTCTCGGTAGCGCACCACACGGTGAGCTGACCCGAACCACTCAATGCCAAGTTGGTAGTAGCACGGTTTACGGTGGTGAGGTTTGCCGTAGCCTTGGCAGCCACCTCGATGGGCGTACTCAGGAAGGCATTACCACGCAGGTCGGCCGTTCCCTCAGCCACAATCTTGCTGGCCAGCTTCTGGCTGGCATCTACCACACCTGCACTGACAACGAGTGTGGTGAGCGAGCTTGCCACGCCCGACTTCAGCCATCCGGCACCCTTCTTCTGAAGTTTCGTGCCACTGAAGGCTGCGTCCATGACGAAATCCTTGGCATTGTTCAGTACAGCACCCTCCTCGGTCTTGACGGTAATGGGCGATCCCATCTCCACACCTTCCGTGGTGTTGAGTTCTGCACCGTTCTGCATCACGAACTTGCCTGCACCGGTGATGCCACCCAGATTACCAGCCTCGCTGTACTGGTTAGACAGCAGGGTGACAATGGTTGTACCACCACTGAGGGTGTTGCCGCCCTTGTAGGTATTCTCACCCTTCATGGTCAGCTTACCCTTACCCTCCTTGACGAGCTGAGCGTTGCCATCAATGCTGCCCGAACCCTGGAAGGTATAGTTACCACTCTCGTTGGCCACGGTGAACTTATTGGGAATGACGCTACCCGACACATTGACAACCTTGCTGCTTGCATTGTCATCATAGATGACGTTATCGCCAGACACGAATACGGTAGCTTCGTCATCAATCGTGAAGCTTTCGCTATCGCCGAGATCCCAAGTCTTGACAGCACCGCTCCAGAACACGGTACCAGCATCACGCATACCCACGATTTCGAGGATGAGGTCACCGTTCTCTACATAGAGATTCTTCTTGATGGTGCTGAGACCCTCCACGATGATGTTCTCGATCTTGCCGGTAACCTCGCCACTCACCTTACCGATGACGTACTTACCCGCAGGCATAGCCGTCTGGCCGGCAGCGGGATGACCTACGAGTTCGATAACAGGATTGATGTAGGCAGGACCTGCGGTTACCCAAATACCGGTCTTTGCCTCGATGCTGAGGTTACCGATGATGAGTTGGTCGGCTGTAACGTCCTCACCATAGAGGTCGACAATGACGCGTGAACCGAAGCCCAGTGCAAGGTCGCCCGTGGTGATCGTGCCCTTGTTGTTGGCACCACCGGGACGGATGACGCTGGCGTAGTCAGCCTTGATGCTCTTGAACTCACCACCGTTGGAGTTGAGTTCAGTGAAGCGGTTGAGCCAGAGGGGAGACTGCTTCATGGTACCATCGAAGTTGAGTGTACCAGCCCAGATATTGGTCTCGCCGCTGTGGTTAAAGTCTGCCTTGGGAAGTGTCAGCACACCATCGCCCTGCTTGATGAGACGAGCCTCGCCAGCCAGCGAACCGCCGGTCACCTCGCAAGTGTAGTACTTGTAGTTGATCTTGGCATCCTTGGCAGTGTAGTTTGTGCCTGCCGTACCTTGTACCCATGAGGGAACATTGAAGGTTACGATATAGGGGGTTGCACCATCGGCCATAGATACCTTGGTGTCGTTGGTTTCGCACACGATGTAGTGCTTGTCCTCGCTACCAATAGTGCCGCCATTAGCCACCTCGGTTCTGCCTGTCATGGTGTAGGGAGGAGGTGTCTGCGTAATACCCTCGAGCTTACCCACGAAGTAGCTTACGTGAGGTGGCTGGTTGTAACCACACATCTGCCATACCATGGCGTTACGATACTGGTGGTCGCTCCACAAGGTGGGAATGCGATAGGTGGTACTGGTGGGCGTAGAGTAGATGCGGATATTGCCGCTTGCCGTTCGCATGATGATCTCCTCACGCCAGTCGCCCAGAATATCACCCTGATAGCAAGGAGTACCCTTGGTATCATTGTTGGTCATCGAACCTGCACAGGTATAGATGGGTGTCCAGCTGCCGTATTTGGCCACGCAGCCTTCGGTGTTCTTACCATTCAGGTAGTTGAACGTCTCAGAGCAAAGGTCACCATCCCAGTAGATGCGGAAGTTGGTATTGATACCCGTTGCACCCATACCCGACACGGCACCATAGGTAACAGAACTGATGGCACCCTCGCGAGCCGAGCAACCGATAGAACCGGGGTACTGATCTGTGAAGTTATCCATCATGGCACGACCGTCGTCGTTGCCGGCATTGAAGCGATGGTAAAGCTTGCTGGTCGTAGCATCACGGTAATTGTTGCCAGGCTGATCCTCGTTACAAGCGTAAATCTCGAGACCCTTGGTGTAGGGATTAAAGTCGCCACAGTGCTGCGCATCACCATGACCGAGACCCGTGGTGGAAAGGCCCTTGCCGTTGTCATCGACAACCATCGAACCGTATACGATCTCGTCACGTCCATCCTCGTCCACGTCAGCGATACCGAAGTTGTGATAGCCCTGCCACATCCAGAAGCCGCCAGCGGTCTGGCGCCAGTCCCAACGCTTCACGAGTTTGTTGGTAGCGGGATTCACGTCAAATGCACACATCTTGATCTGAGTATAGATACCACGAGCCAAGAAGATGCTGGGCTTGCGGCCGTCCAGATAAGGAGCGCCAAAGAAGAACTTGCTGGCACGATGACCGTAACCATCGCCCCAAGCCTTATTCAGATCGGTCTCGCCTGGTTCAAGACGTGCCAAGGGAAAGTCGATGATGTCGAGCACATTACCCGTCTCGCCATCACAATAGACAAGGAACTCCTTACCCACGCACATGAACCAGTTGGTGCCACCACCCGTGGCTCCTCGGTAGTTGGTCCACGAACCACCATTCTTACCGTTGGCACCGATGGTATAGACCGTTCCGTCGGCCATGTGTATGCTGGAACCCTCTTCAAGACGCATAATGACCTCGGCCTTGCCGTCCTGATCCCAGTCGTAGCCCACGATGTTCTGCTCATTGTTCTGGAAGTCGCCCATATTGGGACCGCAGTTCACCCACCACAGTCGCTTGCCATCCATCTTCAGAATCTCAAAGATGCTGTATTCGCCTGTCACCTTGCCGTTCACAGTAGGACCTGCCTTGGGATAAGACTGAGCAGCCTCGCTGTCGTTGTCGAACTTCATCAAGATTTCCAACTCACCGTCACCATCCACATCGGCACAGCAGGCATCGTTGGGGATGAGCTTACTGGCGATGCCCTCGTGGGTCAGCTTAATCTCCTTGTAGCTGTTGCCCCACACACTAACGGGCTTACAGGCATCCTGCTCCACACCACGCACCACAGCCTTGACGGTATAGGTGCTGGTGGCGGTGCCCGACTTGTCCTGGTAATTGGACACGTTCAGCGGTTCGGCATTAAGTTTCGTTCCATCACGGTACACATTGTACGTCACATCATAATACTCGGCAGCCTGAATGCGCCAGCTCAAGTAAACACCTGTGCCCGATTTCATAGCAATCAAACCACGATCCAGACGATCGGTGGTGCGCTGAGCCTGCACGGGGGTAAAGGCAAAGGCAGTAGCCAATACCCAGGCAAGTTTGGTCAGTTTAGTTTTGTTCATCTTGTAATCTTAGTATTTCAGTTATTATTTTCAGGTAATTATCTTATCAAAGCATCTCGGGCAACTGGAACAACTTGGTTCCGTTGCTTCCCTTGATGAGGATGGTGCAACCGGAAATAGGATGAGCCTGCAGTTCTGCCTTTACCTCGTCAACATTGAGGAAGGTACGTATCTGCACACTTGCTGACTCGTTGACTTGTTGACTTTTTGCCCCCATTATCTTGCAAAACTCCTCGCCCACCAGCCATGCCTGTGCCACGCCATCCTTTGACAAACGCTCGATGATGCTACGATGCTCCTGCTCGCTATTGGCGCCCAACTCACGCATATCACCAAGAACCGCCATCTTATTGGGCACGTTCATCATGGCAAAGTTGCTCAAGGCCGCATTCATCGACGAAGGATTGGCATTATAGGCATCAACGATGAGTTTGTTGTGGGCAGTCTCGCGGAACTCGCTACGACTGTTGGTTGGCTGGTATGCAGAAATCGCCTTGTCGATATCCTCCTCATCCACGCCAAAGTACAAGCCAACGGTAATGGCTGCACGAATATTGGCAATGTTATAGGCACCCACGAGATGAGTCTGCACGGTGTGCCAGGGAGCATCGTCTGCCTTGCGCCACTGGATGCGAAGGAACGAAGAACAGTCGTCTACCCTACCCTCGACATAAGCCATGGCATGCTCGTCCTGACGGTTTGCCAATGCCTGGACATCTATCTTTCCGAACGCCTTCTCGGCCATCTGCATCAGGTCCTCGTCAAAAGCATTGAGGAAGATCTGCTTGCCACGGGCAGAGAGGTCATCGTACAACTCGCCCTTGGTTGCCTTCACGCCCTCAAAAGAACCGAATCCCTCCAGATGGGCACGACCCACATTGGTAATGAGTCCGTAGTCGGCTTGCACCATCTTGCAAAGGAAAGCAATCTCGCCGGGATGATTGGCACCGGTCTCGATGACAGCCATCTCGTGCTCGGGACGGATGCGAAGAAGCGTACGAGGCACACCGATGTGGTTGTTGAGGTTGCCCTGGGTGAAGAGGGTGTTGTACTTACGGCTCAGCACGGCACTCACCAGTTCCTTGGTGGTGGTCTTTCCGTTGGTACCGGTAATCTGAAGCACGGGGATGCTCAGTTGCTGACGGTGGTACCCGGCCAAGTCCTGCAAGGTCTTGAGCACATCGTCAACCAATATGTAACGGTCATCGCCATCGGGAGCATACTGCTTCTCGTCGACAACGGCATAGGCACATCCTGCTTCGAGTGCAGACGAGGCAAACTGGTTGCCGTCGAACGAAGCACCCTTCAAGGCAAAAAACATAGCACCTTGTTCGCATTGACGATTATCGGTCGTCACCACGGGATGCTGTTGGTATATCTCGTAAATCTGTTCTATACTCATCGTAAAAGTCAATAAATAGTGCACAAAAATACAAAAATAACTATAATGTACGCGCGAAAGCGGTTGATTTTTCCGTTTTAGCATAACAAAAAAACAATAATTGCAGTTTTTAGACCTAACGTATACAATTATTTCGTAACTTTGCAGATATTGTTAAACTAAAACTTACTACCAGTGGCATACACCATCAATGTACAAGGACATCTGCTCGACCTCAGCAAACCACGCGTCATGGGAATACTGAACGTAACCCCTGACTCATTCTATGCCGAGAGCCGAAAACAGACAGAGGAGGCCATCCTGCAACGCGTCAACGAGATACTGCTACAGGGTGGCGACATGATTGACATCGGTGCCTATAGCAGTCGTCCCGGCGCAGCCAACATTTCGCCCGAGGAGGAGATGGAACGCCTGGCCCGTGCCTTGCGCATCATACGCCACGAGTATCCGCGTGCCATCATCAGCGTTGACACCTTCCGCTCAAAGGTGGCAGAACGCTGTGTACTGGAATATGGTGCCGACATCATCAACGACATCTCGGGCGGCGAACTCGACCCCGATATGTTTGCAACGGTAGCGCGCCTTAATGTCCCTTACATCCTGATGCACATGAAGGGTACGCCACAGAACATGCAGGACGACACGAACTACAACGACATCACAAGTGACGTACTGCAGTATTTCGGTGCCAAGATTGACGAGTTGCACGAGATGGGTGTCAACGACATCATCCTTGACCCAGGCTATGGTTTTGCCAAGACACTGGAGCAGAACTACGAACTGTTGAGCAACCAAGGTTCCCTGCTTGAACTCGGTCTGCCCTTGCTGGTAGGAGTGTCACGAAAGTCAATGATATACAAACTGCTTGGCGGAACGCCACAGGATGCGCTCAACGGCACAACCGTACTGCACACCATCTCGCTGATGCAGGGCGCTCACATCCTGCGCGCTCACGATGTCAAGGAGGCAGTCGAGGCAGTCCGCATCACGAATCTCATGAAACGACAATAGCATGTTATCATCATTCAGCATAAAAGACGTTATTGACATACTGCTCACGGCAGTTATCTTGTTTTACTTCTACCGAGTAATGCGAGAGACACGTTCCGTGCGCGTATTCTCGGGCGTCTTCATCTTCATTACCTTCTGGATCGTCATCTCCAAGATTCTTGAGATGAAACTGCTGGGAAGTATCCTCGACCAGTTGATCAATGTTGGTGCCATTGCGCTCATCGTGCTGTTCCAAAGCGAGATACGACATTTCTTCTACGAACTGGGAACGCACAACCGAATGGGAAAGCTGATGCGATACCTGCACACCGACCGCAAGAAACAAGGTGAATACCGACATAGTCGCGAGGACATCTTCCCCATCGTCATGGCATGTCTGAACATGTCGAAGCAGAAGGTGGGAGCGCTCATCGTTTTGCAGAACAGTCTGCCTTTGGGCGACTTTATCGATACAGGCGAGGCCATTGATGCCCGCGTCAGTCAACGCCTCATCGAGAACATATTCTTCAAGAACAGTCCCTTGCACGATGGTGCCATGATTGTCAAGGAGGGTCGCATCATGGCGGCGGCCTGCATCATGCCTACCTCGCACGACGTGGACATCCCCAAGGAGTTCGGTCTTCGACATCGTGCCGCCAAGGGTACCAGTAACGAGACGGATGCCCTGTCAATCGTGGTGAGCGAGGAAACGGGCAGTATCACAGCCGCCTACCGAAGCAAGTTCAAGACGCACGTTACCAGCGAGGAACTGGAGGAGATGCTGATGCGAGGCGAGTTCTGAAATGGGGAACCAGAAAGGAAAAAGGCAAACTGAAAGTTGAAAGAAAAATCCCCCGAAACATTGCCCGGCGTTCCCGTCGGTCCTTAAGAAGCACATAACAACGTTATACTAAAATACAGATTTTATGACATTAATGCAACAAATTATCGCTCGCGCCCAGAGCAACAAGCAGCGCATCGTGCTGCCCGAGAGCCTGGAGGAGCGCACCATCACCGCTGCCGACAAGGCACAGGCTGATGGTCTTGCCGAGATCATCCTCATCGGCAATCGTGACGAAATTCTCGCCTTGGC
>JAZUKS010000063.1:0-6829 GCA_045643405.1 Bacteroidaceae bacterium | reverse complement strand
CATTGCTCTGAGCAATACTTCTGCATTCCGCTTCTTGCAACGAACTCTTTTCCGCAGAATGCGCACTTTCTGATTGTCTTCATTTTGATGCGATTTTGATGGTTTTACACTCGTTTTGTGTATCTCCACCGTTTTGTCAATCATGATGCACTATCGTCAACCTATGTCAACTCATTACGCATCGTCACGATTTCCGAAGATATGACCGCATTCTTGTCTTCAATTGTTCACTCTTGTCAACCCTTGTCAACTGAGTCCGCAAAGTGACAAAAAAATAGCTCCTCACATTCTCCGCGGTAGAAATACGTTGCAAATTTAAGCGGAAAATCGGGAACCACCAAATATTAGATACGAAGTGTTAAAATTTAGAAAGTACTGTATTTCAGCGTTTTGTTGTTTCTTGGTATCAGTTATTATCAGTTGTTTTGGTGTGGTTACATACAGGTACAAACGACAAGACTTACACTATTGCCGCCCTTGGGCATAGCTATAAGTACACCGACATGGGCGACGGTACACACAAAAAAGAGTGTACACGAAATGACCTAACTGCCACCTACGAGAAGCACACCTACGAGAGTGGACGTTGCACACTCTGCTCATGCAGCACATACATCCTTGAAGATGCCAGCACATCGTTTGCCAACGCATCGGATGTGACGTTCTCTCAATTGACATACACACGAAACTTCGGCACAACAAACTACCAGTGTCTGTATGTACCCATCAGCATCAATATAGCAGATATTGCCAAAGACTTTGACGTGTATAAGATTGGAGCACTATACTTGTTTGATGCCGATGGAGATGGCAACTACTTCGGAGAGAACGATCCCGATGCCTCGCTGCGTATATTCAAGGTGGAGAGTGGCGTACTCAAGCCCAACCATCCCTACTACATCAAGGCAAAGTCAACAGGTGCAAAGACTATTCCCTCGTACGACAACATCTTGTATCAGACAAAAGAAAACCACATAGAATGTTCTACAATGGAAACCACTTGTACGTTCTATGGTAACAATACGAAGAAGGCTATCGGAAAAGATTACTTCACGGTTTCTGGTGGAAAGCTCGAGAAGATAAAAGGTACGGTTGCCCTGGGTGCTTTCCGTTGGTACATGTTGCTGACAGACCGCGACGGACAAATCATGCAGATACCCAGCAACGTGAAGATTCTACTCATGACGGACGATGAAGAGGACGAAACTGATGGCATCAACGTGCATAAGACCGACGTGCAGTCAATATACTCCGTGAATGGTATGAAGCAAGATGCACTGACCAAAGGCGTGAACATTATTCGCTACTCTGATGGCTCTATAAAGAAGGTTTTGGTAAAATAAGGGCGTGAAGCGTAATGACGAAGAAAAATTATATTGTACCAGAACAAATAGTTGTTGATCTTGATAATGATATGGATGTGCTTCAAAGCATCAGCAATGTGAGCAGTGGAAATGGTGAAGGATGGGGTACGGATATCCCCATCATCGGCGGTGACCCGAAGGATGAAATTACTGAAACGAAACGAGAAAAATATGTAGATTGGTCGGAAGGCTGGTGACACACAACCTCAAAGGAATAATGATAAGGAAAAGATATTCTTCACCAACAACAGTCATATTGATGCCCGAAACTTCATCATGCACGTTATTAACGGAAAGTCATGACGAATACAATCCCATCGTCGATGGAGAGGGGGCAGACGAGATTGTCGAGGTTAAAGAATCGTGGTGCGACATCGACTGGTTAGATGCCGAATAGTCTTTCATCAAAACACCCATAACGCTTGCTGCATTACCTTTCACACGAAAGGGGTGCAGACACGTTATGGGTTTGTTTTATTTATTTCTGATAGATACTATCGCAGAAAACGGTAAAGGTCGGTGTAGCATCGTAGAGGTCGGTAACTCTGAGTTTTACAGAGGACCCGGTATGCACAACAAAGAAAATAGTTGTGAAAAACGCAAAAAACATAGATACATTTTGCCAATACAATCAAAAAGACTATTTTTGCACCCACAAAAACAAACAAAGTAATGAAAACAAACAGACTAATTGCACTTTCTGTCTTTGCACTTAGTGCGTGCATCGCTATGGCACAAAAGACCATCACAGTCAAGAGTGCCGAGCAGTTCATCAATGCCATCGGTCCCGACCGTACCATCATCATCGACTCAAAGGAAGCGCTCGACATCACTTCCGTACTGAAGCATTACCAAAAAATCGGCAAGGTAGGCGAAGCCGACACATACTATTACGAAGGAGAGGAAATGACGCACGAGTTGCCCGACTATAGCGACGATGAATATTACGATGAGGAGGATGCTCACGCATTGCCTACTCCATACGAGGAGGATGAAGAGGGTGACTACATAGGAGATGAGGGCGACATGGAGGAAGAGGCAACTGAGGACGACATCAAGATGCGCGAGTTGGCCGGCTACCGTCCCGAAAACCTCAAGAAAGAGAACTACAAGGCCAAGAAGGATGGCAAAGTGCTGGAACACGTGTTCTATGTACAGGATTCTGACGGCATCGGTCTTGAAATACGCAACTGCCCCAATCTCACTATCAAGTCGAAGAAGAACAAAGCCATGCTCCTGGCCACTCCACGCTACGTCAACGTGGTTGACTTTGCCAACTGCCCCAACCTGAAACTGGAGAATCTTATCTTGGGGCACACGCTGGAGGGTACTTGC
Organism: Bacteroidaceae bacterium; assembly: GCA_045643405.1. GTDB lineage: Bacteria > Bacteroidota > Bacteroidia > Bacteroidales > Bacteroidaceae > Physcousia. The sequence continues at coordinate 4,130 of JAZUKS010000063.1, read as the reverse complement.
TCCAACGGCGTACTGAAGGTTACGGTGTGCGATGGTGTCAGCATTGACGGATGCGACCTCTTTGGCTGTGGCACCGAGGGATTTACCTTCGACTACAGCAGTAACGTCATCATTACACGCTCAAACGTACACGACTGTTCATACTTCACCCTTCACATAAATGGATGCAAGTCTGTCAAGTTCAACGATTGCTACTTCTACCGCAACAAGCGGTTTGAGCAGCTCAACTGCTGCGAGAGTTCCAACGTCACCTTCCAGGGCTGTACCTTCGAGAACCTCAAGGGCAAACTCTTCAACCTGGAGTCGCCCTGCTACTTCGAGAAGTGTAAGTTCATCAACTGCCAGATGGAGCACGAGAACCCCCAAAACGCAGCCAATGCAGTCCTGAAGAACTGCGTGGAAATGTAAGCACAAGCCACGGAAAGGGGTCGAAGAGGTTCTTCGGCAACACCCTTTTACCCATAATATACCAAAAACGGCACTCACCACATTGGGCGAGTGCCGTTTTCTTTATGCTGGGAATTACAAGTATCTTTATTTATGCTTCTCCCTTCTTCATCTCTTCCTCTACGGCCTTGATCTTCTGAGCCAAGAGTTTGAGTTCTTCCTTCTGCTTCTCAACCTTACGCTTCATCTCGTCAACAAGGCTATTGCCCTTCTTTGAACTTGCGCTAAGGAAACCGATGTTGTTCTCATAGGTCTGAATCTCGTTGCGCAATGCCTCGTAAGCACGCATCATACGGTCGTGGTCGCGACTAAGGCTACCTGCGCCATTCTCGCTGACATTATCCTTCAAACGATTCTTGAAACTGTTCAAGCGACGTGACTGAGCCGAAAGATTGAACTGCTTGAAGAGAGCATCGCAAGCAGAACGGTACTTCTTGAAAATAGTGTCCTTCTCACGGAAGGGAACGTGTCCAACCTCGTTCCACTCCTTCTGCAAGTCACGTACACGCTGTACTGCATCGTTCTGGGTGGGATCCTCAAGCAATGCCTGCAACTGCTCTACGATAGCCTGCTTGTGAGCCAGGTTCTCCTTCTCCTCGTTGCGCTGATCTGCGGTAGCCTTGTTCTTCTCCTCAAAGAAGTGGTCGCACGCCTCGATGAAACGCTTCCAGAGAGCCTCAGAATGCTTGTGAGGAATAGCACCAATGGTCTTCCACTCCTTCTGCAACTGGATAAGTGCATCACCGGTAACACGCCAGTCGGTGCTGTCCTTCAATGCCTCAGCCTTTTCAACGAGGGCAATCTTCTTCTCCAGGTTGCCATTCAACTCATCCTTCACGTTACGGAAATACTCCGCCTTCAACTGGAAGAACTTGTCGCAAGCAACACGGAAACGCTCGAAAATCTGGGTATTCATGCGCTGGGGAGCATAGCCGATGGTCTTCCACTCTGCCTGCAAAGAGATGATCCATTCGGTTTTGGTATTCCAGTCAGCAAAACTCTTCAACTCGGTAGTATCAACAGCCTCGATCTGCTCGCACAGAGCAGTCTTCTTGGCCAGGTTCTCCTCTTCCTTCTCCTTCATGGCAAGGAAGTGGTCTTGGTGACGCTTGTTGACAACCGTGCTGGCTGCCTTGAAGCGATTCCAAATCTCATCACGAAGGTCCTTTGCAACGGGACCAATCTCCTTATATTCCTGATGCAAGCCCTGCAACTGGTTGAATGCACTGATTACGTCTGGCTCATCTGCCAACTTCTCAGCCATCTCGCAGAGACGGGTCTTTGCCTCCAGGTTCTTCTTGAAGTCGTACTCACGCATCTCGCTGTTCATCTTCAGCAAGTCGTAGAACTGCTCAACATAGAGCTGATAGTTCTTCCACAATTCTGTGGCATTCTCTGCGGGTACGGCTTTGATTTCCTTCCATTCGTTCTGCAAATTGCGGAACTCGTCGTAACTCTTGTTGGCCTCTTCGGGCGAGGCAGCCATCTCCTTGATACGCTCAATGATGGCCAACTTGCGTGTCAGGTTCTCCTGCTTGATACGCTCCTGCTCTGCCTGTTGTTCGGCACGGCGCTGACGTATGGTCTGCATAGCCTCCTTGAAACTTTCCTCGGTAGGATCAATCTGAGGCATGAATGCCTCTTCCTCGCCACCAGCCTCAACAAAGGCTGCACGCTCTGCCAGCAACTCAGCCTTGCGGAACTTGTAGAAAAGTTGCTTGAGCATGTCCAGTTCCTGACGGTCACTACCCTCTTCGCTCTGTGCAATTTCCTTTGCACGGGCAAGGACTTCATCCTTTGACTGGAAGATGGTGTGCTTTACCTCACCTTCGGCTGCGGGTTCAACAATGTTTTCAGATTGTACAGTTTCAACTGCCTCATCCTGTGCAGTCTCCACTGCGGGAGTCTCGGTAATTACTTGGCCTTCCACCTTGGCGGCCAGTTCATCAGAGTTCATCATTTTACTTTTTGGATTTGATAAGTAATAGATTCGGTTTTACAATTCAATTGTACTCATTTGTTATACACACGCAAAAATGCGGATGCAACTGCAAATTAACTAAAATTTACTGACACATCCTAATGATTTGCGCATTTTCTGCAATTTCGGCGCTAGAAAAGTGATTTACGCTTAAAATACCACCAAAAGACGACAATGAGCAGAATAGAGATAATGAGAGCAAGGGGGAAACCGTACCACGAATTCTCCATTCCGTTTATCAAGTTCATACCAAAATAACTTGCCACAAGGGTGGGAAGCATCAAGATGATACTCCACGATGTCATCATCTTCATAACGTTACTCATGTTGTTGTTGATGACGTTGGCATAAGTATCCATCGTGGAATCAAGAATGTTTGAGTAGATCAGACTCGTTTCGCGTGCCTGACTCATCTCAATGTTGACGTCCTCAATCAGGTCGGCATCCAGTTCATCGACGGGCAACTTGAATTTCAGTTTACTGAGCAACGTCTCGTTACCGCGAATTGACGTGGTAAAGTACGTCAAAGAGTCCTGCAAGCGACTGAAATTGATAAGGTCGGTGTTCGACACCTTGTGGTCAAGGTTCTGCTTGGCCTTTTCAATCAAGGCGCTGATCTGCTTCAGGCGCTTCAGGTACCAGACAGCACTGCTGAGGAAGAGACGGAACGTGAGGTCGACAGAGTCGGTAAAACCAAGACCGCGCTTCTGCTGATAACTGACAAAGTCAATCATCATGCTGGTCTCGAAGTTGCATACAGTGATGCATACGTCGCCTTTCAGGATGATACCCAAAGGAATGGTGGTGAAGGGGGTACGGCTATTGGTCTCCTTCGCATACGGAATACGAAGAATGATAAGAATCCAGCCCTCGTCGATGTCGTAACGAGCGCGCTCATCGGTATCGGCGATGTCGGGCAAAAAGTAATCAGGAACGTGGAGTTCGTTCTCCAAGAAATCACTATCCTCCTGTGAGGGGCAAGTAACTTGAACCCAGCAGTTGGGTTCCCACTTATCGATGGTGCGCAGACCACGATTGGTATTCCAGAATGTTCGCATTGGTATGACCTCCTTTGTTTAGATATCAACTCGTTGACTCGCTTCTTATCAACATTGTCTCGTTGACTTATCGACTCATTGTCTTATCAACCCAGACTTGTTGCCTCGCAGAATGGTCTTCTCGTTGAATTTTTACAAGACTTAATGGCGTAGGAGGTACGCCGTTGCGTGCATCCCAGCCTTACTAATCGGTATTATCCGCGTGATAGTCGTCCATCTTTTTAGTTAATAAATTAATAATGTAGGAAATAAGAATGCGTCGCACCATGAGATGTACACCTCAGTTAGGTGCAGGGACACTCTTTTTCCCGTTTTCGGTTGCAAAAGTAAACAAAACTTTTGAGTTGGCAAAATGTTTGGTACGAAAAAGTATTTGCACGTTGCTAATTTGGTCATGTCACGAAGATGTAGTAACTTTGCGAAGTTTCATTTTAAAAGTATCACATCATTAATATATAGACACACGCATGAACCTTCGTTTACTGATAGACAAACTCAGGCTGTCGCTGCTGAAGCGAACAGGCAAGGCACAGAAAGGTGGTCGCTGCTATGCAGCATGGGCTGCCAAGGGTCACATCAAGGAGCCATTGGTCAGCTTCGTGGTGCAGAGCCATGACAAGAGTTTGCAGGTATGCTCCTTCCTG
>JAZUKS010000062.1:0-21910 GCA_045643405.1 Bacteroidaceae bacterium | reverse complement strand
AATTATAGGAGTTTCTGTGAGAAAGTGGCTGAGAAATTTGGTCACTTCAATTACTTTGTTACTCTGTGTGTGTGTAATCCCCACTATAAATAAGGAAATACTTGGCGCTCGCCATGGTTACTTAGGTTGCCATGGCGGGTGTCTTTATTTTTATGCTTCGCAAACGTTAATTACCGCAAATATGACGAAAATTATCATTAATAAATGTAAGGTTATAAGGTCGCTACGCTTGTAAGGTTATAAGGTTATACAATGATTACTCGCTGGAAATTTTCCAGAAGCAACGTATCAAAACCTCAAAATAACCTCAAAACCACAAAACCTTAAAACCTCAAAATAACCTCAAAACCATATAACCACAAAACCAATTAATGTCAATTACACGTTACATTAACGATAATTTCCGTTAAGCGGAGCGTAAATCCTCTTAGTGACACAACTCTGCTTTTAATGTCTTGAAATACAAATTAATATTAACCTATAAAAAACAATTCTTTATGAGAAAGTTCTTTTTATATCTCTCTCTGTTTGCCATGACGCTCATGGCAAACGCTCAGGAACCCACGTTGAAGGCTCGTTCCGCTTCTGGCAGTAGCAACATGATTGATGGCACCTTCAGCGTGAGCAGCAGCAAGAAGGTGCAGTTCACCAAGGGTAACCTTTGGTGGGACGGCAGCGCCTATCACTTCGAGGCCAACCAAACCGATTATCCCACAGAGCCATGGAATGCCAGCCATGTAGGTCACTTCATGTGGACGAATCTCACCGATTACAAGAGCGGCAATGCCTCTTACATGCCCTACGCCGAGAGCTACAGCTATTCAAGCCGTAGCACGAGCGACAAGTTCTTCTGCGGTGAGGACAATCCCTTGACCGTGGATGGCACAAGCGGCTGCTTTGCCCTTACACAGTCAGAGTGGTATTACCTCATCAGCAGCCGCAGCAATGCCACAAACCTTCGCAAGTATGGTGTGACTGTGGGTGACAAGGCCAACTGCCTGATTATCGCTCCCGACAATTTCAGCGGCACTTTGAAGTCGTCCTACTCGCTTGACGAGCTCAGTTCTCTTGGCCTGGTTTGTCTGCCCGCTGCTGGCGACCGCGATGGTTCCGGTTTCGGCAGTGCAGAGTATTGTGGCTTCTATTGGTCTTCTACGCCTAATTCGAGCATTTCGAGCAGCGCTTACAACCTCAGCTTCGGCTCAGACCGTGTCTACGCGAGCCGCATCAGCTTCCGCCTCAACGGCAAGAGCTTGCGCCTCGTGCGGTTGCCTCAGTAACTATGCTTTTCTTTCTCCCCAAGGCATAGGGAGAAAGGCAAGCCAAGCATAAGGATCCCCCGTCGGAGCCGCCTCTTCCAAGAGGCGTGCGGAGACGGGGGCAAAACAATAGCAGAGAGAATCAAACTATAAATATAAGGTAAGACAACATAAAACAAGGAAATGCCAAGTCTCAAAGAAGTTCTTGAAAGAGAAAATGCCCCCCGCCCCCTGCGAATGGAGCGTAGACCCTCTCTGCCCTTCGGGCATCTCCCCCAAGGGGGAGAGAGGCTGCGCGGGGAAGGGGTGAATATTTTTGTTCATTTCGTTCATTTTTGTTTCCTTTCTTCTACTCTATTTTCTGTTTTTTCTCCTTTTTCGTTAAAGATAACTAACAAGCTGCACCTTACTTTCGCTTTAGGTGCGCTCACGATTCCTCACGAAACTGTGAGCGAACCGTGAGCGCACCTTGAGTGCAGGCTGTGAAATCTCTGCGTCTCTGCATCGACTTTTGAACGTCTACAAAAGTGCGTTCAGGAAAAGACACAATAACAAATAACAGTTGGAACAGATAACAGTTAAACAAAAACGAAAATTAATGTAAATAGTATATTATAATATAATATTATAAAATTCTATTCAAGTTTTTTCAAAACTGTTTATCTGTTATCTGTTATATCTGTTATCTGTTCCGATAGAGCGAGTCGTGTCTTTCTTGAATAATCTTTACGCAACTATACCCGTCTCACATGGTAAGGATGGGCATAGCTTTGCTTACATGGCGGGTTTGATGTTCAGATTTACACCCAACGACTGTTCGCTGTCGATGATAGTCCAACTGCCGGTTGGGTAGATGTGTTCCACACGCTTCTGGTAACCACGCTCGATGAGTTCGTTGACAACGGCATCGCGACGGTCACCGACGGCAAATCCGAGGTGGTGCACACCATAACCGTGTTCCTTAATGAACTCGTTATAGGTGCTGGGGTTATCGTCCAATATCTGATGCAGTTCGATGATGAACCCTTGTGGTGCCATGATCGATGCGAGTTTCAAACCATACTTGTAGTTCTTGCCGTAGTAGTTCAGGTTCGGGTCGGTCGTGTCTACCGTCTGGTGCACCCTAATCTCGGGTACGGGCACGTTGAGAATCTGTGCCCATTCGCGGGCAGCCACTTCGATGTCCTCCACGATGATGGCTATCTGTATGAACTTGTCGAGTTCCAACGGATTTTCCATTACTCCACGGTCGGGTTTCAACTCCAGTTTGTGGTTTTGCGCAGCCCATAGTTCGGGATTGGTAATCTGTAACGAGTCGGTCACTTCCTCGGCTTTCTCCGTGGTCTTGGGTGCATGGTTGGTGCATGACGTCATCAGTATAGTAGTTATCATGCAAGTGAGAAACGCTTTCTTTTTCATAGTTGTATTATGCTTTTGCTTGAGGTGAATCGGGGTCAATCATCATCAGTTCCACTTTATTGCCATCAGGATCATGAATCCATGCCTGCCAGTTCTTGTCGGAAGATGTCTTGGGTTCCTGGTCAATCTGCACGCCGATGGCACGCAGGCGTTCCACATCCTCCTGCAGATTGTCCGTTTCGAGGCACAGATGCTGGAAACCGCGTGAGTTCCATCCCGTGTTAGGATTCTCTCCTTCGCCATTGGGAATCAGTTCCAGATACACGCCGTCGGCCATGCGTACGTAATGCAACCAAGGCTCACCCTCGTCGTTGTTCTGGATGCCGACGAGCTTCATGCCCAGTTTGTTGCAATAGAAATCAAGCGAGGCGTTGATGTCCTTGCACACAAAGCATGCGTGGCCGATGCCCACATAGCCCTCTCTACCGAATTCGTAGTGTGCCTCGTTGCTCTGCATCTGCACCGATGCGGGTGTGTATTCCTGTAGTTCGATGCCATTGCCGTCTGGGTCAAAAAGCCATAGGTTTAGGCAACCGCTCTTCTCCAACTCGGGTTCGGGTGAGTCGATGTAACCTTTCTCGTAAATCTCCTGCAGGGTCTTGCGGATATTTCCTACAGTAACGCAAAGATGGTTGTAGCCAGTCTTCTTGAAGTCGAAGGCATAGTCGCGGTCATTCTGTCCGTCGTAGAAGAGTTCGAGGAAGTGGCCCTTGCATATCTTCAGATACACAATCCAGGGATCTCCGTTCTCCTTGTGCAATTCGAACACTTTCTTCCAGCCGAAAACGTTGTCAAAATACTCAACAGTCTTGTCCATGTCCAATGGATTCAAGGCAATGTGTGCGATGTCTTTAATCATTATTTTTTTCTTTTTGAATTAGTATTTGTTTCATAGTTAACTCGCTGATGGCATTATTTTTTGATGCTCATGATTTTTTGAAAAGTTTGTTTTTCAGCCACTCTCTTACTGGTTCGTCATAGAGTTTGAGTGAAGCCCATGCCATAGCAATGGCGATACAGAAGATGCTGACCGCCACCATGATGTGCTGACTGGCAGGTGCATCGAGGTGAGCTTCCTTCCACCCCATCTGCATGTAGACAAGAGGGTAGTGCGTGATATAAAGCGGATAGGAAATGTCACCAAGGAACTTACAGAACTTCTGCGACTTTCTTCCTGTTACCTTACTGCCGGCTCCCATGACAACCACAAGTGGGAATACCATCAAGATGACAATCGCCTCATAAAGACCATTCATCCAATAGTTCTCGGCTTCAACGCCTCCTACGCGTGGCATGGCTTGGCAGATCATGACAAGTAAGGCGCACCACCAGAAACCTTCTCTGATGGTGATGAACTTACCGATGCGGTTCAGCAACAATCCCATGAAGAATGGGTAGAGTAGGCGGGTGAAACCGATGTAGAGCTGTGGAGCATCCACCCCCCATCCGCCGATGACGGTATAAGCCGCATAGTTGCCATTGGGAAACACTCCGAACGGATCAAGGTTGAAGGTAAGCGATAAGGTGAGCAATGCAAAGGCTACAATGCAGATGCCTAACGCTAACTTGCCAAGTCGACGGATGATGAATACGTATAGCAGGTTGGCAACATACTCAAGCAACAATGACCAAGTGGCTCCATTCAGCGGGTACGTCTCGCTCCATCCGCGTACATCCATGCTTGCCGGTACGGGAAACATCGTGAAGGCAATGAGCAGAAGCAGGATGAGTTGCGACCATTGGGCGTCTGCCATTATGCCGAAATCAGGACCTCCACCGAAGTAGAACAACAGAAATCCTATCAGGGCACCCATGCAAACCAAAGGATGCAGACGGATGAGACGACGCTTGATGAAGGCTTTTGTGGTTAGTTTTCCGCTTGCCAGTCGTTCGTCGTAGGCATAGCCAATGACGAAACCCGATAGCATGAAGAAGAAATCGACTGCCAGGTAACCATGATTGATAATCTGATGCACTACTCCAGCCGAGTACGTCTCAAACAGATGGAACATTACTACGAGTATGGCTGCCACTCCACGAAGCCCATCAAGAATTTCGTATCGTGGTTTGGATGCAAGGTAAGTAGAATCGTTTTTCATGTTTTTTTTACGGTTTTATTTATAATTTTATTGAGATGCTCTGTCAGTTTATGATAATATTTCGAGTCTTTGGTTGATGAGTGCCATGTAAGCCTCCTTCATTTCTGTGCTGAGAAAAGAGTTGTTTATCAGCTTTTTCCATACTGGAAGAGCATTCTTCATGCTTGATACTAATTGTAAAGTAATGCGCTCCTCTATGCCCATCGTTGCTCCAGCTTTGATAAAATCGTGTAGTTTGAGTTTTGATTTTTTTCCATTCAGCGGAAGCGCAAGTTCTTCCTTGTCGTTCGTGTTGGCGATGGCAACGTTTAGTAAATCGTATGCTGGCGTTAGTTGATAAAGGCGCTTCGGGCGATATAGTGAGAAGTTCTTCAAATGCATGTCGTTATTGCCTGTAATGAATGAGAATAGCAACACTTGCATGAAATTGACAAGGTCGAGTTTGGGAGTGGAACTGTATGTCGCAATTGTTTTTGCAATTTGTTCGTATGAACTCTTATATTTGTATTCCGTAGGGTGGAGCGTTAACTGACACATGTCTTCCATGTCTATTTTCTCTCCTTTCTTTGTTCTGTCAATACGGCGCGTGATGTAACCAAGGCTTCCGTCCGCAAGGCGAATAAGCGAATGTGGTACAACCTTTATGCGGGCGGCTTCTGCCATGTGCATCGTGAGATTTTCATTCTCGGGCAGTTCTGCATAGGCATCTGACTGTGGTTTGAAAATGTATTCTCCCCAAAGTCCTACAATAGTTAATCTGTTGCAACCTTCGTGTTTATGAAGGTTGAGTGAAAGCTTTGGTTGAACACCTGTCAATGATGTCTGTGCTTGTATGACCTTAGCAGCAAGTGCATCAAGGTCTTCACGACGATATTCCAGGATTGGGGCATTCGCAGTACCGAAGAACTTGCGTGCACAACCTGGATGGAAGTCTTGCAGACCTTCTTCCAGTTCCTTATAGCAGTATAAACACCTATTCATTTGCTTATCTGATTATTTAGCATTCACCTCGTGTACGCTTATGCTTCCTATGCACTCTTTACAGCATAACAGTAAGAGTGTCATTCGGTCAAGTATGCTTATGTCCGTATTGCGGAGTGCAACGTCAAGCAACCATCCCTCGGGTATCAGACCATCGAAGAAAGGAAACAAAACAGGACTTTTGAATGCCTCTTTCTGCAAAGGTAGGGTGAGGGAGACTGCCACAGAGGATGGAGAGGCGAGATACGCATCATCGTACTGGAATGTGTATTCGCCACCGTCCTCTTTTAGCATACCTGCTAACGTCTCCTTTCTGTAGATTTTTGCTTGTCGCATACTGATTAATCTTCGTTAAACTTAGGCGTTGCTACAAGTGTGTAGTTAAATAGATCGAGCAGTTGGTTTACCTTATCCATTCGTAGGGTGGGTTTGCCTTGCTCAAGGTTGCGCACGAAATTAAGCCCTACGCCCGATTTCATGGCAAGTTCTTCCTGAGTCAATCCATACTCTTTCCTAAGTTCCTTTACTGTTTGCGCCAAAAGGGTTCTTTCTGCCATTGTTGCACTAAAATTATATTATATCGAATGCAAAATTAAGAATATTTTCTAAAATTACATCAATTCGGATATAAAATAGTGTATTTTTAAGCAAATTACCTCTTTTCGGATGTATTTTTGCCGAAATCTTAGTGCATTTCTATCTCCATGGAGGGCAAGTTCGGAGTTTTCCCTTAACTATTTCTCTATAAAACCATCCATGATGACGGTAGGGGTAGCTTTGCTGTCGAAGGCTCCTAATTTGTAACTACCCGGAAGACATTGCGGTTCCCAATAGAAGACACCACGACATCGTCCGTTGGTTTCGGTTTGTGCCTCACGGATGACGCGCGTCAGCTGTCTACGTCCCTCTTCCATCTTCTCCGGATGACGCTCATCAACCTCGTAACCTGTCTCTACAATCATTACGTCGCAGTTGTACTTTTCGCTCACATGGCGTATGTTTGCCATGCAGTCGGTGATGATGTCGTCGGCTTTGAGTTCAGGGTGTCCGTCCATGGCCCAATAGGGGTAGAGTGACATGCCTACCATGTCGAATTTACCACCATACTTCAGTACGATGTCGAGGTTATGGTCGTAGATGCTTTGCTTGTGCCCTCTGTCAAGGTGAACAATAACGATTGCCTCGGGGAAGACCTCCTTCACGGCATCGTAACCAGCACGGATGAAACCGGCATAGTGCTCTGGTTCGGTCTTGATGTGTCCCATGCTTTGCGTGATGGTGGTTCGGCCGAGCGAGTCCTTTATTTCCCAACCGCGTTCGTTTGTCTTCACGCTCCAGAGCATGCCGTTGGTTGTCTCGTTACCTACCTGTACCCAGCGCGGTTGTATGTCGTTGTCCTTCAATAATGTCAGTACCTCGATGGTATGGTTGCGAAGGTCTTGTTTCATCTCCTCGAAGGTGTGACTTGCCCATGCCTTGGGAATGGGTTGCTTGCCTGGGTCGGCCCACCAGTCGCTGTAGTGGAAATCCACCATCAAGTCCATACCCAGCGCCTTGACACGTTTTGCCATGTCAAGCAAGGCAAACTTGTTGCAGTCGCCATCTCGCGGGGCCACCCACACGCGCATTCGTATGGCTCGCATCTGATAGTCGTTCTTCAGCAGTTCAAGGCACTCACGTTCCTTTCCGTTACGGTCGTGAAACACTACTCCGTTGCGTTCCTGACCTTGCAGAAACCCTACGTCTGCCCCCTTGACAAAGTCCTTCTTACCCTGTGCCAGCATGCTCCCTGCTGTGGCTATCAGGAAAGACAAACAGAATACTTTTCTCAGAATCATACTCACTATTTTTATTACAATTTTTACGGATGGTTTACGTCAGTTGTTCATCTTTTATGGATGAATTGAGTTCGAAAATTTTACTGTAAGCCTTCGAGTTAATGCCACCAAACTGATTGTTACACCATGAACCGAAGGAAGGCCACTCGTCGTTGATGAAGATGCCTCGGTACTTCACCTTGGGTTCGCCATCGGTATATTGGCCTTTGGTGAGATACAACTCATCGTGATGTGCAATAGGCGCATCTGCCATCCAGTACCAGGGCGAAACACCTATCTGACGGGACAGTTCGTAGATGCCATAGATGGTGCCACGCTTGTCCGAACCGAGGATGACCACCTTCTCGCCATCGTTGAATATTAAATATTGTTCCCATTTGCCTTTTAGTTGTTTACTCTCGGCTTTGTATTGTTTGGCCAATGAACACTTTCCGACCGTACCGACCAGAATAGGGGCATGGTCGCTACCCGTTACGACACGCAGGTCGTTACGCAGATTCCTGAAGGTAATCTTCACTCCCTCCCAGTCCTGGACATCATACTGTATGGTATCTGCTTTGCCTGTGATGCATAGTTGGTTGCCTTCGGCCTTCCCGAACTGAATGAATGGTTCTGCAGCCTTTGTAGTATAGGCGCAAAGTGTTGTAAATAATAAAGTTAGTATTCTTTTCATGTTTTTTACTTTAACGTCTTTCCATCCGAGAATGCCTGACCAACCTTCTTGCCCAACTGTATGTAGCCATGATGAACAGGGTCGAAGGTGATGAGCTGCATCTTTTCGATGTCCGGGTTGCCGTCTTTTGCCAGATAATTCTCATCAACAAGGATGTTGACAATCTCTGCTACAAGATAATAGCCCGTTTCGCTCTCGTCAATCTTCTGCGTGATGCGGCACTCCAAAGTCATGGGGAAGTCGGTGAAGACAGGGGCATTGACCTTCTCTGCCTTCACGATGTTCCAACCTGTCTTTTCCATCTTTTTAGGGTCGTTCTTGGCTGACACGATCCCTACGAAGTCGGAAGCCACGAGTGTGTCTTTAGTGGCAAAAGCAACAGTAAACTCACCATTGATGGCAAGATTATCCGTCGTGGCATGGCTACCCATAGAGATGATAATCTCCTTCATGTCCCATTGACCGCCCCAAGCGGCATTCATGGCGTTGGCTACTCCTTCGTTATTGTATGTGCCGATAATCAGCACAGGTTGTGGTGCTACCCACGGTTTTGGTTCGAATGATTTCATGATGTTAAATATTTTTATATGTTTGAATGACTATTGATTCCCCGGATCGGTATAGAGCACCACTGGGCATTGGGCGTTGTTTTCTGTCATTGCTATAGGTATTTTTGTCTAACCGCCTTTGGGAGTTTCGAAACCATAAGATTATATGATTCCAAGATCCATGACTGTACGAGTTCATCATCGAGCAATTCGTAATAAACATCGCTCCAATGCTTCTTGTTCCAATGCCACGCGGGAGTGACGGAAGAGTATTGGTCGCGCAGTTCCTCATTCCTTTCTGGAGTCATCTTGAATGCAAATCTTGGTTCTGAGTTTTTCAAGTCATGCTGACCTCCTCCCAACCAGAGGCATAGGAATATCTTGCCTTCTATGCGGAAGGTTATGATATCATCGCCAAATGGTTGATCCTCGGTTACGCCAAGGAGTGACAATGTGTATTCTCTTACATGTTCAATATTCATGTTCAATTCGCAGTTTTCTGTTATTATTTGCCACCTGACGAACCATAGAGTTCAAACATGTTGTTTGCTCCCTTTTGTTCTTCGTCAAAAATCATTTGTTCGATGTGCGTTACACTCATTCGCGTGTATTCATCGTAGGACTTGGCAATTCGGAAAGTACTGTTTAGTGTACTGCAAAATACCTCACCATCCTCTTTTAAATAGATGGAAAAAGTCTTCTCAGAATCTCTTATTGTACCATTTCTGATTATTGTATTCGAATTCATGCTCTTGACATTATCTTAGTTTGTTCGTCAACAGTAAAACCATGTACGATGTGATTTCAATGAAGTTTACTGTCGCTTCATTCCATGGTCATGGTGCACGGGATTCTTCTGCCAATAGTCAAGTAACTTCTGAGCATCTTTCTTTGAGATTGGCGTTACGGCTCCATGCTTAGGACTTGAGAAGTTGGTGGTCTTCATCTTCGAACCCTCCTCGTTGAAGTGACCTATGTCTGTATAGGTCTTGAAATCCTTCGTTTCAAGGAATCCAAAGTTATGAGGACGGCGACCGAAGCAGTCGTACATAAGAACATAAGTGTCAGTACCATAGCGCTTCCATACGTTGGGTGCCTCGCAAGCTTTTTCTTCTCTGTCGATGATTTCTGGTTGGAAGGTGTAAGGACCTGTTATGTTGTCGCTCACAGCCACCATGATGCCCGAGAATCCTTCGTCATACTCTGCATAGTGCAGATAGTAACGACCGTCGTTTCCCTTGACGATGTCGCCATCAAGGGCTGTATGGTCGCCTATTGTCTTTTCAAAGAGAAGTTTGGGTTCTGTGGCAAAATCTGTAAATTCCTTGTTGGCGTAGGCATAGTAGAGCTTGCAGGCACCATTGCCCCTGCGTATGGTCCAATAAATCATGACCGCCTTCTCCTTCTCATCCCAGATTAGTTCGGGCGCCCAGGTGGCACCAATGTCGTGGAAACCCTCCATCTGTTGCACACGTACCAGTGAGTGCTCCCAGTGAATGAGGTCTTTCGACTTGAGTAAAGCAAGGTTCTTGTTGTTGCCCCATCCAAACTCTTGTTGGTCGCGCTCAAATTGTGTGGTGCGGTAGCCATACTGCTGTGCAAAGATATGGAGGTCGGTAGCTGCTACATAGTAGGTGCCATCAGGTCCTCTGAGGATATAAGGGTCACGCAAACCCTTTTGTTCTGCTACCGTGTCGCCGGCAATCACGGGATAATTGTCATTTACTGCCGTGAACTCATATCCATCCATGCTTACTGCCATGTGCAGGCAATGGTCGCTATCCGAGAAATAAATCATCAAATATGCATCTGTCTTAGGTTTTGCAAACGTAGTGAGTGCAACAAAATTTGCAACAAGTAAAAATAATAAGTTTTTCATTTTATAAATAATAAGTTTGTTTGTCTATAATTACTTCCTTCTTCATTTTATGCCCACTCGAAGTTTTCCTTTCCGGCACCTATCTCGAAGTGGAGCTTGGCAATACCTAAGTCCATCTTGGTATAGCCTATAAACGAGAATTTACGTTCAGCCTTGACACGGTGGACACCTTTCTCGTCGGCCCCTAAATAGGTGAAGTAGAACTTCTGCTGATTAACCGCTGTTGGTGCCAGAATGGCGGCTTCCACGCCTTTGCGGAACCACATGGGAATGTCGTCTGCCGAAGCATCTCCTGCGTTGCTCACATCCTTCACTCCCTTTCTTTTCAGTTTCCTCCCCGCATCATTGCCATAACCTAGGGCTATCATGCAACACAACTTCTCGTCCTTTGCTTTTTGGTACGCTTCCTTGATGTTGTTGTAGGTAAGTCCCACCCAGCATGTGTTAAGTCCGAGTGTTTGTGCAAGCAGTACAAGTTGTTCGCCATAGTAGCCAATACGTTCGGAGAGCGAGGCTTGTGTAGGGTTATCTGCATCATCCTTTCTGCCAATCATAGCAAAATAGTTGCTTACTCCGCTGAACGTTCCGTATGCCATCTTACCTTTAAACGCCTTTGGTTCGTTGGTGATGAGTTGTATGTGGAGGTTTCCAACAGCATTAATCTCGTCAACCTTCTCTTGCAAGATGTTGACGAGTTCATGCTCTATGGCTTTGTCTATGTATTTTCGCACACTATGTCGTGCTTGAATAGCTTCTTGTAACGTCATTTTGTTAATTGCTTGCTTCATGGAGAGTGGTAACATCAAGATTGTGAGGCGATGTAGTCGAGAATCTGCTCAGCATGAATCTTTGTCTTTATCTCTTTGGGGCTAAAGATTTTCTCGATTACTCCTTCTTCGTTGACAAGGTAGGTGGTGCGGAGGGTTCCGATAGTTCTTCGACCGCATGCAACCTTCTCGCCCCAACAACCAAGTTCTTGCAATAGGGTAGTGTCGGTGTCAGCGATGAGGGGGAACTGTAGTCCTTGTGTATCGGCAAATTTCTTCTGTAATGCCTGCTTGTCCTTGCTCACTCCAATGATTTCGTAGCCGGCACTAGCCAGTTGCTCCTTGTGTGTCTGAAGACTGCAAGCCTCTGCCGTGCAACCGCTAGTGTTGGCTTTAGGATAACTGTATAGCACAATCTTGCGACCTCTGTAGTCGCTACTCTTAATCTCACGTCCGTCCTGGTCGATGCCAAGAACCTCGGGAATTCTGTCGCCAATATTCATAATATTTTGCTTTATAAGTTAGATTTTTGATTTGTCAGGTATCATGTTCAATCTACTCAATCCTCGTGGATGAGTTGCCAAAATCGTTATTTCACCTCCAAGATGATTCTGCGGTAGCTAACCAGGTTGAAAGGTCCGTTGTCCTTTGCTTCGCAGATGATGTGGATGGTTTGGCCCTTGGCATCCTGCGGAATTTCTATGGTGGACCTTGTATAATTCAACTTGGTTTTGATAATGCCTTTCATTACTCCGGGGGTATTCTTAGGATGGATTGATACATCCTTGTCGTATGAACCAACCTCCTTCTGTTGCCACCAGTTCAATGTGATGTTATCATCATCGGGATCGTAGGTCTTTGAGGCATCCAGATGTAAATATGTGCCTGCCTTGACCTTGATGTGCATCGGTTTGATGCCTTCTTTTCCATTGATATTGATGACGGGGTTACGATTGCCCGTTCCCTTATTTGCCCATTCCATACGTGCTGCAAAGTCGTTATACTCATCGGGGTAGAAACGATGCTCGTAGGCATTGGATATGCTCTTGACAGGTTCTTGCCAGTTTGTCCACGAATAGGTGATGCTGTCGGGACTTAATCCGTGCACATGATAACCGCCCCATCCAACCTGTGTGGGGTCGTCGGGGTCATTCAACCCATTGGGCATGACGTGCAGAAAGCTTGGGGTGTCACCTTCCACTCCCCACTTGAACGTGGGGTATGCTTTTCCCATCTCCCCCTTTCCTTGTATCTGTTTGGCATATTTCTGCCAGTTCTGCTTGCCCAGTTCGTTCTGGTTGAGCCATGCTGATTCGTCCCAGATGAATAGCAGGTCATCCTTGAACTCCTTGCGCATCCACATGTGAGAACTGTATTCGCGTTGCATGCGCATGGACCATTGCATGTCCTGGTCTGTGATGGTGTAGATGCGGAATTTGTGCAGAAATGCCTTTAGCTCTTTTTCGGTAGCCGTCTGACTGTATCGCCATATTGCCTGTGCCAAAGTGTTGGAGCCTCCCCATGATGTTACCCAGATAGGGCGAGGGTCATCCTCAAGTGCCAGTTTGATGAGGAAGTTGCTTCCCTCCGAGTCATTTCCTTCGCCAATTACGCCAATGCCAGCCTTCTGAGACCCCATCATGCAACGGCTGTGGATGTACTCGGCACTTGGCCAATAGCCCAGTTTCTGCTTTCCATTCTCCTTTTTCAGAGGCATGAAGTCCTTCTGATGTGAGCGTTTCATCAGATTCTTTACATCGGTTTCGTACCCCACAACCACTCTTTTCAGATAATCTGCCCACTCGCTGGGGTAGGGATCGCAGTTCCAACCTATGGTGGTGCAAATGGCTTCAATCTCGAATCTGTCAGCATACGACAATAACCTTACGGCCGACTCGTTGTCATCGGGTTCCACGTCAGCAGGTCCTATGTCTGTCATTACCACCAAGCGAGGTTTCCATTCCGCTTTTTGAGCGAATGATGCTATGCCAAACATGTGTAGCGTTATTGTCAAGAATATAGATTTTTTTATCATTTTTTTATCAGTTCTGCAATTAAAGCGAATGTTTTACGGTATAAGTTAAGCTGAAAAATTTGCTTTTATAAATTTGATATTTTAACTTTTTGTTGCAAACTCTAAGTCACGTCAACATTTTCCTTCTTACTAACCTTGATGGTTGCCGCATAGGCACTATTGCAAAGTCCCAGTACCGCCGAAACGATGAAGAGTGTCTCAATGCCCAGCGCGTTCCATATCCATCCGCCCAGTAGGGCAATGAAGATGGTGATGAGATGGTTGACGCTGATGCCGGTGGAGATGGTGGCTCGCATCTCTTCCTGATTCTCGGAAATGTCCTGCACATAGACATTAGAAGCCATAGATGCCAATGAGATGACCGAGTCGAGAACGTAGTTGATGCAACATACGATGAAAGCTACTTCCATGGAGAACAGATGATGTGCAAAGCCATAGAATGCGCATACGATGACGAGCAACAACGTGTCGGCAATCATCACTGTCTTGTAACCGATGCGGTCGATAAGTTTTCCCATCCATGGTGAAAGGAAAAAGCAGGCAATGGCGGAAACGGCAAAGAGCATGCTGATGATGCTGGCGTCGGCTTTATAGAAGAGGATAAGCACGTATGGACCAAACGTGAAGAACACCTGTTTCCTGGCACCGTAGAACATCTCGAGCATGTAGTACTTGGTGAACTTCTTGCGAAAATAGAATCGGTTGACCTTCTTCGTCTGGCTGTTGCTTTTCAACTGGAATGATACGAACATGGCAATCAGCATGAAGAGAGCGGCTACCATGAAAACTGGTTGGAAAAGCGCAGATGATGCTACCCAGGAAAAGGCTCCGATGACGGCTATGTAACCGATGAGGTTGCCTATCTGCATCATGGAGTTTTGGTATCCCAATGCTACGCCTCCATGCCCTTGCTTGGAATACTCCAGCGTAAGCGTGTTTCGCATCCCAATTTGTATGTGCTCGCCAGTGGAGTAGATGAATATGGCAAGGATGACGAGAACCTTGACGGGGTCGATGAGCGACTGCATTACCATACCTGCCGCCATGAATATCATCGAGATCTTATACATTTTTTCGGCCGATGAACGATAGAAGATGGCAAGGATCAGTACCAAGAGCAATCCTGGCACTTCGCGGAAGAACTCCATAATACCGCGGTCAAGCTCGTTCATCTGTGCCATCTCTGCCACGTAATTGTCGAGGATGCCTTTATGAAGTCCGCTGCCAATGGCACAGAGCAACAGGGAAAGGAATAAGGCCTTGTAACGCGTGCCTTGCTTGAAAATGTTTGTTATGTTCATGAGTCTTATTTGAACGTCTTGTTTTTGATTACAGACAACAGGTAAAAGTCAATCGAACCTACAACGGTGGTTTGCTGTTAAGATTGCATTGTCCGTTTTCTGTTTCTTATTTTGTTACTTCGGGTTTTCTGAATTTCCAACATCCTTCCAAATGTCCATTGATGATACCTATAGCTTGCAGGTAGGAGTAGATTACAGTACTTCCGACAAACTTCATGCCACGCTTCTTCAAGTCCTTAGAGATCGTATCCGATAGTGGGGATGTGGTTCTTATATCGCAAGGTTCGTAGATAACCTCCCCCTTGTTGAAGCTCCAGATGTAGTGGTCAAATGAACCGAATTCCTCTTGGATGCGAATGAATGCCTGAGCATTTGTGACGCTTGCCTTTATCTTTAGCTTATTGCGTATAATATTTGGATTTTCAGCAAGTAATGCCAATTTGTTTTCATTGTATTCAACTACTTTATATACATCAAAGTTGTCATAAGCCAATCGGAATGCTTCTCGTTTGTTCAGTACGCACTCCCACGATAAACCGGCTTGAAATCCTTCGAGTATCAGCATCTCAAACAGCATTTTTTCGTCATGACAAGGTACGCCCCATTCCTCGTCGTGATAGGCAAGATAAAGGGGATTCTTGGGATTTGCCCAGAAGCAGCGTTTCAATTCTGTATTCATATTTTTGTTATTTCAACTTACCGGATAGGATGTTGCGTCTGACACTTTTAACGGCAGGTTTGTAATAAGATATTTCCATCGACAAGAGAGTACGGTTCAATTCCTCCAACAACTCTGGATAGAACTTGCACATTTTGTAAGCCAACTTCATGCATAGAGCCTGGACGCTTGGCGCCTCATCCGGATTTTGCATCTTGTCAAAACAATAATCGAGGAAGTCGGTACGTAATTCTTCTTTTTTCATTCGCAACCTCTCAACGATGCCAAGCAAGGGTCTTCTGATGGATGGACTTTCCGTGTTCATCGCCAGCTCGATTAGTTCATCTTTGATGGGGTATAGTTGCGATAATTCATCATCTGTTGCTTTGGTAAGAGCGCATAAGGCATTACGTACAATTTGCTTGTCGTCATCGTACATGAACTGCTTGATGAATCCAATGAAGTCGCCTGTCTCGGCAACCCTGAAACAGATGTCGGTAATCATCTTCTCGCTGTACGAGCCCTTTATGTCTGTGCGTTCGATACCCATTTTCTTTGCTTCTCTAGAAGAATCGTACAATCTCGTTCAACGGACGATGCTGAGGTTGCCCGGGTTCGTCCTTGCGGTAACCGAGAGAGATGACTGCCATGATGGTTTCGTTTGAAGGAATTTCGAGTAATGAACGCAAACCTTCGGCATCGCGCATACCCATAATCAAGGTGTCAAACCCCATAGCTCTTGCTTTGAGGATGAAGTATGCGTTGCTTAGACCGTTGTCGTATGCTCCCCAGCTTTCGCCCACCTCATTTGTCTGTTCCCCTTGGAAGAATCCCGACTTGGAACGCTCGAAAGTAGATACTACAAGTACTGGGGCACCAGCAATCTTGTCCTTGTTAGGACCTGTCAGTTCTGCAATGGCGTTGACCTTCTCGGGAGTGATGGCCACATAGTATTTCGTGGGTTGCTGATTGGCCCATGAAGGTGCCTCTTGGGTGGCGATGAGAAGTTCCTCAATTTCCTCCTTTGTGATGGTCTTGGTGGCATCGTAACTGCGTACGCTTCTACGCGTCTTGATCACTTCGTCAAATGATGGGGTTTTACCATCGGCTGTATTACTATTCTTCTGAGTAGATTCTGTACATGCGGTTAGGAGGCACATGGCGAATACTGCGCAAATTGAAAATAATTTTTTCATAGGTTCAAGTTTTATGTTTTAGATTGATTATTTTATTTATATTTGGTTTGAGTATATTTTCCGCTTGCAAATTTAATAAAAAAACTCTTATTTTCTTTGAAATATTTTCAAAACATTTCATTACTCTGTACGGAATGGTCTTTGTATTGCTTCTTTTATACCATCAACACTATCATTGAAGGAAATACCATACTTTTCTATTAGAGAACAATTCATCGTGAGGTTTCTTGTCTGTTCGCTGAATCTCTCTGCATCGGGCAGAATCCATTTTGTGGGTACTTTCAATCCCATTTGATTGGCAACTTCAAGATGAAGGTCATAACTGTTTTTTGCATTTCCACAACCAAAGTTATAAATACCTCCGGGCAGAGAGATGGCTTTTTCCAGGTTTCTGACTACTTCCCATACATAGGTCACGCCACGGTATTCATGGGTTGCCACTTTGATTTGTGCACCCTCTGTGTATGCCTTTTGCAGGTTGAACAATATATTGCTGTTCTGCTTCATCTGGCTGTCTGGTAAATCATACATCCATGTCAGTCGTAATCCTACTGATTCTGGCAGATTCCATTGTGCTCTTTGCTCTGCTTCCAGTTTATGCTGACCATAGATGTTGACTGGTGGCAGTACATCCTCTTCTGGAAGTGGACCTGACAAAGGTGTCCCGTTGTACACCTGATCGCTGGACATAAAGATGAGTTTGGCTCCGACTATCTTGCTGGCCTTGGCAATTCGCACCGTACCTTGCACATTCACTTTGTGCGACTCTTCCGGGTGCTGTTCGCAATACCATGTGTTACTTAATGCCGCACAATGGATTACGACTTCGGGGCATTGTTCCTCTATATAAGCCTTGACTGCTTCTTCACGACTGACATTCAGTTCGTTGTGAGTCGGTAATAGCAAGTCGTATTTGTCCTTGTAGTAGTATGCCAATCTACTGCCCAGAAAGCCGCTGCTGCCGGTAATCAATATTTTCTTTTTCATTGTTTCTTAAAATTTAGATTGTTCTTCCCTTTGCCGCCCAAATCTGTAGAGTCAGATGATTTGTTGCTTGTCAAATTATTTCTTCATAAATAAGTTGCCCATTTATCCTCTCCGATTTCATCACGTATGTCCGTTCCACGCGTATGGTGGCACATGGTGTTGTGACATCTGTGATGATTGTCGATGGATGTTGAACTAACGAGATATGTGGGTAGAATTTTGTCGTGGAATAGGATACGCCATGAACAATGAGTCGTTCGCGCAGCTTACTGGCAAGTTGTGAAACGGGTGTACCATCTTTCACTCCACACCAGATGACTCCTGCCTTTGTAGGGAACGAACCGAGGTTGCCTAATGACAGTTCAAAGGGTTCAAACTCAACTTCCTGTATTGCCTTTTGTATAGCAGAAAGTTCTGTTGTCTCGCCAATGAAGGCAAGTGTTAGGTGTAGGTTACCGTAGGAGCAATAATTGCCTTTGACGCCTCGTGCTTTCAAGGCATCCTGTATCTCTACGAGTTTCTTTTTAAAAGCGTCGTGGAAACGTATGGCGATGAATATGCGTGGCATCTTGCGGAGTTGTATGGGATACTTCTTGATCAGAATTTAGTTTGTTCCTTGCAAGAATTTCAGTTCTGCCTCTAGCATCTCAAGTTTTGGCATTGGCATGCCAATCTCACGTGCTATCTGAAGCGGACGACTATAGATGTATGCTATCTCCATAGGACGATGGTTGTCGAAGTCAAGTTTCATTGATGGAGAATAGGGAGTCATCTTATCCGTCATGTTGATCATTTTCTCAACGAATTCCTCATCAACACCCTCCACACCTTGTTGCCGACAAGCACGTACTATCTCCATCATTTGTTCTCGGATGAGCTGACGTGTAGCCGGATTCTTCAGTAATAAGTCTGTTTGGGTATTCAATGCTACTGTCATTCCATTGAATGGCATGTTCCAGACGGCTTTTCTCCATCTTGCTGTCTGATAGTCTACAAGTCCAGCCTGAATGCCCGCATTTGTGAAATCGTCGGCTATCTTTTGAAGTGTTTCTGTGTCTTTGCATGAATAGTTGCCAAGATTAATTTGCCCATAGCATTGGTGATTGATGTGTCCAGGTGCCACTTTTGCCGTACAGATGAAGGCAAGTCCTGCCACTAACTGCAGTTGGGGCAACTGCTGCTGAACATCTGCCTCTACACCAATGCCATTTTGTATCAAGATTACGATTGAGTGTTCATCCGCTACGTCGGCAAGTAAGGATGGCAGAAGATGATTATTCGTTGTTTTTAAGCAAACCAATACCACATCACTTACTGGCATTTTCGTGACATCATTGTATATCTGCGGATGCTCGAGATGAAAATCTCCATTTACGGAGTCGACTTGCAAACCATGAGTCTTGACGTGCTCATAGTCGCTATGCAACAGGAAGTGGACGTCGTGTCCGTTCTGTGCCAGTCGCCCACCATAATAACCACCGATTCCACCTGTTCCTATAATCGAGTATTTCATATTAAAGATCTGTCTCTGATTTTAAGTTCTTTTATAATAATATTGCAAAGGTAACAATATTTGATGAAATATCTCCTGAAAATGCTAAAAGTTGGTTGCATTGTTGTTTCATTTTGGCCAAGTCATTTTGATGTGAGGAATTCCGTCAAGTATGAATGTGTCAGATGTCTGTTTGAATCCTACACGCTCATAGAATCCTTTTGCATACTCTTGTGCTTCTATTTCTATCAACGTTGCCTTGAAATGCTTCGTTGCTGCCTCAATGGCAGCCAGCATTATTTGTTTTCCATAACCTTTGCCTCGCTCTGTTGTGATTACCCTTCCGATGGAAATCTCCTTCATGTGTGTGCCTGCGGGACAAACACGCGCTAAGGCTACGACCTTGCTTCCTACTGTCAACCAAAGGTGCATCGCCTTTTGGTCGTCGTAATCCAGATCCTGATACACGCAGTTCTGCTCAACCACAAAGACTTCGCTACGCACTCTGAGCAACTCGTATAGTTCGTCTGTTGTCAGTTCCTGGAATTTCTTCTTATGTAATATGATGCTCATGCAAGATTATGTGAGGGTGTTGAATTTGCAATTTGTGTTATTTTAGTCTTATATTATTATTGCCACGGCACATAGAACCAATAGTATCGACATGATTATGTCTGTCTGCTTTTTGTAGTGGACGAACCACTTTCTCATCCATGCTCCAGCAAGCAACCATACAAGATTGGCTATCGGGCCTGCAAGCGTCAGTATGTAACCCACAATTAATAGGTCGATGAGTTTGTTGGAGTAGGGTTGTACAAACATAGAGAAGATGGTGAGGTCAAACAGTATCATCTTGGCATTCGTAAGCTGAACGACCATTCCTGAAACAAACGAACAGGTCTTTGCCTCATTTTCTGCCAGACCTTTACTCTTGTATATGTTGTATGCCAACCAAAGGATGTATGTTGCTCCCACGTATTTCATCCACTCTACATATTCGTCCATTACTGTACCTATCAGATGGGTTGTTATGGATGCGATAGTGACTGCTATAAGAAAACCGCATAGTTGACCATACCACATACGCAATGCCGTCCTTCTTCCATACTTCAAAGAGCATGATAGGGCATACAAATTGGCAGGTCCTGGTGTGTAACCAACCATCAGTATGTATAGCAATAGTGATGGAAGTAGATGCAGTGGCATAGTGATGGTTATTTTTCAATGTTCTCTGGTGTCCTCAAACAATGTGGCAACTTGCCATGCTCGCGATGATGGGCAACACATGCACAGCATTTTCCGTGCCTTGGACATTCTTTTGGACAGGTGCATTCAAAATAGTTGTTGGCACCAATGGTTGATGGTCTGTGTGGACAATTCATGATTTTATTATTTATTTTCTATATTATGTACGCCGTTGTTAAACTCCGTATGCGTTTCTGCGTTAGTTCTCTGACTTTGGAGGTATTTCTTGAAATATCTTCCCTGTGTCGAGAGTGTGTAGTTCCAGTCTGTAATAAGCGTGGGTGCCCAATGTGGGTCAAAGCACCAAATCGTAAATGAGATGCCTTTCTGCTCAAAATATTTTATGATATGGTCAGCATATACATCTGTTGACATAACGGGTATGTGAGCACCTCTCTCAGACTCAAGGCAGAATCCCATCTCTGTGCAGATGACTGGATATTTGTCTGCTACATACCCAAAGTCCTTCTCCCACTTCTCTTCCCATGGTTGTTCACGCTTCATAGGGTAGGGGTGAGAAACGTATGCAACGTTCTCTCGACGTATAGGTTTTGCCTTGACGTCAGTTAGGTCATAAGCCCAGTTGAATCCTGCACATAGGCATACTTTCTTAGTGTCGTAGGTGCGTATCGTGTCAATCAACTGCTCGTTGATTTCACGCCATTCGTCCCACGTGCATTTACCAAGCCCCTTTTGTCCTATTGTGGGTTCGTTGAATAGTTCGTAAAGTGCAACGGTAGGTTCGTTTTTGTAACGCTGAGCCACGATGCGCCAAAAACGGAAAGTTTCTTCCTTTGTCGTGTTATACATAGGACTGGTATATTTTTCATCTTTGAGATTGCCGATACTATGCCAGTCGATGATTACATACATGCCCAGTTGTTTTGCCCATTCTATACCTTGATCGACGGCTTCGAATGTCTTTTCCCATCCGTATTTGTTGATGTTTTGGGGATGGATGGGAAAGCGTACTATGTTGGCATTCCATGATGAAGCCTGCAAGAAGTACTCTTCGCCCCATTTGTTTTCGGATATAAGTTTTACGGGGTCAGAGAAGCAGAGTCCTTTGAATATGATAGTCTTACCATTATCATCAACAAAGTCCTTGCCTTTTACGCGGATGCCTGCCAAATCCTTTGCAGAAGAACCGATTACCTTTACAATTGCAAAAAGCATTAAAAATAATTTTTTCATAATTCCTTACATTAATTAAGTGAGTTTAGTTAGTTTTTCTTTGAAGATTAATAAATATGAAGTTCTATTTCTAATTTCTCATGATTCAAGTTGAAATATCGAGACTTCCGTAAATTTACGTGCACAAAGATACATATAATTTCTCAATATCATACCAATTCTCCTTATTTTTCTCAATTAAGTGCTTAATAGTATTGTGTTAAGTAATGATAAAAAAATAACTTGGTACGATTTTATGTACTGTTCATCTTAAATTTAGTCCATAAACATTAGTCAAAATGACTCTTGAAGGACTTGTTTTGTGATGTTTTGGTTTATAAAATATTTAACATTTACTTA
>JAZUKS010000061.1:0-30610 GCA_045643405.1 Bacteroidaceae bacterium | reverse complement strand
CAAACTTCTTGTCAAGCGTAATAGTATCACCCTGCTGAGGTTCAAGGTTCAGGACGTACTCATCAAATGAAGCCACCTTCTGTCCCTCAGCCTCAACGACAATGCTGAGACGCACATTCTGTGCATTCTTGAAGAAATTCTCGTTGAATACCTGAACGGTACCCTTCTCGAGGTCAAAGTTCTTCACCCAGAAGTTCTGATAGTAAAAACGCACGATATGTGCATGAGGATTAAGACTGCGATCGGGAGCAATGACACCATTACAATTGAAGTTATGGTCGCTGGCAGGGTATCGACCGTCATCACCACCATACATCCATATCTGCTTTCCTGTTTCCTTGCTGACGCCACGCATACCCTGGTCTACGAAATCCCAGATGAAACCACCTTGATACTTATCATACTTACGGGTAAGATCCCAATACTCCTTGAAACCACCCATTGAGTTACCCATGGCATGAGCATACTCACACTGGATGAGGGGGCGTGGTTTGTCGCTCTTGCAATAATTCTCGCAGTTATTGTAATCAGCATACATAGGGCAATAGAGGTCGCTCTTCTTGTTCATGTCCTGATAGGCCTGTTCGTACTGCACGGGACGAGAACTACCGAACTGCTTTTCAAGTACTTTCAGCGTATCGTACGCAGCTTCGAAATTGT
The DNA here is from genome assembly GCA_045643405.1 of Bacteroidaceae bacterium. Classification (GTDB taxonomy): domain Bacteria; phylum Bacteroidota; class Bacteroidia; order Bacteroidales; family Bacteroidaceae; genus Physcousia. The sequence continues at coordinate 29,950 of JAZUKS010000061.1, read as the reverse complement.
CGCCATAACCACTTTCGTTACCCAAACTCCAGAAGATGACAGAAGGATGATTCTTCTGCACCTGCCAGTTGGCCACGTTACGCTCAACGATGGTCTGCTTGTAGTCAGGGTTCTGGGCCAATCGTTTCTCCTTATAGCCCATGCCATGACTTTCGAAGTTAGCCTCGGCACACACATACAAACCATACTCGTCACAAAGGTCATACCAACGAGGATCGTCACTGTAGTGGCAGGTACGTACCGCATTCATGTTCAGTTGTTTCATCACCTTGATATCCTGAATCATGCGTTCTACGCTGACCACATAACCATTGTCGGGATCCAACTCGTGACGGTCGGCACCCTTAAACAATACAGGCTGACCGTTGACCAAAACCTGCGCATTTTTTATCTCCACCTTGCGGAATCCAACAGGACGCGAGATACTTTCTATAACATTGCCCTGCTCATCCTTAAGGGTAATGATGAGATCATACAAGTTGGGTTGCTCCGCACTCCAACGCTTGCAATCCTTAACAGGAATCTTGGCAAGGTACGGACCACTGGTCAGTTTCTCATTCTCTGCATGATAAGGAGCATAAGTGCTGACACGATCCACCAACTTGGTATCGATGAACTTACCAGCACTATTAAGAATCTTAATATTGAGATTCAGTACACCGTCTTTGTAATTATTGATAAGGTCGGGTACGATATTGAGGTCGATCACGCGGGTAGCAGGACGAGCATACAGATAAACCTCTCGTGCAATACCAGTAAAGCGCCAAAAGTCCTGGTCCTCTCCATAACTACCGTCACACCAACGCATTACCTGCATAGCCAGCAAGTTCTTCTGACCGGGTTTAACGAGTTCCGTAATGTTATACTCCGACTCCATCTTCGAGTCCTCGGCATAACCAGCACTCTTACCATTCACCCACAATGCCACATTACTAGTGGCCGAACCGATATGCATATAAATCTGCATGCCTTTCCACTCTGCAGGGATATCGAGTTCCTTACGATATGAACCGGTATAATTGTTCTTCTCTTCAACAAAGGGAGGATTGCTATCGAACTGAGTTGCCCAGGCATAACCCACATTGCGATATATCTTATCGCCATAGCCATTGAGTTCAAAGAGCCCGGGTACAGGGAAATCCACCCATTTTGAATCATCATAATTGAGTTTGAAAAAGTCGGCAGGAGCCTTGTCATGGTCCTTCACCCATTTGAATCGCCACATTCCCTCAAGCGAGATGTAGCGATTGCTCTTTGCCTTGTCTGCCTCCTGAGCCAGCTCTACAGACTCATAAGCAAAGAACGAGGGACGAGGCGCCTCTGTGCCAACACGATTCACGTTAGGGTTGAGCCAATTGACTTTCTGCGGATCCTTCTGCACGGTCTTTTGGGTCTCCTTTTTCGAACTTTTGTTGTTTTTCTGGGCGCCTGCTGCCAAAGCCGACACAAGCGCACAAGCAAGAATCAGGTTTCTTTTCATATAAAGTTAGTTAGTTTTTCTTTTCTGCAAAGTTAGTAAATTGTTTAGAATAACCTACTACAGTACTCGTATTTTTCCGATTATGTACAGGAAATACCTTATTTATTGCACGTATATGCGCGCATTATTACTTTTTTTTGTACCTTTGGCACGAAAATATAATATACTTTATGGGAAACTCTAAAAGGCCTACCTACGAGCAGGCATTAATCAACGCAAAGAAAAAGCAGAAACAGGCACAAAGTTCAGCACCCACATTTATGGGTACGTGGATGCCTCGCATACTGCCCCCACTCATCATTCTTATCGGTCTCATTTTCGCCGGCACCAAACTGCTGAGCTTAGAGAGCGAAGTATTGTTCAAAAGTCAGGAGTTCAATCTTTGGATAGCAGATGACACCTTCTACCAAATGTTCTCTATCTACCCTGGAGGATGGCTTTCATGGGCATCAAGCTACATGACCGACTTCTTCTTCAATCCCGCCACTGGCGTATGGTTGCTGATGGGAGCATGGGCCATCATATCTGCAATGTTGGCAATACTCTTCAACCTACGTGGCTGGAAAGTACTACTGGTAGCAATCGTACCCATGATGTTGCTGGCATGCCTAACACAAACCGGATACTGGCTTTATTACCAGAAACTGCATGGTCAGTTGTGGCTCCCAACCATCGGTGTAGGCATCAACGTGCTTTTTGCATTACTGGTCAACAAGACAACAGACTATTCGCAAAAGTTATTGGCAGACAAACTCCGCTTTGCATCTATCATATTTAAGGCCGTTTGCATGATTGGCTTTGCATGGTTTGGATACCAAGCATTAGGTGCGTGGTCATTCTTAGGTCTGTTGCTGATGGCCACACCCAAAAAGATTCAATTTAGCAAAGCCACCCTGCCCTCGCTGGCATGGGTAGCACTGGCAGTTGCACTCATCTTCATTGTACCTAAGATGGCCTATCAATGGGTATATGAGCAGACTCGCATCGACGAGGTCTATCGTGCCGGAATGCCTTGCTTCCACTACGGAACAAGCGACATATCCGTATACCGTACAGCCTATTATATGCTGGCATTGAGTTTCTTACCCATGATGCTTATCGGTTCTGTACCCGAAGGACTCTGGAAGAAGAAGGGCAGCAAAGTGCTGGGTGGCATCCTGCTTATTGCCTTGATTGGCAGTAGTTGCAAGTTTGTCTCTGCACGCTGGTGTCACGACAAGAACTTCCACGCTGAGATTGCCATGAGCAACGCCATGAACCGTCAAGACTGGGAAGGCGTAGCCAATATAATGCGTGGCTGTGCCAGCGACACAATCAGTCCCACACGCGCCATGGTCATGATGAAGAACCTTGCCCTGACACGCCTCGGACGTGCTGGCGACGAGATGTTCGACTACCCCGAAGGTTCACGCATGCAAAATGCAGAAGAAGGTGCCGAGTACAACTGGGCTATCCGCTTGAGCATGATTGCCGGAAAACGCCTGTATTACAACTATGGCAAACTGAACTATTGCTACCGTTGGTGCATGGAGGATGCCGTGGAGTTTGGATGGCATGTAGAGGAACTGAAAATGATGGCATTGTGCTGCATGCTGAAAGGTGAAGACCGCGTAGCGCGCAAGTACTTCAGTATCCTGAAACAGACACGCAACCACAAAGAATGGGCAGAACACTACGAGGCGTTACTCGGACAGCCTGACAAGATTAAGCAGGATCCCGAATTCACGCCAATCTGTTACCTCAAAGAGTATGGTGACCGTTTGGATGGCGACAACACACTCATCGAACTGTACCTGCTCAAGACCTTTGCCCATGGTCACGGAGCAGACCCCTACTATCAGGAAATGACATTGATATGTGCTATGTTGATGAAGGATATCCAGTTGTTCTGGCCACGTTTCATGGAGTATGCCACCATGCATAGCAAGGAGGAGAACTTCCATATGCCACGTCACTTCCAAGAGGCAGCCTACCTGTATGGTCACCTTGAAAACGATGTAGATATCAGCCACATGCCTTTTGACCAAAACGTAAAGGATAGTTACGATCAATTCATGGCATTCAACAAGCGTCGCGACATCGTAAACCTGAGCGACGAGCAAAAAGCTCCTCTCTTCAAACCCCAGTTTGGCAATACCTTCTATTATTTCTATTTCCTTGTCAGAAACCAGAAAACAAACTAAGAAGAATCAAATGAAACGCATACAGAACATAGTTATCATAGCAGCATTGGCATGCTTAGGCATCTTCACCAACTGCAGCAAAACAGCTTCGATACCAACCTCGTTCACCGAGGCAGAAGCGCAGCTTGACATTTATCCCGACTACGACGGTGTAACCGTACCCAGCAACATTGCGCCTTTGAACTTTGCCATCGAGAACGAGGGCGAAGACTACGTAACACGAATCACGGTGGGACAAAAGGAATGGACCATCGGAGGTCAGTCGGTCGTTATCGACATGAACGACTGGAAAGAGATGAAACAAGCTGCCATTTCGGGGAAAACACCCATATCGATTGAAGTATTCGTGCAGAGTGCAGGTAAGTGGAGTCACCACAAGCCTTTTACCATTGCCGTTTCGGCCGATGAGATTGACCCTTACATCTCATACCGTCTCATCGCTCCCAGCTATGTCACCTATGAGAACCTCACCATCAACCAGCGTTGTATGGAAAACTTCGACGAGACTCTCATCTACGGTAATATGATTAATTGCAACGAGGGCGATGGTCAATGCATCAACTGCCACAACTACCAGAACTATGACCCCAACACCATGCAATTCCACGTACGCCAATATAAGGGTGGTACTGTCATTGCGCACGACGGTCAGATTGAGAAACTGGACCTCAAGGTTGAAGGCTGCATCAGTGCCGGCGTATACCCCACATGGCATCCCACCAAACCCCTTATCGTATACAGCACCAACAACACAGGACAGACATTCCACACCTACGACGACCAGAAGATTGAGGTGCAGGACACCTATTCCGACCTCATCCTCTACGACGTGAAGGAACATGAGGTGCTGCCACTCGAGAAAGACACCAACGACCTTGACTGCTTCCCCTTCTGGGCCCCCGATGGCAAGTACCTGTACTATTGCTCTGCTCACTATGAGCAACGAGACAGCAGTATAGCCAAAGAGTTGGATCTCATCACCAACTATCAGGACGTACACTACAATCTATACCGCCGTGCATACAACGCCGACAAGCGCAGCTTCGGTCCTCGCGAGATGGTATACGACTGTGCCGATACATGTAGTGCCACCCTACCCCGCATCTCGCCCGACGGCCATTACCTGCTCTTTACACGCGGTGACTACGGTGTATTCCACATCTGGCACTCATCCAGCGAGTTGTATATGATTGACCTACAGAAATCTAACTTCGCCGCACACTCCAATCCCGATGGAAGCACAACATATCCTAACGTCATCTCACGTTGCGTTACGGAGTTGAACTCGCCCGACGTTGAAAGTTACCACTCTTGGTCATCCAACGGTCGTTGGGTAATCTTCTCGTCACGTCGATATGATGGTAATTTCACCCGTCCCTTCATAGCACATTTCAACGACGACGGCACCTTTACCCGTCCTTTCGAACTGCCTCAGCAAGATCCCCGCTATCACCAGCAGTTCCTTCGTTCCTACAACATTCCCGAGTTCATGAAGGGTCCCGTTACCATTCGTCCTCAGGAGTTTGCCAAAGTCATTGCTGGCGACAGCATCAAGGCAAAGACGCCCTCTGCAAAATAAAGAGGCAGGAGCGAAGACGCTTAAAAAACGCAGATTACGCAGATTTCATAGATAATCTTTGCACTGAAGAGAATCCACGAAATCTGCGTAATCTGCGCTATGTCTTAACTATTTCCTAAATGCAAGTAAGTAAGAAAGTCAAGAGAGAGGGAAAAACGTAATCTGTGTCTTTCCCCCTCACCCTGATAGAACCTCCCCCTTTTGGAGGATTAGAGGGGACCTCTCTATGTAATTGTTATTTTGTCAGTTTGATGACCTTGCTGGCAAACTGACCACCCAGGTCAATTTCGACACCCTCGTTCATAAGGAATCGGCCTGTAAAACGCTTGCCTTCCCAATGACCGTTGGCACGATCCCACACATTGATTTCGTGCAAAGTGTATACGGCATCAGGATCAAGACCTGCAAAGTAGAAACGGGGGATGGCCTTGTTGACGTAATGCTCGAACTTGTAGGCAAAGAACACAGCTTCGCTCTTATCATCGTTGACGTACATCAGACTGCTGAAACCATTCTTGTCATAGGGATTGACAAGGCGATAGAGGTTGCCATGCTGCACCAACGGACGAATATCTTTATAGGTCTGGAATGCATTCTTGGCAAATGCCAGTTCGCGCTCATTAAGATGCTTGGGTTGCATCTCCATACCCAGACGCCCCGTCATGGCCACATCAAAGCGGAACTTCAAGGGAATGGTACGTCCGGTCTGATGATTGGGAGAAGCGCTGACATGTTGCGCCATGGCAAGTGCAGGGAAGAACATGCTGGTGCCCCATTGTATGAACAGGCGTTGCTGTGCATCGGTATTATCGCTCACCCAGAACTCATCAAAATAAGGCATCAAACCGTAGTTGACACGACCGCCACCACTTGAACAATCCTGCATAACGAGGTCAGGATACTTCTCACGTATACGCTTCACCGCCTTCAGTAAGCCTAACTGATAGTCAACATAAAGGTGGCTCTGACGGTCGGCAGTAAGGTAGTGGCTGCCGAAGTTCTGGATATCCATGTTGGCATCCCACTTAAAATAATACAGGTCAGGATTCTCCTTCATCAAGTTATCAACAACCTGGAACACGAAATCCTGCACTTTAGGGTTGGAGAGGTCGAGCACCAACTGTGTACCACCACGTCCTGTGCTAGGTTTACGGTTGGGATGACATACCACCCAGTCTGGATGCTGTTCGTATAATTCGCTCAGCGTATTCGTCATCTCGGGTTCAATCCAGATACCGAACTTGATGCCACGCTTCGTGGCAGCCTTTACCAAGGCAGGTACACCTTCGGGAAGTTTCAGCGTATCGGTCTTCCAGTCACCCAGTCCGTAACTGTCGTTTACACGGCGATGCTTGGTGCCGAACCATCCATCATCCATCACGAAGAGTTCGCCTCCCAGGTCTCTGATGCCGTCCATCATCTCCTCCATACCTTTCTGGTTGACATCCATATACACGCCCTCCCAAGAGTTGAGAAGAATCTTTCTGTCATCCTTGCCGTGCGCCACCATACCATTCTGCGCCCATTTGTGGAACGAGCGACTTACGCCACCAAGTCCTTCTGTACTATAAGAATAGGCCAGTATGGGGGTCGTGAACGACTCTCCGGGCTTCAGCGTGTAGGCAGAATGCTCGTCATCGATGCCGGCAAAGAATCGATGTACAGACTTACCGCGTGTTTCAACCACCAACTTGTAGTTGCCATTCCAGCAAAGCACGGCACCGATGGCACGTCCGGTATTTTCCTGCGGCGCCCCATCAAGCGAGAACATTATCTCGGGACGATCGCCTGCGGCATTGTGAATGCCTTGCGTGTTCTGTATCATCAAAATGCCGGGATTGAGGGGTTCACGTGTCAGTTCGCCTTCCGCACCCCAACTGCCATGAGCATGCTGTGCCCACACATTTCCCTGTCTGATGGGCAGGAATCCGCTGGCATATTGTTGCAGTTCTATATTTTTCTTCTCATTGTTGCGCAGCACCGTCCACGTCTCGATAACATCGCTTGTCTGGTGTGAGCGGTAACACACATCCACATTGAAGTTATAGAAGTTATCTTTCAGACTGATCGTGTAGAGCGTAGACTCCCCCTCCTTCTTCTCCGCGCTGCCCGTCACTACCATTTCGGTACTCATGTTGCCATCAAAATGCTTCACGCTCAACGCAGTACGTTTCTGCGTTTCACCACCAAAACCAGGGTAAGCATCCTCCCAAATAGAGTAAGCATCATACACCTGGCTAATGTCACCCACTATCCTACTGCCGTAATAGCTTACATGCAAGGGCTTCCCCTCGTCTGCCTTGAGCAACAAGGTGCTGTTCTTGGTGTTTACAACGATGTCCTTGGCCTGCAGACCTTGTGCCTGCATCAAAGCCAAGAGCGACAATCCTAAAATCGTAAAACGGTTTTGCAAATTCATAGTTTGAGTTTTATGGTTAATCTTTTAATTTTGGGTACTGCCATCCTTAATTCTCGTCTACCTCACCGCCACGTTTGCGGTACTCGGTAGGCGTGATGCCAACGTCTTGACGGAATGTACGAGAGAAGTAGTTGAGGCTCTCGAAACCACATTTCACGTAAATATCGGTAACTGCAAGCGCTGGATTAAGCAAGAGTTTACGGGCACGTAGAATGCGCGATGCACGGATGTAATGCGTGGTGTCAATGCCGGTAAGCTGCTTGATGCGACGAGAGAACTGACGCTGACTGAGACAGAACTCATCAGCCAGTTTGGCCGACGTCAACTCGCTCTCATGAAGGTGGGCATCGACATATGATGCCAGATGATCGAGAAACTCCTGATCGGCCGGAGACACCTGAGGTGCTACATGCTGCGTCTGCTCAACAACTCTCTCTGAGAATCGTGCCTCCAATTTGACGTGCTTGCGGCGCAACCTACGCATATAGACGTAAATGATGATGGCAATGATACTGATGGCCACCAGTACAACCAATGAACCTATGACGATGCGGTTCATACGCAATTCAGCAGCCTGCTCCAGGATGGTTCGCTCCTTCTCCTGCTTATCGTAACGCGCAGCATAACTGGTCATCATGTCTGTAACCTTGTTCGAGTGCAGCGTGTCAGAAATCTCACGACTCTCTCGCAACATATCGATAGCCTTGGAAGGGTTATCCTTGATATTGAGTTCTCCCAGTTTCTGCAAAGTGAGGCAGAGCACAAGCTGGTAGTTGACGCTACGAGAGCGCTCTACAGCTTGCTCATAACTCTCCTTTGCCAATTCTATCTTGTTGGTCTTTTCATAAAGCATACCAAGTTGCTTATAGGTGATGGCAACACTGACGGGATGCTGGTATTGAGCAGGAAGGTCAAGATACTGCCTATAGCGTTTCTCTGCCTCATCATACTGTTCGCCTGCCGAATAGGCATCAGCAAGCTGAACAAGGCGGATGCCTACCTGTGCCGTGTCGCCTTGCTCCTGAGCCACCTTTACAGCCTCGCTGCCATACTCAAAAGCCTTCTCAAACTTTCCCTCCCTTGAATAGATTTCGGTAAGGATGCCATAACGGATGGAGAGCGAGCCTTGGTCTTCGGTCTTGCGCTCATAATCGATTGCCAGCAACTCAAAGCGTTCTGCCTCGGCGGTATTGCCATCGGTGAGATACAAGGCTGCCATGATGTTATAGTCACCACTAAGCAAGTCAGGATCGTTCTTTATGGAGTCCAGGGCGATTACCTTCTGCACGATTTCCATACTCGTTGACACATTGCCCAGACGCTGATGATAGATGGCAAGCGACTGCAGCACATCACTCATCATCGCCGTATCGTTCAACGCCTCGTAGCGACGGTACAGAATCTCGCCAACCGTCACGCAATCAGTCAGTTTACCTTCTTTATAAAGAGAATCCATTCTGTCATACAGACTATCGGCCGCTGCTTTTGCCTTTTCATAATCAGCATCACCTTCGGTTGGCTTACCCGAGCATGAGTACACCATCAAGGCAACAATGCAGCAAATCATAGCAGAAAAAACATGTAGCGTAACTTTCGACAAACAAGTAGGTTTGTTTGTCTTTGGTGTATAAATCACGCTTTGCAATTCGTCGTTTCTCATCTTAAATACGATTGTATAGGTTTAGTATCAAACAGGACATCTCCATTTATGGAACACACCTTTGTCATCCCGTTCAAAATATCGTGGGCAAAGTTACGCAATAATTCTTTCCCTACCAAACAATTCCGCAAAAAATGAGACCTTATCCGAAGTTTTTTAGTCTAACAAATAATATGAAAATCACGACAATACTATCCAGCTTTCGACTATTTCTGTTTTACCAAGAGTGAACTATAGAAAAATCAAAAGTAGGGGACAATAAGAATGCTCCCGCAGAAAATCCACAAAGTGACAAAAACAGCGAGCAAAAGACACATTTCACTATACAAAAGTCGCGCAAAGCAGAAATAATGTATTACAATCCCCTTTCATAACGTATCAATCTATTTCCCAAAACGTCCTTTACTTCTCTATTTTTTTGTTTTCTAGAAGAAAAAGTCGTACCTTTGCACACAAATTGTAATTTGCATCTCATTTCCCGAGATTTGTTTGAACTGAAAATTACTTATTAAATTGATGAAAAGAATCCTTACTCCCTTACTTTTGATGGTGTCGGGTTTCATGATTGCCCAATCAGAATTGCCCACCATCGACATTGCTTTCAATGGTCTTACTGCAAAAGTTACCATCCCTGCGAACATACCCGACGTAACATGTTCGTCGGGCACCAGTTCCAACGTAGTGATTAGCAGCAACACCACAAGTCAGGAATATCGCTATCGTGTAAAGGGAACGACAGGAAACGGTAGTCTTACCATCACAAGCAACGGTTACAAACTTACCGTAGAATTAGCCGGCACCAACATCACCAGCACCAATGGCTCTGCCATCAACATCAATAGTTCAAAACGTGCGGCAGTAGTGCTGACAAATGGTACAAACAACACGCTTAAGGATATAGCAGGAGGCGCCCAGAAAGCCGCCTTCTATTGTGCCGGACATCCCGAATTCCAAGGTGGTGGCACACTCAACGTCACTGGTAACACCAAGCATGCCATCTCTGCCAAAGAGTATCTTGAATTGAAATCAGACGTAGGCGTCATCAACATTCTGGGTGCCGTAAGCGATGGTATTCACTGCGGTCGAGGCAAAGTAAATAACGCGAACAACTACTTCGAAATGAATGGTGGAACCGTTAACATCAGTGGCGTGGGCAGCGACTGCATCGATTCGGATGACTACGGTTGTATGAAAATCAAGGGAGGTACACTTAACCTCACTGTATCGGCTATCGGTGGAGCGGGGTTGAAATGTGACAGCATCTTCACAATGAAGGACGGGCAGGTAAACATCAACCTTACCGCTCAGGATGCAGAAGGCATACGCTGTAACCATACAGCCAACTTCAAGGGTGGAGACATTGCCATCAATAACTCAGGAACAGGATCGAAAGGTATCAAACTTAAAAAGGAAATTAGCGGAACAGTACTCAATGGTGGTAACGCCAACTTTAGCGGAACTGACGTTGACATAATCCTCACAGGAGCCACCCTCACCAGTGATGGTAGCCGTTGCATGGGCATCAGCGTAGACACAGATATGAACCTCTCTGCTGGCGATATCACGCTCCTACGTAATGGCAATCAGGTTAAATCACACAACATCAAAGGACAGCTTGCCATCAGCGATGGTGGTAGGATGATACTTTCGGGAAACCACTACGCACCTAACGCCACGGGGCAACACAATATGTCGCTGTACGCTAAAGCAAAGGTCTTTGAGCAAGTCATCAGCGACTACGCCAATCTTCATGTCGGAGCCTTCGTGGGTACGCAATGCCGTGGAAATGCTGACATTATTATGGTGAGAGACGGCTACACATACGCTTACCTACCCATAAACGGAACGAACGGAAACAACATATCACTTCGCCTCTACGATGCCAGCGAGGGTGCCGAAATCGCCTCAAGAGAGACTATTTCCTTACAAGATCTCAAAACGATTGGCGCACCTAGCAGTCCCACCTTCTACAACTTTGGTATGAAAGGAGACGTAAATTGCGACGGCAGAGTGTCAATAGGCGACCTCACCCACCTCACACGAATACTCAACGGTGGTTCTGCAACCAGCTATGCCACCAAGGCCGCAGACATGAACAACGACGTTAATGTAACCCGAACCGACGTCGCTCCCCTTGTCAACGCATTAAAGAGCAAGTAACACCCATACTTACAGACAAAAAAAGAAAGAAGACATGAAGAAAACAAAATACTGGATGCTTGTCATCTGCATGCTGACTACGTTGGGACTGAAAGCCCAGTCTGACGTAACCCACTACATAGTAAACCCTAGTTTCAACACTTACAACACCGAGGGGTGGATTGTAGACATGCCAGGTGCACAAAACAAAGGTTTTCAGAACAACAACTATAAAAACGGAAGTTCGTATATAGACATGTTTGCAGAAGCATGGATTCCCGCAGGAGGTTACCTCGGGAAAGGGTCCATCCTTCAATCAATCGATAATCTGCCAAACGGGAAGTACACCATCGAGGTCGATGCCATCGCAACAGACCAAAGCAACATGTACTATACCGTGACAGGCGTGAACCTGGTAGCAGAGAGCGACTTAGAATATCAGCAAGCTTTGTCAACGGGCAACGGAGCGCCTCAGCACTTCACGCTTACCTTTTTCAAGACAGGCAATCCACTTGTCATTGGTTTAAGAACCAACACGAATGCCACCGCTAACTGGATAGCCTTTGACAACGTAAAACTGTATTACGAAGGCAAAATTCCTTCCACAACCCAGACAACAGGCATCAGCGTTTCACGTTCCAAGACAGGAAGCCTCTATGTAGGCGAAGAAGAACAGTTGACGGCCAACATCACTACCACAGACGACCTTTACAACCACGCAATATGGTCGAGCAGCGACGAGTCAGTAGCAACGGTCAACACCAAAGGTGTAGTGACAGCACATCACACAGGAACAGTAACCATCACAGCCAAGGCTGTTGGAACTAATCTTACTTCATCCGTAAACCTCACCATCATCAAGGAGGATGTGAGCGGATTATTAATCAACGAGATACAAGTTGCCAACATAGACCAGTTTGTGGATCCTTCATACAACTATGGTGGATGGATAGAATTGTACAACCCCACTGGCAGAAGAATGCAACTCGGCATGCTCTATGTGAGCGATGACAAGTCAAACCTCACCAAGTTCCAGTTGCCCAACAACATGGGTTATATCCAGGCAGGAGGTTTCAGACCCATCAGCTTTGACCACAACGCAGCCGACGGCAACTATGGAGGAAATGCAGAGCAGAATGTCAACTTCAAACTCGAGACCGAGGGCGGTACTATATACCTGAGCGATGCTGACGGTCAACTCGTCACATCGGTGACCTATCCTGCTTGCGTACCTCGTTGCTCATATGCTCGTACCACAGACGGAGGTACTACTTGGGGAACAACTGGCGAACCAAGTCCTTCAGCCAGTAACGAGAACAGTACGTTTGCTACTGAACGATTGGCAGCTCCCATTGTCAGCCGTGATGGTGGGGTATTCACCAATGGCACAAACATCAGCTTCAGCGTTGAGATTCCCGAAGGAGCCACGCTTCGTTACACCACCGACGGAAGCACACCTGCAACCGACAATGGTGACATTAGCAGTAACGGACAGTTCATTACCAGCACAACAAAGGTGTATCGCTTTGCCCTCTTCAAGGACGGCTTCTTACCCAGCCCTGTCGTAACACGCTCATTCATTTTCAAGAACCACAACTACTACCTGCCAGTTTTGTCCATCGTGACTAATCCAGAAAACCTCTTCGACGAGACAATAGGTATATACACAAAAGGTTCAAATGGAACGTCAGGTAACGGACAAAGCGGTAACTGCAACTGGAACCGCGACTGGGAGCGTCCTGTCAACATCGAGTACATGGTACCCGACAAAAATGACGCTTCAAGCTTCATCACCGAACTCAATCATGAAAGCGACATGGAGATTGCCGGTGGCTGGTCGAGGGCATTCCAGGGAAGCTGGGGTGATAATCGTTATTGGGAGATGCGCGGTTCGTTCCGCCTCAAGGCCGACAAGCGCTTTGAAGGTGCCAACTCTTTCGACTATCCCGTATTCCCCAACAAACCCTATAATAAATATAAGGTATGGCAGGTTCGTAACGGAGGTAATGACGACCACCGCACCAAGGATGCCTGCATAGGTCAGGCTGTACTGCAGTCTGGTTTCTATGTAGACGCTCAAGATGCTTCGCCCACTCATATCTTCTTCAATGGCGAATATCTGGGTATGTTCAACATACGTGAGTCAAACAACCGTCATTACGGCGACTCCAATTATGGAATTGACACAGACGACATGGACCAATTCGACCTTAGCAATGCCCAATACAACCAAAAAGTAGGCGACAACCAGGCATGGAACGAACTACTTGAACTCTCCCGCCAACTGATCGAGACGGGAAGTGTAAGTGTATGGAATGAGATATGCAAACGAATGGACATGGACGAGTACATCAATTACATGGCGCTTGAGTGCTATTTCGGAAGCAGTGACTGGTTGACCAATGTAAACAACTTCAAGGGATTCCGCTCACGTACCGATGGCAAGTTCCACTTCGTCCTGTTCGATACTGATGCTGCTTTCGACTACAACAATATGCTTAGCAGACTAATAACAAGCAACTATGGTTCGGACGTGGACGACCTGTTCCGCAACCTGTGGTATTACGACCCTTTCAAGAAGCAGTTTATTGACGCATACTGCATCGTCAACGGAAGCGTGATGCATCCCGATTTCGTTTACAGCGTTACGCAGAACTTCTACAACCGCATCAATACCGCCATGCAGTATGAGCAAAGAAGTTCCAGCATGGAAGTGGCAGACAGGAACGACGGATTCCATAACGGAAATCCCATGACTGTGCTCCAGACTTATACTGGTGCAGAGGGACCCTACCGACTCAATCTGTCAAGCAACGTCACAGCAGCACGTCTTTCGCTCAACGGACAACTTATCCCAACCGGCAAGTTCGAAGGCTATGCCTATAACTATTATGGCAACGGCATCAACCTCACAGCCAAGGCACCTGCCGGCTACCGTTTCAGGGGTTGGAAGCAGTTGGGCTATTCTGCGAGTGGAACAAGCAACACCACCACCATCTTTGACCAGGCATCAACATGGATGTACTATGACCAAGGGTCCATGGACTACTACTCATGGAAGGCAAAGAGTTTCTCTGCCACCAACTATGGTTGGAAAGAAGCAAGTGCTCCCTTTGGCTACGCTGCAAGTGGAAAGTTCATGCAGGAAAACGCCAATACGATCCTGAATTATGGCAGTAACAGCAGTAGCAAGCGCCCCACCTATTACTTCCGCAAATCAATATCGTTGAGCAACACGCCCGCAGACGGAGAAAGTTACATCCTTCATTATCAAGTTGATGACGGATGCCGTATCCATATCAACGGCACTGACGTGGGTGGATATCATTGCGACAAGGGAGCCACATACAGCACCTACAGTACTACCTACGAGGGTGATGCCCCATACGAGGGAGAACTCGACATCACCAATTATCTTGTTGCCGGTAGCAATGTCATTGCGATAGACGTTCACAACACCAGCGCCACGTCAAGCGACATCTACTTCGAAGCTTGGCTGACCAAGAATACACTTCCCGAAGGTGATGACATCATATCGACCAATGAAACATTCTGTCTCACCGACAAGGAAGGCATAGGCACCTATACCCTCACCGCCGTTTACGATGCTATCGAAGGAGAAGTAAAACGCAACGAGGATGGTGCAACTCCTATTCGCATCAACGAGGTTAGTGCCGGCAACGACATCTACGTCAACGAATACACTAAGAAAAACGACTGGGTAGAATTGTACAATACTACCAATGCTCCCGTTGACGTGGCAGGTATGTACCTGAGCGACAACGACCGCAAGCCCCAAAAGTGGCAGATTAGCAAGACAAGCGCCAATGGAACGGAAATCAACACTGTAGTGCCCGCCAACGGTCGTCTCATCGTCTGGTGTGATGATCTGGCTCCCGTAAGCCAGTTGCATAGCGGTTTCAAGTTGAGCAATGCCGATGGCGCCTGCGTAAGCATCCAGGCAGAAGACGGACGCTGGGCTGACCACATGCAATACCTCGAGCAACCTCGTTGGTACACCTATGGACGCTATCCCGATGGAGGCAATCACGAACAATTGTTGTCGCAACCCACCATCGGCAAGCCCAATCGCATCGGTTTGTTTGACTACACCAGCATCAGCGAGGAGAACTTCCTCTCAGACGACATAACCATCACCCTGGCAATGGCTGAGGGTTGGAACTGGACGTCGCACAACATGATGGAAGCCGTGGACAAGAGCCGATTCACCTCGTACGCAGGCATCATCCGTGGCAATAATGCAGAGTTGTTCAATGATGATGTACTGGGTTGGCAAGGTCTGCTCAAGACACTCGACCCTGCAGTAGGCTATAAGATTAAAATGAATGCAGGTGTTGATATCACCCTGCGTGGCGACCTCTTCCCAAGCACTCAGACCGTGAATGTCAACAAGGGTTGGAACTGGATTGGTTGCCCTCTACCCAATGCCACAACGCTGACGGTAGCACTGGCCAACTACAAAGCTACTGAAGGCGATATGTTGGTAAGCCAAAATGCACTTGCCACCTACACTTCGGGAACTTGGAAAGGAACGCTTACCACACTGCAACCCGGCCAGGCATACATGCTGATGGCAGGCTCCAGCCAATCGTTCGTTTGGAAGGCGCTGAGTGGCAACAAGGTTAATCAGCGTCGCTATGTCACAGCCCGTCAGGAGGATGTTACACCATGGGCGCTCAATATCCATGCATATCCCAATGTCATGCCAATGATGGCCCGCATAGAGGCTGAAGGCATCGACCTAAGTGCCGGTTACACATTAGGAGTATTTGAAGGTGACGAGTGCCGTGGCGTTGCCAAGTTGGAGGATGACATACTCTACATCAACGTTCACGGAGAAGGTGGCGAGCAAATGTCATTCCGCCTGCTGGATGCGGAAGGCGACACCTATCTTTCATCACAACTCATCAGCATGCAGAGCCTCCAGGCCTTGGGTTCAGTGCAAAACCCATACCGCATACGATTCAATGCAAAGGATATCACCCCTGTCATTGCCCCACAAGGCACTTCCGATGTCATGGCTACCGTTTACTATTCGCTCAACGGTCAGCGCCTCACTCAGCCTAAGGGTATCTGCATTCAGAAAAACTACTATATGGATGGCACAATGAAGGTTAAGAAAATCGTCAGATAGGGATACCGCCCCGACAATAATTACAAGATGCAGATTACGCAGATTTCATAGATGAATCTTTGCTTGAAGAAAATCCACGAAATCTGCGTAATCTGCATCTATAACTTACCCAACTCTTTATTGTAAGTAAGTATGTAAGTAGGAGGACTCTAAACTCTCAACTGACTCTCAACCATCACTTATTATTCTTCATCGCCTCAATGGCGTGTTCAACGTCACTCTTGGTGATGAGACGGAGCATGGCATCGGTAATTTCGCCATTGAAGTTGCTCAAACGATTGGCTTGCTCTTCAAGCGACTTCTCAACAAAGTTGCGGACAAAACGGGCGTTGCCGAAATAAGCATCTTTGTGAGCCACAGCATTGTTGATGTAACTCTTTACCGTGCTCTCGGCAGTCTTGTCGAGGACGCAGTCATTACGCTTCACTTGTTGCTGATAAATCTGGAACAGTTCACTGGCCGAATAGTCGGGGAAGTTGATGTAGTTATTGATGCGCGACTTCAAACCGGAGTTCGCCTCAAGGAAGTCTTCCATCTCCTTGGAATAGCCGGCAAGGATGACAACCAACTTGTCACGGTCGTCCTCCATACGCTTGAGCAAGGTCGCAACAGCCTCCTTGCCATAGTCCTGGCTCGATCCCTGCGTGATGGCATAAGCCTCATCGATGAAGAGAATGCCATTGAGGGCAGAATCGCACATGTGGTTAACCTTGGGAGCAGTCTGTCCCAAGTAGCTGGCAATAAGGCCTGAACGGTCAGTCTCAACCAGATGACCGGTCTTCACAACACCAAGATTACGATAGATGTCGGCAAGGATGCGCGCCACGGTAGTCTTACCCGTACCAGGATTGCCGAGGAAGAGGCAATGGTATGACATGGGTTGTGTCTTCATGCCACGTTGCTCCTTCATTTTCTGTATCTTGACACTATTGGCCAAGGTGCGCACTTTCTGCTTCACCTCCTCCAGACCGATGAGTTCGTCCAAACGTGTAAACGGGTCGTTGGGATCGTCAGACAACTTGGTCTCCTTGGCAACGGTATTGGCAGCGGCCGTCTTCGAAGCCTTCGAACCGCTACTCTCCTTGCTCTCGCTGACAACCTTGCCATCCTGATAGATCTGATAACTTACAGAACCGTCCGAGAAGGTCTTCTTGAACTCGCCTTGAGGATCGCCTTCAATCCACGTTCCCTCATATTTTATGCCGTTAGGATAATACAGCACACCCTTGCCATGGAAGTCTCCGTCGCGGAACTCGCCCTCGTAGCGACGTCCCTTCTGCTCACCTTTCAGAAACTTGTAAACACCCACGCCATTACGCGAACCATCGCTGAAATCGCCTTCGTATTCCACACCCAGTTCCGGGTTATAGTACTTGCCCCTGCCCGACCAACGGTGATTGACGTAGTTGCCGGTATAGGTCATGCCGTCGAAACGCACAAACGTGCCCTGACCGTTGAACATGCTCTCCTTGAAGTTGCCCTTGTAGTTAGAACCCTTGAACTTGCCTTCATAGTATTTAGCCTCGCCATAGCCGTTCATCTTGTCGTTATGCCATTGAACGATGTACAGCGTCGTGCCGTCGTCATACGTACCCTTGCCTTCGCGCAAGTCATCCTTCCACTCTCCGTCATAGGTATGGCCACTGGCATAGGTCATCTTGCCCTTGCCGTTGCGCTTGCCGTCACGCAGTTGTCCAACATAGGTATTTCCATTTTCATAAACCTTCTTTTGCTGTCCGTATGCCATCCCGACGGGCAGAAGCAACATCAGCAACACAACACGTAATAATAATGTATTTGTTTTCATTTCTTTTTTATTTGTTCATTTCTGGTTCTTTCATTTCAATGCCGTCAGGATTGTAGGTGGTTCCCAGCCTTTCGTGCTTACCCTTGCCGATGTCGTGGTAGGGAAGATATTCCACCTTTTCGGGTGGCATAGGCAAAGATGACAGGAAGCGCTCCGTGGCTTGCATATTCGCCTCATCAGCATTGACACCATCAATGTGCGGAATGCGTATCCAGAACGGATGTCCCATCTCGCTGACAAGACGGATATTACTCAGTATCTGTTCGTTCGGAACGCCCGTATAGCGTTGGTGAAGAGCACTGTCCATGTGCTTGATGTCAATCAAGAACAGTTCCGACTCCGCTGCCACAGCCTTTACCGTCGAGGGGGAAGCAAAGAGTGTCGTGTCAACCGTTCTGTGAATGCCCCTCTTGCCCAACTCTCTCAGGATGGCAAGCGCCTCGTCGGGGTGCATCAAGGGTTCGCCACCACAAAGGGTAACTCCCCCACCCGACTCTTCCATGACCTGCCTCTCCTTCTCGATGACAGACATCAGTTCGTCCATCGCCCATTCACGTCCAGCCATCTCCAAGGCAAGCGTAGGACAGGCATCAGCACATTTACCGCACAACAGGCACGCCTCCAGACTGCCATCAGCAGTAGTGCTTCCGTTCCCCGCATCCGCCTTAGCAAGCAACACATGATTGCGGGGATCCAAATGCAACGGACAAGCCTCCACGCACGACATGCAACCAATGCACTTACGCTTGTTGAACATGTGCTGGCGCCGTGGCGAGATGCCTTCAGGATTATGGCACCACACACAATGAAGCGGGCACCCCTTCATGAACAATGTCACACGGATGCCTGGTCCGTCGTGTATGGCAAAACGCTTGATGTCGAACAACATTGCACTATGCGTGATACATTTTTCCCACTACCCAGTTGGCCACGGAGTTGCTGACGATGCGTTGCAGTATGCACTCTACCGACGACAGCAAGTCGCTACGATAGAACACCTTTGGGCAACGGCATGTGCATGCCTTCACCACACGCTTGGCAACAGCATCGCTGGTCAAACCGTTCTCCTCGTCATGGATCATCTGTTCGATGGCAGCCTTCATGTTCGGATACACGTCAGCACCACTCAGGTCGGTAGTGCGCTTGAAGTTGGTATGCACGTCGCCGGGCATCACGCACGACACCTTGATGTCATAGTGCTTCACCTCGTTGCGCAAAGCAAAGGCATAGCTGTTGATGGCAGCCTTGCTGGCCGAGTACATGCTCTGGAAGGGGATGCTGAAGACGGCTGCCATACTGCTCACAAAGACGATGCGTCCACGTTCGCGTCCCTGCTTCTCCTGTTCGCGCATCAAAGGCAAGGCAGCCTGAATGACACGGATGGGACCGTACACGTTCACGTCGAACTGACGTTGCATCTCGCTCTCAGTAGTAAACTCGATGGCACCTGCAATGCCCATGCCGGCACTCAGCAACAGCAAGTCAATACGTCCGGCCTTAGCCTTTACCTGAGCAATGGCTTCAGCAATCGTCTCTGTCTTGGTGACGTCGCACATCACATGTTCCACCCCTTCCTGAGGATTCTCAGTACGAGAGAGGTCGAACACACGGTATCCTTTCTTCACCAAGCGTGCTGCCGAAGCACGACCGATGCCCGAAGAGGCACCCGTTATAACAGCAATCTTATTCATTGAGGAAAAATTATTTTTTCAGGGAGTTATGCGCTTCGCTTTTGGGAGTTAGCGGGAGTTAGCGGACGATACCGATTACTCCAACTAACTCCTACTTTTTACCTGTATCAAAAGTTAACTTCCAAAGCGAAGCGCCAAAAGTCACTTCACCACCTTCTTTCCGTCCTTGATGTACAGGCCCTTAGAAGGAGCGGTAATCTTGCGACCCATAAGATCGTAGGTGGCAACGCTCTTGCCAACGGTAGTGGCAATGCTCTCTACGCCAGTCAGAAGCGACGCATCAAGGTTGATGGGCAAGGTGATGTCATGCATATACACAAGGTGGTTGAAACTGAGTGAACCAGCCTTGATGACAAGCGTGTACTTGGCATCCTTGCCCGCCTCCTTACGACGATCGGACTGAGAAAGAGAGGTTTTGTCACTCTGCCTTTCGCCAAGTTTTCTCACGGCACCGTCCAACTCATCGTCGCTATAAGGAGTGAAGTAAATGGCAACGGCATTGGGGTTCACCAAGTCGGTCACGTCAACGGGAGCAGGAACAGAAACGGCCACTACAGTCTCTTCCTCCATGATGACAGCCTCAAATTCGGGTGTCTCGATAGGCTTGTAATCAGGTTGCTTGGGATCGCTGATCTCAATCTCAACCATGAAGAGACTGGGGTCGACGGCCATCACAACAGGCTCGTCTTCCGACACGACTACCTCGGGCAAAACCTCGTTGTAGTAGTAAGTACTGTTCTTCTCGTTGCCCGAGTTGTACTGATGGAACGTGGTCACCATGTAGTGGTTCTTGCCACCGCCAAGAATGTAACAGCCGAAGTGCGACGTGTCAAAGAGGTAGGTGTCCTGTGTGATGGCGAACCACTGTCCCAGGTTCTCGTTATAGCTGGCAGTGGTGGTCTGCACCAACTCACCCCACTCGTTCTTTTTCGTTTCCTCCTTGAGCGATGGCTTCCATTCGGGATAAGCCAGTTCATAGTTGATGGTGGCATTCGATGTCAGTCCGTCCTCGGCACTCACCACGATGTCGTAGCCTTTTACACCGCTAAAGGTTACGCCGTCATTTGTTCTCCAGTAGCGGTAACGGTTGATGTAGCCTTCCGCATCATATCCCATCTCTCTTCTGTATTCGGGCATCCACTCGCCGGTGTTGGCATTGAAGTTCGATGTCAGGCAGAGCACCTCACGCTCCTTGTCATCCACCTCAATATCCTTCTTGTAGCCGGCAGTCTGCTTGCCGTCCATCCAAGTGTAACTTGCATTGCTCTCATACTTTCCGGTAGCCGAGTAGGCGTACTCATGGCGATAGTGAATCGCACCATACGACTCCTGATAGTCATCGTAGACACGACGTCCCTCTTTGTCATCCCACACCTCGGTCGACATGTGCGGAGTCTCTTCAAGTTCAGCCTGCGATGCTCCGTATCTGTAATAAAGCGTACGTACTCCGCTACGGTCAGCCTTTGTAAAATACGTGTAGACACGCTTTTCTATATACTTGTTTTCTTCAAGGTCGAAGCAGATGTCTTCGGCAATATTGTCACCGTCATACGTATAGGTATAGTCATACACGTCTCTCCACACCTTGGTGTCATCATCCCTCCATGCCTCATGACTGGTAAGGTGATGACCATTCTTGTCATTCTTGTAGGTCACCTCATAATCCAGCACCAGTTTCTGCTCCTTCTCGTCGTACTTCCAACTCTCTTGCTTGGTTACCGCACCCTTCTCGTCGAAGGTGTAGAAGAACTTGTAGGTGTCGTACCACTCGCCGTCGCCATCCTTTGTACGGATGTATTCGTTGACATAGCCGCTGTAACCGTTGCCGAACTCGTAGCGAGTCTCCACGGTCTGGGTCACCACGCCATTGGCATCGACCGTCATCTTCGTATGGCCCGTTGCATACCCCTGCTCATCTATTGAGGCGGTGTATGTCAGCACCCACTCTCCGTTGTACAGTCCAAATGTTTCCGACGTCACAGCCTTGCCTTCGCCCTTCGTGACGCGGGTATACTCGCCCACCAGTCCGTTGCTGCCAAGTTGTTGCATTTCGTAGTAGGTGTTATTTCCGTCCTTGTCAAATTCGGTGGCATACTTCATCGTCAGCGTCCACTCACCCGACTTCTCGCCACCCGTCCACACTTCACAATACAAGGGGCTATTTCGCAGATCGGCAATCAGGTCGAAACTGCCGTCAAAGTATTTGGCAACAAGTTTCTGCTCGCCCATCCACTCAGTTCCGCCAACGGGGATGTACTCCTTGATTTCGAGCGTCATATTGCCCCTGCTGTCGTAGTCGCTGGTATAGCGTGTTGCAGCATATACGGGGTCATCGTACATAAAGTAGGTGGTCATGGTCACGCCACCCATGTCGTATGAGTAGTCAATCTTTTCGCGCAACACCCACTCGTTGTTCATCCAAGCATATACATCCTCGTGCGACCAACGGTTGTTGGCAACGTTGGTCGTTATCACCCTCTTCTGCTCGTTGGGCGTAACGATGCTGTCCAGACGCAGTCTGTAGTCCTGCTCCTCCAACGCCACGGCCTTGTGCATGCCGTTTGCCTTGCGTGCCGCCATGGTGGGGTCGGCAATAGCGTTGCTATGCAAACTGATGCCCATGTCATCCAGCATCTTGCTACGCTTCTCCAGCCTTTCGGTAGCATCCTGCTGAAGTTTGCGGGTCATTTCCGACTTGATTTCATTTGCAGACTTGTGAAGACGTTGAGCAGTGCTCACTGTAGTGCTCATTGCCACTATGGGCAACAGAAATAAATGTTTTATCATTTTTAATTATGTATAAGTGTTACTAAACAGCGCAAAGGTACAAAAAAAAAACTGATTCCGTATCATCATACCAAAGAAACTATGCGCAAAAAAACACATAATAGCACAAAGCCAGCAAAGATATGTGCACAAAAACTTGTACAACTTGCCGTATTTTCGTACCTTCGCGAAAAATAAGCATAACAAATGGGCAGAAACAAATACTCGCAGAGCGAGATCGTAATGATTGGCAAGTTGCTACGCCGTAAGGCGTCGGGCACACGTTTTCAGCAGAAACTCATCCGCCACACCCTTCGCGTTGACTATGAGTTCAACATATCCGACTTCAACGAACCGGGCAAGGCCTTTGGCATCGAGGAGTTGCAACAATGCGTGGAGCGTGGTCGTATACAGATTCTCGACGATGCCACCATCGAAGCCATGAAGGCCAAGCGTGCACGCGACAAGGCACGCGATGCCGCCGAGGCAGAGGCTGCGGCCATAGAGGCTGGCGAAGCAGTAGACTGGAAGAAGATTCAGGAAGAATGGGATGCCTACTACGCAGAGCACCCCGAGGAGGGATAGAAAAAAGACCACCTCTCAAGCATCGTCCCTCATCGCGCCAGCCTTCTCCCCATAGAGGGGGAGATGCCCGCAGGGCAGAGGGGGTCTTGTCCGTTGTCTATTACCCTACAGTTCTGTTTGGTCAACGATGGTGCCATCATACAGATTGATGATACGTTTGGCAAAAAAACATCACACAGCAGATTTGAAGTCGCTTTTTGCTTTTAATATTTGTATCGTTTTTTTACCAATGCATTATTGATTTGAAAATGCAGATCTTCCGTACTTCCTTCGCTCTGCATACGAAAACACACCAGTTTCATTCCCACATAAATCCCACTACACTCCGACTTTAAGTGGGAATGAAGTGGGAGTCAAGTGGGAATGAAGTGGGAATCACGTCATAGGCAAAACGAAGAATCATCATAGTGTCGACATTGTTTGATCAGAGCGAGAGGGAACCAAACAAAACTTCTCCTTTGTAATGAATTACGAAGACATTTACGCTTCGTCTAACGTTAATTAACAGTATCAAACAATTATATCCCAAATACTGGTTCGGTTATCTTTTTCAGTTTCAAGTCCATTAGCAGAACGGCATGTTCTTTTTCGTCTTTCGGTGCATCCTTTGGTCGCCATGCCACGACGAAACGGATGGTTGCACCTGACACGAAATAATGCTTTACTATCCAAAGCAGAAGTTCTGCTTGCATCTTCTGTGATAGTTGAGCCACAGGAAGATTTGTTTTCATCGTATAGAAAAAGTTATCCTCAAAACGTAATTCCTCACCGGCTCTTAAAGCAAGAATCTCTTTCTTACGTGGTTTGAAATAACCCAGATTTACATCCTTGTGCGAGAGTTGGAGAACTATTTCTTCAGGCATTGCATACTGATTCTGATCAACGACTTTCTTGTCTGCTTGCAGGTTGTCAAACAAAGAGGAGTTTGTATGAATGAACAAACGCTTTTTGGCACGTGTCAGACCCACATAGTATCTGCGTAGCAATTCATCTGTGAGACGTCGTTGCTCGGTGAGCAACATGTAAACATCATCAAACTCACGGCCTTTCGATTTGTGTATGGTTGACACCACGACATCGGCCCCAGAGAGGTCACAGAAGTCCTCTACGGAAGACTCGAAGACAAACTCCTTGAAGTCGGCAAGATATTTTACCTTATTGGTTTCTTCGAACAAACGGATGCATTGCTGTAAATAATGAAGGCTTTCTGATGAGGCGTATGCCGCATAAGTCCTGCATTTTGCATCTTCCCATACCTTAGAAGAAATCAAAGGTGTATTTGTATTGGCATCAATATGTTTCAGGAACATTCGCACTTCAGCCATATTCCAGAACCGGAATCCGTCCATACTCTGAATCAACTTGCTATGCAATCCATTGTTCCTCAACAGAGCAACAAGAATAACAGCCTCCTCATTCGTTTGAGTAAGCACACAACTGGTTCCCTGACCATGATGAACCATAAGTTCACGGACAAGAGGTTCATACATGAAATTCGACAAGTGATGTGTCAATCCGACATAGCCTTCTTCTGCACTCATTGAAACAATCTGACCCGTCTTCATTCTGCCACATATACGCATGACAAAGGCATTGGCAAAGTTCACAACATGTTGCGGACTACGATAGTTTTCAGTCATCTCAACAAAACTACCCCCTGACACTTTTTGCAATTGTGCCATGTATTTAGAGTTGGAGCCACGAAATTCGAAGATATTCTGGTCATCATCGCCGACAGCAATCACACGCATATCCTCGTTTACTGCCATCAGAGCACTCACAAGCGCATATTCTTCGGAACTCATGTCCTGCGCCTCATCAATAACAAGAACTGTCTTGGCAATTCGGTTAGGCTCCACTTCACCATCATTTATCATATGGGCAGCACGCGCCACTACGTCCTTAACCTCATCAAGATTACCTATTCTGCCGAGCAATTCAAAACAATAAGAGTGGAAGGTCTTGATTTCCACGAAATGCGCAGCATTACCGATAAGCCCCATTAATCGTTGCTTGAATTCTATGGCAGCGGCACGCGAGAAGGTAAGCATCAGCAACTGCTCATGCTTGACATCCTCCAGAAGTAGCAACGATGCCAATTTATGCGCCAACACACGTGTCTTACCGCTACCAGGACCTGCTGCCACCACAATGCAACGGGACTCTTTGTCAGAGATGATCTCCATCTGCTTCTCAGACAAAGTACCAAAAAGTTGCTGATACTTCTCTGGTGTAACATTACGTTCAATCTCTTGTAAGCGGTCTCCTTTAAAATATTTTGCCACAAAACGCTTGTAATCCATCTGAAAGTAGTCCTGCACATATCTTAAAGCCGCATCATAGTCGCGAACCATTAGATTGGCATATTCACCCACGATGTGCACTTGCTGAATCTTCTGTCTATAGAACTCATTCAGCATACGGTAATCATCCTGCTTGTAACGGAACTTATTATCCTTAATACGACGAATGTCCATAGCGTTATACAGCACCAAGAAGCCTCCTTCCAGTTTCAATGCTCCTATCTTGGATAGATAAAGCAAGGCCTCTTCAACGTCTTCCAATTGAACATCATGTATTATATCAAACAGACATTGTGATTTGAGGTCCTTCAGCAACTCAACAACAGAGAACTGAACTCCCATTCGCTTTGTCTCCTCATCTGCTGTAGGCTGCGACAGGTTATATAGCCAGTCAACAGCAAAACGACATATCTCCAAGCGCTTCTCAAAGCGTTTCAAAGTTGCTTCAAGATCTGCTTGACGCATTAACTCCATATTATGAGCTGCGTCCTCTTTCTTGCGGGTATAACCTTTTATAGTAAGGAAGTAGAGCAGTGTACGAATATCTTTCTCGGTAGATGTCGTAACACCTTCATCCTGAGCATTTTCATTCAATTGTTTACAAGAAACTCGAAGTGCGTTGTCAGGAATCTCATTCAGAATATATCGTTCAAGTTTGGCAAATCGCTCCAGAAGTTTTTTTGACTTGTTCTCTGAAACATCGGCATCATGCAAATAAGCAGAAACATCCTTTGTGTCTGCCAAGATTCCTTCTTGACGCATACGTTCTACAGATGACACCACCTCGCTTTTACTCAACCCAAGGATGTCCGCCAAATAGTCCACACGTGACTCTGCCTCAGAATTCTGCGCCTTGTCGATGTACTTCTGAGAAATAAGTGACTTGATGATGCGCACCGCTTTCTCTATCTCTTCACCTTCAAAAAGAAGAGATTCTGTGATGCGTTGCCGTGCTTCATCCACATTTCTCACAGTAATGCCTGTTGCATACACATGAGGCACATTGTTTCCTCGTTCCAGATAACCAGCTTGTTCAAGAGCCGCAATAGCGGTTCGCACACGAGTCTCTATATCATACACCGAATCATCCCAGCCTGCTTTTCTTGCTATTTCCAATGCAGAGCAACAAGCACGCTTGCGTTGTTTGGTCATATCCTTAACCGCCTTCCATACCTGCTGTATCTCACTTATACTCAACTTCGTTTGATTAAGCAGGATAAAATGCTTATCAAGGTCGGCATCGCTATACAATACAAAGCATCGTGCTTCGAGATGTGGATCACGACCTGCTCGTCCTGCCTCTTGCACGTAATTTTCAAGGGAATCCGAAATATCATAATGCACTACCAATCCCACGTCCTTTTTGTCAACACCCATACCAAAAGCAGATGTTGCCACAATGACACGAACACGATCTGACATAAATGCATCCTGATTAGCAATCTTCTCATCAGCATCCATCCTTCCATTGAATGGCAAAGCCTTATAGCCATCACGCGAGAGTTTCTCTGCCAATTGGGTTGTACGCTTCGTTCGTGACACATAGATAATGGTAGGACAAGAAGATTCTGCTATTAAAGAACGAAGTTTCAAATATTTGTCCTCATCAGTATCTGCATGTATGACAGAATAGCGAAGATTGGTGCGTGAAGCAGTGGAGGCAAATAGTTGAAGGTCCAAATCAAGCGTCTGCTTAAAATAGTCACAGATATCCTGCACCACCTTTTGTTTGGCAGTAGCAGTAAAACACGATACAGGGATAGGTGCTTGGCATCGCTTCTTTTTCTGGTATTCGCTAATGAACTTACCGATATAAAGGTAATCTACACGGAAATCCTGCCCCCATGAAGAGAAACAATGTGCTTCGTCTATAACAAACCGCACAACATGACGTGACAAGAGTATTCTTTCGATAGTCTTTGAACGTAGCATCTCTGGAGCAATATACAGCAAAGAAGCATCACCATCCTGAACGCGCTGGAAAGCCAGTGAACGACTGATGGGGTCGAGCAGTCCGTTAATGGTAACAGCATCCGTAATACCACGTTCAGCAAGGTTATCTACCTGGTCTTTCATCAGCGATTGCAGAGGCGATATGACCACAGTAAGACCATGCACTGACCTGCCCTCCATCAAGGCAGGCAATTGGAAAGTCAGTGATTTTCCACCGCCTGTCGGAAAGATTGCCAACAAGGATTTTCCTTCTACAGCACCCCTTACAGCATTCTCCTGAAGAGGTTCACCTTCGTATGTGCGGAATTGCTCGAAACCAAAGAACTGTTTCAGGTTGTATCTGGCATCTAGGTTCCTATTGCAATACGAGCAACCGTCTTCGCATCTTGTATGACGAAGTACCCTCACGACATTCTCCACACAAGGATAATTGTGCAATACCCATGCTGGGGTTATAGAGCGATAATCGGTCGTGTCTATCAAGGCAAGAGCGTATGCCAATTCTACTGGTTGGTGAGAGACGATGTCTGCAAGATTCGCGTGCTCACAAATCTTTCCACTATATTCCGAACGAATAATGTCTTGCAGTTGTGAGTCTGAGAGGGGGTTTGCATTGACATATTGAAGAAAACCATTAAATTCAGGAACCGCATAGAGAAGGGTTGTGTAAATCTCTCTCTTAGATTCCGTCAAGGCATTCCAGCGTGTTACTTCGTCCATCAACAAGTCACGAGCCTTTTCGCAATCGTTGACGGGATTATTCATCTGATCACTCATTAATTTATCATCCTTGAGTAGTCGATGATAAGGACGTTCGGGGAACAACAATGGCGAAACATACAAAGTATCAACCAACGTCCATCTATTCACTTCTTCTCCGAACAGATATTTCGCATCATGATGAATTATATTGTGACCACATACATAATCCACCTCATGCAAAAAATTCATCAATGCACGCTTGTCTGCAGAATGAAAAACCGCCCTATCACATCTCCATGCCCCGATATCATGAATCTTTCTATCCTTCATGCCAACCTCGACATCAATAATAGCATAGCGGGAAGCGTCGTGAGACACTTCCTTCTGGGGAATGGAACCCTTTTGTTCCTCACCGCTAATAGATTCTATGATTCTGCTCCAAAATGACATGGATAAATGTTATGCAATCCTTTATTTTGAGTTTTAGAACAATCTGCGCGACGTTTTTCCTTGCATACATGTTTATGGCCCCACCTAAAAGGTGGCACAAAATGCAGAAAATCATTACGCCTACATGATTGAATACAAAATTAGCAAAAAGAACAGATTGTGCCAAAATACGTATACATAAAATAGCATAAACTGCATAAAAAAGCACAACAGCACAGAAAAAAACAACCTTACTGAATACGCATATCACTTTTTTATAAAAAAAGCAAAAATCGATTCTGTGCCCTTTTACTATAAAAAGATGATGTCAGTTTTTTATGGTACACTTTAATATACGTTTTCACTACTGTCCCGTAAAAGTGGATGAATCGTTCTTTGAGATAATTGAAATATAGTCTATTAGAAGCAATTTTGCGAGTCAACGGACTTGAATTTGTAACTTTGCTGCCAAAACCAATGACTGCATATGTTTCAAGACAAATTCGTTTTCTCACAATTGGCATCTTTTCTCGACAGGAATTACCCACAAAGCCATCTACTCGCTGCTCCCAATACCAGTTTATGAAATCCATGTAACTGGTTTTGAGACCATGAGCTATATCAAAGCCATTGCCTATGATAACGAGTCGATTCATTTTCGTTCACTCTATATTATTATGCCACACCACCATATCTTTGACTTACATAGTTATAGATGGTATCGCGGTAGTAGTTTATGCTTTCTTCACTGTAACTCTCTGGGAGTTCCTGCCACAAGACATCACGGATAGTAATGATAAGCGTAGCGCGAGTCGTTGGTTTGTCAAACGGATGATCCATACCAGCCAACTGTCCTTTTATCTTCGCAAGCAACTCTATGGCAACATCCTTCAGTTTCTTAACCTCTGTCTTTGATAGATTATCTTTCAACAGGAGGTCATATAATGAGAGTTCTTCATCACTCTTGAAACCTTCTCTAACATAGCGCTTCTCTTCTTCGCTGAGAGTTTGGGACAGATGCATCAAATCCTCAAATGTTTTCTCAATTGTAGCCCGATTCTGTTCCTGATTATATGCTTGAATAATCTCCTGATACTTC
>JAZUKS010000060.1:0-18034 GCA_045643405.1 Bacteroidaceae bacterium | reverse complement strand
CTGTGGCCAAATTGATGGTTGTTGTGGTCTTTGCCACACCGCCTTTATCATTCATAATTGCTATGCTTTGTGGCATATTATTTTGAAATATCTGTTATTATTTTCATTTGTTGTGCAAATGTACGCAATTATTTTTAAATATTCAAACTAATTTGAAAATAACTACCTATTTATAAATAAAAGAAAGTATTTCTATATTCTAATATACTAAAATACTCAAATAATAAGAAATAAACACAAATATTCGTAACTATATATAAATATTCCGATATTCCTATATTTGTATATTCCGATATTTCGATATCTCGATATCTGTATATTTGTGTATTTTGATATTTCTGTATTCCGATACTTATATATTTACGTATTTGTATATGCAATATGCATATATTCAGATATGCAAATATGTTGATATCTGAATAAGCAAGTATTTGCGTATCCCCGTATCTGTATACATTAATATTTCGATATTCCTGTGTTGGGAAACATTTAAGGCCATTTACACATACTCATATACATTACGCTTAGATGAGTTGGTGTGACGATGCGTAGTCAGTTTACAGTTCATGATTCACAGTTCATGATTCATAGTTCATAATTCATAGTTCATAGTTAGTAGTTCATAATTTAGTTCTGATTCATATATACGTATGCGCTTAAACATACGTGTGTTTTTGGAGTTTTGTGTGTAAAGAACGAACTATGTTATACACATATTACGATATGTAGGTATTTCGATATCGTAATATCTGTATATTCGGATATCTCCAAATATACAAATATGTGAATATGGAGATATCCTTGATAATCAGATTTATAAGTATAGTGCAGTTGTGATTGTAGTATTGATTACAATGTTGATTGTAGTTGCAATTTCAGTTGCAATTTCAGTTGTAATTGTAGTGTTGACAAAAGGTTTTTAAGGGCGCTCGTTGGGAAGGCAACAGTCATCTTCTCCAAGATAACTTTCGAGGAGAATGAGTACTTGCTTTATACCCCAAAGATCAGGATGCCCATAACATTAATGGGATAGGTTCCTTGTCGGTCGAGAGGGTGGATGACGGCCAACGGCCAACAAGACTGTTTAGATTATGCTTGTTTTAGGATTGTAAACAGAGAATGATATGGTTTGGTTTTGTTCGTTGAAGATGTGAACATGCTTTCTCTGCTTGCTATCAGTCGTGATGGCATAATGCAGTTCTTGTGGGGTAAATGGCTTCTGGCTTCTGATAATGGCACGTAGTTGGTCATCTTCGATAATCAACTGGAAAGAGATAGGGTAGGGTAGGTTGTTGCGCAACCTGAAATCTTTGAAGCCATAGAAGACCGTTGCATCAGTTCCTAATGGTGCGAAGCGTGTCTCATCGTCATAAAGGTCGACAGAGTGCTGGTAGCGTTCTATTACCTCTAATTTAGCCAAAAGAGCCAAATGGTGAATGATGCCCGATGCCTGGCAAAGGCCACCACCCATGTCCTTGCTGAGAACTCCCCCGTGAATGCTTCGTCCTTCCTTGAATCGTTGGCAATCGTTGGGATTACCGATGAGATGCCAGAAAGAGAAGATCTCTCCGGGACGGATGACTACGTTATTGATGCATTTTGACGCTTCACGAAGGTTATGCTTTTTGTTTTCCAGCGTTTCGTTCTGTCTGAAAGGCTGGCATACTTCTATGCAATTCGACCATGAGTCTGTGCAAAGATTCTTGTTCTTTGCAAATCGTATACCCTTGGCAAAATCAATTGTCCGGATATAGAAGTTTCTTATAGATGCTTTGGTGTTAATTTTCATGTTGCAAAGTTAATACATAGTTTTTATATCTGCAAAATTCTTTTGCGAAATGATAAGTAAATTGACTGAAAAAGTGATGATTGTGTACTAAAATGCCAGTATCATTCCTCTTTTTGATAGTTTTCTTTTGTTCTATCCTTAATAAGGATTATCTTTGTGAATGATGATGCTTGCTTCCCTTCGAAATCTCCCTACTCAGAAGGTGAAGTTGACAAAGATACATTCAAAACCATCTTCACCATCTTTGCCAACAAATTCTCGTCTCTACACATCGTTTTACATGAAAAACAAAGCCTTATATTTTCCGTCCTTTTCTGTTTGTCTGCTCCTTTCATTTTGCATGTCCAGGGATAACTACCGTGGCAATCGTGCCGGCCTCTTTACATATAATGATAAGGTAAGAGGTCTGTGAGACTGTTTTTGCAAAGTTTACCAACACATATTCCGACCGTATGCCGATTGATACGAGGTAATTGGGCTATGAGTTGAATCTAAGCAAGAAAGGATGTTAGGGAATAAACATAGGGTATATACAAAAAAGGGTTGTCTCCCGACAACCAATCTTTTTTTACTAACCTTAAATCTAATACCATGAAAAACTGATGCAAAGGTACTGCCTTTTTCGAAAATAGCAATGTTTTTGATGAAAAATGTTGCCATTGACACCGAGTTCTTGATTCATATCAATCGAGGATCGGAAAAACAGTGTTGATACAGCATAATAATGTTGTTTGTGGAATTGTCTGGTTCAGTCCGAAAAGTTGGTTGCATCGTACTACGCACGCAGTTTCATGAGTCAACAGTAAAAATACCACTAATCAGTATTGATACTATCCTATATACGAAAAACGGCTGTCTCCCGACAGCCGAATTCTTTCAGAAACATTATTTATAATTAAAATTGGATAACTAATGCAAAGTTACTTGTTTTATGGCAAAATGCCAAAGAAACCATGAGATTTATTGCATTAATGACCTAAAATGCTAGTTTAGTCTGATTAATCGCATGGTTTTATCTTCTTGCACTTTCTGCCAATTTGGTTGGATTCATTCTGGGCACGGAAAACAGATGGAAGCACTCCTGTCTGTCTTTTGAAGAATTTCACGAAATACGAAGGGTCTTCAAATCCCAGATTAAAGGCAACCTCTTTTACCATCTGATTGGTGTAGCGAACTTGTCGCTTTGCCTCAATCATGATGCGGTCGTTGATAAATGCCAAGGGCGAAATGCCCGTATTGTCCTTGACTGCCTTGTTCAGCGTACGTACTGCCACATTGAGTTTGTCGGCATACTCCTGAACGGTGTGCATGTGCGTAAACTCGGTTTCCAGCATGTTGCGGAAATGCATGAAGAGGCGTTGTGCCGGTTTCAGTGAATCCAGACGTGGCTTAGTTGCATTCTTTCCATGTCTGTAGACTTTAATGAGAAGCATTCGGGTAAGCGAACGCAGGATATCCATGTGTCCAATCTCGTCTTCGTGCTTAACCTCGTTTTCCATCTCGTCAACGATGCTTTGCAGTTGCAATGCGGTATCGTCATCAATATAGAAAGGAGCACTTTGGCGGGTACTGAACACGTCATATTTCAAGTACAAGCTGGTATCGCAACGATCCTCTTTCAAGAAATCATTGCACAGTTTGATGGTCACGCCCTTATAGTCGCGCTTATTGTCGAAATAATGCACTTGTCCCGGGGTGATTAAGAATAGCGTATTGGGTTTCACATCATACTTCTGGAAGTCGAGTGTATGGACTCCCTCTCCTTCCTGAATCCAGAGAATCTCATAGAAGGTGTGCACATGAGGAGTACTGTCGTTGATAGAACTATTCAGTAAAAGATCTGGTAAATGCTCTATTTTGAATACTTCACCATCAGGGGCGTCGCAAACTAAATTGAAAATCTTGTGAAGTTCGTCTGTATTCATGTGTTTTTAATGGTTTAATGATTTAAAAAATTAATAATTAAATCCCAAAATTCAGTTTTGAAATTAATGCTTTATCATTTGATTTTTGCAAATATATATAAAAAATGGTAAATGTTTGTACGTATGTAGTTTTTTTTGTGGTTTGTTGCCGAAAATAACTGCGCAAATACGTGTATAGACTATTTTCTTGACTTGATCATGTACTTTTTTACTTTCATCATGCCATCTTTATGTATTTTTGTTGTGCAGATTTACCATAAGTAGTCATTGTTGAAACATTAGAAGACGTAATAATGCACCAAAAAGAACGCTCTTTATGCTTTTAGACTCCCTGTACGTCCTCCTGAATTTCCTATACTTCCCCAAACTCCCATTACGCTTTTATTGTGTAGGTGCTTACGAATTTTGTCCCTTTTATTTGGTTGTGTCGCGGAAATCATCTAATTTTGCAAAAACCAAGTTAAAGTTAAGAAAGTCTTATGAACGTATACGGATATCGCAAGGCATGTTTGTCGCTTGTTTGCTTGTTTTTCTCAACCATTATGATGGCGCAATCCAAGCACATGACGTTTCATGGTATTTCTCTGGACAAGAAGGCAACTGATTTTTGTCAGGAGTTAGTGCAGAAAGGCTTCACGCAGATGGACACGCAGAGTATGCGTGGTAATGTGTGGGATCTTGGTGTGCTGGCCAATGTCATCGATAACGTCAAGACGCATAAGGTAAACTCGGTAACGCTGATGACTTCGGCTTCGCATTATGTCCAGGACAAGAAGGATAAGGCATCCCTCAACGAGATGGCTCCTCGCCTCATGTCCTATTTGCTGGATTGCGTATTGGCAGAATATAAATGTATAGATGTCACTGGAAAGCCCTATGTGAAGGGAACGGGCCAGTCATGGGATGACGAGCAGACAGGCGATTGGCACATGCCTCCCGTCTATGTGGCAGGTAGGAAAGGCCGTCCTTGCGGTATTATTGACCTCTATCTTCGTGAAGTCAGTGACGATATCTGTATCTTTGCCGATTTTGTT
Organism: Bacteroidaceae bacterium; assembly: GCA_045643405.1. Taxonomy (GTDB): domain Bacteria; phylum Bacteroidota; class Bacteroidia; order Bacteroidales; family Bacteroidaceae; genus Physcousia. The sequence goes on along the minus strand of JAZUKS010000060.1, from coordinate 13,286 downwards.
GATATCAAGAATGCGGGCATAGAGGAACTGCACCGAATAGAGGAAGAGTAAGCCATTACTCGATATTGACTGACAAGCATCCTGTCAGTCCACACATGATACGGCACGAGCAGAATCCACTCTTGTTTCTGTTCCTTTCTTATTTCAGTTCCTTGAAATATCCTTTTTTACTTTGTACGAACTCAATGAGTTTGCGGAAGATGTAGTTCCTTGACAGTAGGTCTGTGTTGCCCACCATGATGAGGTGCTCCTCAGCACGTGTCATGGCAACATTGAGCTTGCGGTCGATGATGCTTCCGTCCCAATCCGTAAACGTATTGTTTGTCAGGAAGTTCAACTGATAGTACTCTTGTACGGTAAATCCGTATATGATGTATCTTCGCTGGCTGCCTTGATAGCGTTCCACCGTGTCGATGGTGATGTCGTGCAATACCTCAATGCCATACTTGTCAATGGTGTTGCGCACGGTGGCAATCTGGTTTCGGTAGGGCACAATCACGCCTACGGTGTTTTCAACATCAAATGTCTCCTTTTCCTTCTCGTAGATGCGCAATACGATGGCAGCAATCATGTCTGCCTCCACCTGGTTCACCTTGTCCGAGATGGATTGCTCGGGAGCGTCAGCATGCAGGAAAGCGATGCGGCGCGTCTCCAGTATCTTGCCTATATCGTTCTTGCCTTTCATGGTTGGAAGCTCCACTTGCTGGTGGGGTAGTGGAACCTCCTCCAACTTGCCCCCATAGAAGGCCTGGTTGGGGAAACGGGCAATGTCACGATGCATGCGTCCTTGTTTGGTGAGCATATACACAAAGCGCTCGTCATACGTTCCGTCCTCCTTACGGTAGACATTCAGGAAGCGCTCAAACAGCGACAAACGGCAATCGGTAAGGTGGATGCTGAGCAACTGTGCGTCTTGTACGCGTGACAGCTCGGGAGTCTGTTGCACCACGGCAGGCAACTGCTTATGGTCGCCTATCATCACCATTTTGCTGATGGCCGGTACTCCTTGGTTATGGGCGCTGATGATGCTGATGAGGTGCGGTTCGAGTATTTGTGATGCCTCGTCGATGATGGCCAAGCTGAACTTTTTTAGCTTGAACAGCGAGATATTGGCATTCATGGCAGTTGTTGTGGCCACAAACACACGCTGTTGTGTGATGACCTGTTTTAGCTCTTCCAGATTCCGGCAGTCTTGCGCCTTGTTGGTCAGCAGTTTGTCCCAATATTCGCGCGAGCATGTCAAACCTCCTCCAATGCGTATGAAGTCGATGCCGTCTTTGTATAGTTTGCTGCATATTTCATCCACAGCACGGTTGGTGAACGATAGAAGCAGCACCGAACTGTTGGGTTCCGTCAGTTCCTCCTTCAGCGTGTTGAGCAGTCCAAACGACGTCTTTCCTGTTCCCGGAGGACCGATGATGAGGAAGATGTCCTTGGCACGTTTCACGCGCAGAGACAGTTCGTTGAAACTTCCGTAGTCACCATTGATGATTCTTGTATTGTCTACCTCTGGTTCTCTTTGCATCAGCCATAGGTCCCTTCTGCTTTTGGGTGCCATGAGGAAGGCGTGCATGCCCCGGTATAGCGAACCGTATGACGATTCCATAAAGTCGTGCTCAATGGCCCACACTTTGCCCTTTTCACGCAGAAACACCTTGGGGTCCGACTGCAAGGCACGCAGCACCACCTCCACGGTTTCCGTGTCAAGTCTCTCTATCGAACCACGGAATACCATCGTCTTTCTGGCATCAGGTTCCTTGTCAGGTTCGTAGGCGTAGAGTATGACGATGTCACCGACACGGAAGTTTGACATGTCGCTGTTGGCACGTTCCGTAAAGCGCAGTTTCACCCTTCTCACGCTGCCCGTACTGTCAGCGTTGGGCGATATTAGTTGCAGTTGGTCATAGATGTTGCCCGCTTGCAGTTTCTCTTCCAGCGTGTCATACCATTTTGAGGCGAAACCAGAGTTCTCCTTCGTCTTGTTGCCCAGTTTTGACAACATGTGCTCGTTGGCAATGAAGGTCAGGAATCGGTAGAAGTATGCCTTTTCCAGTTCCGATGCCTGTTGTATGGGAGTCAGGACGCCCGCTATCTGGTCGCTTTGAAAACGCTTCCACAGATTGCTTTCATCGTGCTTTATGTTCAGCGTCTCGGGCGTCATCGTGTCAAGCAGGCGGAACCCGTTCTCGTGTGCATAGAGCATTTCCGACCGTGCCAGTGCATTGCGCAGTTTTATGGCACGGAAGATGAGTTCGGGGGCAAAGCCCAGTCCCAACAGACTCTCTTTGTATTTTGAGTAGAGCAAGAAGGCGCTCAGTTCCTGCTTGTTCTTTTCGTATGTCTCTCTGAAATTGTAGCGGATGAGCATCATGTACAGCAGCATCTGCACATAGTGCTCCTCCTTGTATTTGGGTTTCACGAACCCATCGTAGGGGAAGTCTCCCTTGCCGGCCTTCTGCTCAAGCAGCACCTTGTAGTCCAGTTGCAGGTAGTCCATACGTCCCTGCAGACCCAGCATCTCCGAGAAGAACGAAGGTTCCACCATACCCTCGGTCGGATCGAAACTCGCCACGCTTTCGGGCAGCACCTCGCCAATGGCGTGCGCTATGTTTTGTTGCTGTGCCTGTGCGTTGGAGTGGAAGTCGGGTTGCATTCCTACTGTGAGCAGACTGATGGCGTTGCGCTGAAAGTACTCCATTATGCTGTCCTTGTACGTGCGTGGGGTACTCGATTGGTGTATCTGTTCGTCAAGCAACTGTCCGGCAAAGTTACCAAGTTCTGTATGTATTGTCGATTCCGATGCTTGCAACTTGTTGATCAGATTGACAAAGGGCGACTCGGCATAGTTGGTAAAGCAGCGTGCTATCGTAGAGATGTCTACCAGATAGTCGGGTTCAAAGATAATCAGTTCGGGGTATATTACCCCCTTGCTTTCACGTGGACGTATCACGTTGATTTGTGCCCCCTTATAGAACATCCCGCTAAGATACGTCCAGTCGTAGTCATATATCTTGTTGCCGTGGGCGTAGCACACCTTCACATCTTCTCCTGCTGCCCAATCCTCCGACGGACCGTACACATACTCGTCGTCCCACCTGTCCACGATGATGCGCATCTTCTCGCCGATGAGCGATGGCACGTAAGTCTCCTCACGTTCGATGGGAAAGAGGTCTACAAGCGTTGCGGGTATGGGAGTATGGTAGACGAGCGACATGAACTTCGACAGATTGCGCAGGTCGTAGAGATGCCATTTCTGCAAGTCTTTCTCAGGCAGTTCTCCCCTTCTGCGTAATCTCGAACGTGTGTCGTTCGTCATCTTCACCAGACTGTGCGAGGCACGATGTTCCTTCAGTAGGTAATCCGTCTTGGCAAATGCTCCGCACAGGTTCAGTCGGTTTCCTGCGGTGCCTTGTTCAAGGCATTTCATGAACACTCGGCTCATGTGGTTATACACCTTGGTGTAGTTGGGCAGATGTCTCAGCGACCCTTGCAGTTCGTCAAACAGGCTTGCTGCAGTCTCGGGAGTATATCTCTCCGTATTCTGTCCCTCCTGCTCCTTTGTGTTCTTGTTGCCCGGTTTATTTTCTGTGTGTGACAAGTGTGACAGGTGTGACAAGTGTGACAAACCGTTACACAGTTTTTCGTCAAATTCCTCAATCCTCAGCATGCTGGGCAGGTCGGCCAGCAGTTCGTGGTCTATCACCTCACGGTCCGTTCCCTTCATCATACGCTCAAGATGCTGGCAGTCAGTAACCGTAAGCCACATTTTCACGGTTTCCGACAACTGCTCATCATCTATCTCGCACTTTTTGCCGAAGATGATGCATGCGCTTATGGCTTGTGGTTCAATACCGCACAATCGGTTCAGTCCCTTAGCCACTCTGCTGCGGTTCAGCCTTATCTGCTCGTAGGGTGTCTTGCGTCCGGCCCCCCCCTCAATGGTCATGCCGTTGGCAGTCCAGTTTCCGTTTTCACGTGCCGTGATCTTTCCGCCCCAGTTCTTGAATTCAAGTATCTTTGCCCCGCCTTGTGTGATGAGCAAGGCATCCAGCTCTATACCCTCAATGTTGTAGTTGCCAATGAGGACGCATTCCTTGCCATCCTCATTGTAGAGGTCGGCAAGATACTGGCGTATAGCTTCAAACTGTTCCGTTTCGGCCACATGGTCGTATGCAGAAATCTTAAATACTCGTATGGGCATGGTGGCAGAATATAATGAGGGTTGGGATTTTATGTTCAGAAAAGCGCCACGAAGGCCATTAAGTCCTTGACGAAGGCGTTTTCATTACGGTTATTCTTCGTTACCGATTTCCACTTCCTCTACGTTTTCCTCAATGGGTTCTGTGTCAGATCCGTCCTCTTCCTCGTCGGTAGGTGGATAGTAATCGATGTGGTTGTAGTATTGCGCAAAGCGGTAGAACTTGAATTTGCCGTTTCGCAGCATCAGCAGTTCCTCGTTGCTGCTCTCAATCGCCGACTCGTTATAGAAGATGTTGTAGCCCTTGGCACCCTTGGTTACTGCCATAATATTGAAAGTTGGGTATTCGCCCTCGTCATCAACGTGCCATGCACTACTGTTGTTATAGTTTTCTGCCCATTCCTCGTAGGTGTAGATGTCGTTGTCTACGCGCATCACTCTCATTCCCAGGCATCGCTTTCCCTTCGGACGCATCTGAACCGAGTATATGCTAATCTTGCCATCTACCGACACACCACAGTTGACGCTACTCTGCACCTTCATGCCATAGCGAGCCTGCAGCGTGTCGATGACCTGCTTGGGCGCCTTTCCGCCGGGGTACTTCATTACGACCTCCTCGTGCGTCTTCATGTAATTGTCGGTAAAGGCGTATCCGTAACTGGCACCTCCCTTGCTCTTGTAGTTCAGACCGCTCATCTCGCATTCATAAATTCCACCGATGATGCTGCCTATCTCTCTTCCCTTTTGCTCGTCCTTGTAGGTGATGCTCAAGGTCTTGTTGCAGCTGCAGATCAGCGTTGTGTAGTTCTTGGCGCGTGGCAGATAGTAGTCCCTGTCGCTCTCATTGCAATAGATGAATCTCATTGATCTTGACACTACGTTGTAGTTTTTGTCAAGATGCTCCACAACGTATATGGGCATGGGTTTGTCGTCCGCGTCCCAGTCTTCTGCAATAGTGTCAGTGGGTTCAACTACATTCTCGTTGGCAACTGCAACAGTGGTTTCCATAGAGTCCTTTGCTGCTGCATCAGACTCGTTTCCTGACTGTTCCTTGTTGCCAGAACAGGCGCACAGCATAGCGCCCAAAGTGAGTGTGGGGAGTAATTTACGTATCATTATTTCCAAATATTTAGGTTTGGGGCAAAGATACGAAAAAAAAGTGAATCCTTTCTACTTTTTTGCTCCTTTTTTATTTTGAGGCGCTGCATTCAACTCGTACGATAGGGTAAGCATGCCATAGGAAGACTTCCTGTTGTTCCACGATTCGGTCATCATGTATGGAGTGATTCGACTGTTTTTGTTTGTGAATTGCTGCAAGAGGTCATGGCCGATGAACTTGACGGTAAGCGCTTTGTTCTTCAGGAAAGACTTGGAGATGGCAGCATTCCAAATGAGATAGTCCATGTTTTCTTGGTTGTCACCATAACGGTAACGGTAGCTGTGCATCGTGCCGATTGTGACAAAAAGGAGTTTTGTTGTAAAGATGTTTTTGCGTGCAAATTCCATTTTCCCTTCCTCCGAACAGCACCCGAAGTGAACCTTACGTTTGCACGAGGTTCCCCCGTATTTTGCAGAGACACCTCGGAGGCACCTCGGGTGCACCTCGTGTAATGCTCGAAAACTCACCTCATTATCAATGCGTTGTAATTCTAAAATCTTGACAAAATTGAGACGATTTCTCCATCCTGATTTTGTGGCAGAGTTAAAGTGCTGTGTCTGCATGTAAAGATTATTTATATTATTATTCTTTGTTTTACTCTTTCCCAGAATAAAACAAATCCATTCAACTTTTTCCAGAGTAGTAAACAAACTTAGTGTGCGTGTGACAAATGTGACGTGTGACAAACGTGACAAGTGTGACAGCATAATGTGCAGATTCTGAGCACATAATGTATTTCTGTCACACTTGTCACATCGTCACACGAAGAGATAAAAAACGTCGTTGTCTTCGTGTGATTCATTCCTTAGACGAGAATTGGCGATGCCTTCACTCTGCCAAGACACCAAACTCTGCACCACTGGCAAAGTCTGCTCCGTTCTGGCTACTGGTAGCGGTGAAACGCAGGAAGCGAGCCTTCTGAGGTGTTTTCAGCATGACTTTCTTCTCCTTCGTGTTGTTCTCGAAGTTGCCTTCTGCCACCACGTCTCCCCATGTCTTGCCGTCCATGCTGAGTTGCACCTTGTAGCCCTTGATGTTACCGTTGTTACCGCCATCCTGTCGGGGCAGGTAGGTGAAACCCTTGATGGTCTTCGCTTCGTTGCAGTCGAAGTCTATCCAATGGGGGTACTTGGGTACGGTGATACTGTACATGGTGTGCCAGATGGTGGATGGGTCGCCGTCGACGATGTTCTTGCCCACATCTCCGCCGGGTCCCTCTTCGCTGCTTACGTAGACAACCTCAAGAGGTACGGTCTCTATCTTGTCGAAGGATGCTGTAGTCTTAGCCTTTTCATCGCCCTCGTACCAAGCGGTGACGGTACCGCCATTGCGGAGGGGCACGATGCAAGGCATGCGATTAGCGGTGTCATGCTTCTGTACCTTGCCGGGCTTCTTGCTGGGTTCTGTCACCTGATAGCAGAGGATGCTGGGAGTGGTGGCTGTATTATCACCCACGATGCTGACGTTGCCGGCACGGTCGCGTGAGATGCTGACGGGGCAGAGTGCCTTGCTGGTGACGAGGGCACGCTGGCTGAGTTCGGCACCACGACGGACGGGGCTGATGATAAGTTTCATCTGGTGCAGCGAACCCTGTACGCGATCCTGTGAGAGGGGACCGCCCTGGCCACAACTGTTGCCACCGAGGCCTGTCACCTGGCAGTCGAGGTGGATGTAGGTTCCGTCGCTCTCTGGTAACTCGTGAGGATGAGCAGCGAGGGTCATCTGCAGAGCGCTCCAAGGCAGGACGGAGGCTGAGATCCATCGGCTGTTGGTGGTGATGCCATTGACGGTCTCGGTCATAGGCTGGTCGGCGATGAACTGCAGACCGGTGCCCTGAGCGTCAGTGACGGCAGCCCAGCGTACGCCTTCGCGGTTACCCATGCTCTGGGGCTTGGGGAAGTTGACGAACTGCTCCTTGACGGTGCTCTTGTAGAGGCCTACGAAGGAACCGGTCTTGCGGTCGGCATAGTTGTTGAGAGGGCCGCGTCCGTAGTACTGGTACTGGTCGAAGCGGGTGGGCATCTTCAAGGCATAGCCCAGACGGGGCAGGGCGATGCTGGGATCGCTGCTGACGATGCTGCTTGCCAAAGAAACGGTACCATCGGGATAGACGGTGTAGCGCTGGGTGGTGGTGAAGGTGAAGCCGCTCTCGTTCTCACCGAGGGGAGTGGCTTCAATGCGCTCGAAGGGCTCGCCAGCCTTGCCGGGACGGTGGATGGCGCGGCCTTTCTCCTTGGCTTGAGAGATGACATTGTAGATGATGGTGATGCTGCCATCCTTCTCGTTGATGATGATGGGGGCAGAGGTGGTGCGGTGCTGGAGGTCATAGAGGCCGTTCTGGAACCAGGCGTTCCATGCCCAGTTGTCGTTGTCGACGGGGGCACGGAAGGCATCGAGCTTTAGGCCGTTGCCGCTCTCGATGAGGTACTGGTCACCGTAGTTGTAGAGGCTGAGGGAGCCGTTGCTGTCATCGAAGCTGAGGTTGAAGTTGGTGCCGGAGATGGCGGTCTCGGTGCCGCCACGGGTGAGCTTGAGACCCGACGGAGAAACGTCGGGAACGGTGGCGGTGACCTCGCTTAGAGAGGCGAGCTGGGTGTTGTTGCTGATGAAGAGCTGCTCGGCCATCTGGACGTAACCGGCACGGGCCCAGGGCATCTGCTCGGCTAAACGGAATTCGACGTTGAGGTAGAGTTCGCCTTCCAGGCATTTCCTACCCAAATAAAACTTGAAGGTTTGCGACTGGCGTGGAGCGATATTACGGTCTAAATCCAGCGTTAAGGCCTCAAAGGGCTTACCGTTGATGATGGGAATAGCGCTGATGTGATAGGTGTTGGGTGTGATGGGCTCGAAGTAGTTCTTGTTGAACACCTTGATCGTTATCTCCTTGGCGTGGGGTGTGCCTTCGGGTACGTCTTTTACCTCTTCGAGGGTTACGCCCACGTTCTGGTACACCTTCTTCACCTCGAAATACTGTGGCTTGGGGGTGAGGTCGGGCAGGATGATACCATTCATACAGAACATACCATCGTTGGGCCAGTCGCCATGGTCGCCACCGTAGCCCATGTACTTGACGCCTTCGGGAGTGTAGGTGTCGATGGCCTGGTCAATCCAGTCCCAGATGGCACCACCGCAGAAGAAGTTGGTGGACTCCATGGCATCCCAGTAGTCAACGAGGTTGCCGAGCGAGTTACCCATAGAGTGAGCGTACTCGGAGATGTGGTAGGGGTACTTCACGTTCGACTTGCCCTTGGCTACCTGCTGCACCCAAGCTACGCTGGGATACTGGTTTGAACCCATATCCACGATGTTATTATTACGCTCATACTGCACAGGGCGGCTCTTGTCGAAAGCCTTGATGGCCTCATAGGCAGCCTTGAAATTGTCGCCAGGACCGGCCTCGTTGCCAAGGCTCCAGATAACGATGGAAGGGTGATTGACGTGTCCGTGTACCATCTCCATGTTGCGAGCCACGTGGGCAGCCTTCCACTCTGTGGGGTGTGAGAGCGAGGCATCACCGTAATAGTATTGGTGGCTCTCGAGGTTGCACTCGTCCTCGAGGTAGATACCGTACTTGTCGCAGAGGTAGTACATGTAGGGATCGTTGCTGTAATGCGACATGCGGATGTGGTTGATGTTGCCACGCTTCATCAGCATGACTTCCTCCTCCATCTGCTTGTGGGTGATGGCGTGACCGCGGTCGAGACTTGTCTCGTGGCGGTTGACACCCTTCAGTTTGACGGGCTTGTCATTGACATAGAAATAGCGGCCGGCCAAACCGAACTCATCGTCCTCAGCCTTGGTCTCGCGTATCTCGACCGTGCGAGCACCAAAATAAGTCGAGACGCAGTCGATGGTGTTGCCCTTCCTGTCCTTCAGTTCGGCCACGAGGACATAACGATAAGGAGCCTCGGCACTCCAGAGCTTGGCCTGTCCGATAGGCAAGGTAACACTTGATGTAGCACCTTCACAAGTACCATCGGCAGATGCCTTTGCCTCGCCCTTGATGTTGTCGGTGTAGAGTTCTACAGGATAAACCTTATAGCTGTAGTTGTAACTCTTCTGAGCTTTCTTTCCGTTATCCTTGATATTCAGGTCAACCTTAATCTCTGCGTCATCAGCACCAATCTTTGTAGTGCGAACCACCAAATCTTCAATTTTCACGCTGGGCGTTGAGGTGAGGTAGGTGCTGCGGATGATACCGGGCAGACGGAACATGTCCTGTGCTTCAAGGAATGAGGCATCGCTCGAACGATAGACCTCGACAGCCACCACGTTTTCACCCTTAGTATTTATATAAGGTGTGATGTCGAACGAGGCGGTGTTACGACTATTCTTGGAGAAACCGACGTACTTGCCGTTGATCCAGAGATAGAAGAACGAGTCGACACCATCGAAATTGAGGATGATGTTGCGGCCCTCCCACCCGCTAGGCAACGTAAAAGTGCGGCGATAAGAACCTACCTCGTTGGGGTACTTGTAGGTGGTGTAGCGCTGGTCCTTGGGTTGGCGCATCACGCCCTCCTTCCAGTCGCCCACCTTGACTTCGTGATAGAACATCACGGGTTGGTTGACGTAGAGGGGCACGCCGTATTTCATCTCGCCGTGCTTGCCCAGTCCCTGCACGTTCCAACAGCCGGGCACTTCGATGTCATCCCATGCAGAGACGTCGTACGAGGTCTCATAGAACTTGGCCGGACGATCGTCGGGCTTGGCTACCCAATGGAACTTCCATGTGCCGTCGAGCGACTGGTAGTATTGGCTCTTTTCGGGTTGTACCCCCTTGGCCGATTCTGCGTCGGCAAAGTGAAACATATAAGCCGTGGGTTGCAGTTTGTTGAGCGAGAGGCGCTCGGGCGACTGCCATTCCGTGCCGTCGGGACCCTCCGAATAGGTGGCATATTCAAAACCTTGCAGATTCTGCGATGTGTTATCACCATTGGCGTCGGCCTGGGTGGTGGCAGTCAGGCAGACAATAGCAAAAGCGAGTAGTTTCTTCATCGTGAATGTTTTTTAGTATTAGTTCACAAAGATACAAAGAAGTGGGCAAAGTTCCAAATTTTATTTCCGCGTTTGCACGTTATTGATGTTTTGTTGTGATTTTGTGTCTTGTTTCGGGGCTTTGTCAAAATCGGACATTAATCAGGACGAAAAGTGCAGTTTGCTGATATATGACCATTTGCGCCCCAAAAATACGGTAAAATAGGGAAAAATGGCTTTCTCGGCAGGGCGTGCTTGACATAAATCAAGATAAATGCATTTTTCTGCACTTTTCGATGAAGATGTGATTGTGGATAGAAAAAAACGCCGTACCTTTGCAGCGTCAAAAGAAACACAGAGGTGTTCTTCACAGAGAATTCAATTAGGTAAAGATATAAGCAGAATGCTACACAGGACGTAGCGAATAGGTGTTGGTTTAATAAAAGGTAGAAAGATTAAAATAATCAATATAGTCAACGCAGATTCAATATTAGGTATTAGATATAAGGTTAAAAAGATTAGGTTATATTAGTTTTGGATTAAGGTTAGTTTGGTATCAGTTTTGTTCAAGGTAAAGATTAATTACTTATAGAGAAAAAGCATACATTGAAATACATCAAGACTGATATAGATATACAGAATTAGTTAGGTTAGTTAGTTTTAAGGTTAAGATTGATTTGTAAGATTCAAATTAAATTGCTGTTAAGAGCGTTCTTTTGGGAAAAAGGATGCTCTTGTTGTTTTTTAACCATTACTTAACGTTTTCTTTGAATTTTTCAGTCTTCTTGTTGGGCATATATGCACTATTTTTCGTATTTTTGCGCTAAACTTATAAACTGAACGATTATCATGCCACAATTTGGTAGTGCCACGAATACGGCAATCAGGGAGAGATTCAAACGTCCCCAGCAATACAATGTCATTATGCACAATGACGATTTCACCACGATGGATTTTGTGGTAAACGTGCTTGTGGGTGTTTTTTATAAGGATAGAGAGGAGGCCACACGCCTGATGCTCGACGTGCATCACAAGGGGCAGGCCATTGTGGGGCGCTATAGTCTTGACGTAGCGACCAGCAAGGCCAACCGCGCTATGGATATGGCGCGTGAGGAGGGGTTCCCTTTCCGTCTCACCGTAGAACCCGCTGAGGATGAATTACCGTTTTAAACTTACTGTGCTTGTATGGATTTGAGTACGTGGCACTTGTCAGAGTTAAAATAATAATATGCTGAATAGTAAACGATTACAAGAAATAATAGAATACGCTATCACCTATGCTGACTGTAGCAGGGCTGAGTTCCTGACGCCCGAACACATATTGCTGGGCATTGTCAGCGTGTCAAAGGAGTTCGCTTTGTTGGCAAAGGCCTATCACTTTAATCCTGATGACGGATTCACGGCCGAGATTCATGACTATTTGTCGAACGAGATGAGTCATGTGCCCGATGACGTGGATTACGAATTGCAGTTCTCGTCACAGATGTGTACCCTTTTGTTGCTGGCCACGAAGATGGCAGAGGGTGCCAAGAAGAAGAAACTGGATGTGCCTCATGTGCTCAATGCCATGTTTTGCCTGGAGGATTCCACGGCATGTTACATCCTGCAACGCTATTTCTCATCGGCACGCTCTCAGGATGCCGACTCTTCAAAGGGCAATAGTGAGGTGCTCCGCGACATTGTCGATGCCTATGAGGGTAAGGAAGTAACTCCCGTCCCTGTTACAGACGATTGGGATTACGACGATGATGACTACTCTTCCGACGATAATTATTCGGGCATGTCCCCTTATTCGTCGCATAGCCGTGACGATTGGCGCAAGTACGTTACATGCATCAACGACGTGTGGCGCCGTCACAATCCGTTGGTGGGACGTGAGCAGGAGTTGGACCGTACCATTCAGGTTTTGTGCCGTTGTGACAAGAACAATCCATTGCACATTGGCGAACCTGGCGTGGGCAAGACGGCCTTGGTGTACGGACTTGCCGAACGCATCGAAAACGGTCAGGTGCCTGCTCGTCTGCAAGGGGCGCGTATCTATATGATGGATATGGGTACGCTGGTGGCTGGTACCTCTTATCGAGGTGAGTTTGAACAGCGCATTAAGAGCATCATGGAGGGAGTGTCTGCCGAAGGCAACAGTATCGTTTATATCGACGAGATTCACACCCTTGTTGGTTCCGGTGCCAGTAGCGAACAGTCGCTCGATGGAAGCAACATCCTGAAACCCTACCTTGAGAGCGGACAGATACGTTTCATCGGTGCCACTACCTATAAGGAGTACAACCGTTACTTCCAGAAGAGTCAGGGACTTGTGCGACGCTTCCAGCAGATTGACATCGCCGAACCTTCGAAAGAGGATACGGTGAACATACTATATGGATTGTTCCCCCGCTATGAGGAACATCATGGTGTTCTTTATGACGATGGCGTGCTGGAGCATGTCGTGGAGATGAGCGCTCGTTACATTACTGGACGTTTCCTTCCCGATAAGGCGATTGACTTGCTCGACGAGGCTGGTGCTTACCGTCAGACGCATCCCCTGATGCGAAAAAGCAAGGGGGAAATGAAAATGCAGAAGAAGCAGACTGTCAGCAAGGAACTTATCAACCAGGTTGTGCGTCGCATCTGCAAGATCAGCGAGCAGGCTATGGAGGCTACTCAGACGGGTAGCGAGCAACTCGAGACCTTGGCCGAACGCATGTCTGCACAGATCTTCGGACAGGATGAGGCTATTCGCGTCACTACCGAGGCGGTTATGGTGGGTAAGGCTGGTCTGCTGGATGCTGACAAGCCTGTTGCTTCCATGCTTTTCGTGGGTCCTACCGGTGTGGGCAAGACCGAGGTGTGCCGTGTGTTGGCACAGGAATTGGGACTGGAACTGGTACGTTTCGATATGAGTGAATACACCGAGAAGCATACTGTTGCCAAACTCATCGGTTCGCCTGCTGG